>SCQP01000014.1:0-300000 GCA_004299485.1 Acidobacteriota bacterium
GTCAAGTGACCATTCTTGACCACGATGCGGATCGGGTGCGCCGGATTGTTGCGGTAGCGGATGAACAGCGGGTTGCCGTAGATGGCGCGGGCAGCCGCCAGGCGGATCGAGTCGTCCATGGGCGAAACCGGCTCAACGTTGATATTGTCAATAACGCCCTTGACTCCCTTGGTGGCAACGATGATGTCGACCGCCGAGTCGCGCGATGGGTAGTCGATGACACTGCCGCTCACGGTCACCATGCCGTTTTGTACTTTCAGATTGAGCGAGTTGAAGGTTTGCCCCATGCTGATACGGTCGTAGACCAAGCGGTCAGCGATTTCGCGCTCCAGTTGCCCGTCCGGCACGGTGACCGTGCTGACCTCGATCTTATTGATGACGCCATTCACGGATTGCACCTGGCGCGCATCCTGATCGGCCTGCATCTTGGCCCGCAGGTCAGTCACCGAACCGGTCAAGGTAACGACGCGGTCATCCACGGTGGCATGGATATTGGCCATTTCCTTGTGCTTGGCGAACTCATTCTTGAGGAATGATTCGATGGAGTTGTCGAGCGCCTGCGTCTGGGATTGACGCGGCGCTTGCGCAGCAAGCAGGCTCAGGCCGAGCAATAGGCACCCAAGCACTGCCGGTATCCGGTAGTCCTTTGCTAGCATAGCTGCCTCCTACGCCATTGGATGCCCACCGGAACCACACGTTGCAAAAGGCGCTTGCGCTTTAACGGCCTGCGGTAACCAGGTCGCGGCGCGAGGGATAGAGCGGAAAGGCGTCGGCGAGTTCGAGAACCTGCTTTTGGACTTCGGCCAGCACTTGCGGTTCCTGATGATGATGCAGCGCTTGGGCGATCCATTGGCCAATCTGGCGCATCTCCTGTTCGCCCATGCCGCGCGTGGTCAACGCCGGTGTGCCCAGGCGGATACCGCTGGGGTTGAGCGGCGGGTTTTGGTCGAAGGGAATCGCGTTTTTGTTGACGGTGATATTGGCGGCATGCAGGGCATTTTCGGCTTCTTTGCCGCGGATGCCCTGGCTGAAGACATCGACCAGCATCAAATGGGTGTCCGTGCCACCGGAGACGATGCGGAAGCCTTGCCTTTGTAGCTCGGCCGCCAGCGCCTTGGCGTTGGTCACGACCTGCTGGGCGTAGGTGCGGAATTCTGGCTGCAGGGCCTCGTGCAGGCAAATCGCTTTGGCGGCGATGATGTGCACTAACGGTCCGCCTTGCGAGCCGGGAAACACGGAGCGGTCGATCTCTTTGGCGTAGACCGATTTCGCCAGGATCATGCCGCCGCGCGGGCCGCGCAGGGTTTTGTGCGTGGTTGTGGTTACGATCTGCGCGTGCGGCACGGGACTGGGGTGTACCCCGCCGGCGACGAGGCCGGCAAAGTGCGCCATGTCTACCAGATACAAGGCGCCCACTTCATCGGCGATGGTGCGCATGCGCGCAAAGTCGATGAGGCGCGGGTAGGCGCTACCGCCGCCGATGATCAGCCTGGGCCGCGCTTCGCGCGCTAGCCTGGCCAGCTCATCATAGTCGATCGTTTCGGTCTCGCGGTTGACGCCATAGGCTGCGATCTTATATGTCTTGCCGGAAAAGCTCAGCGGATGGCCGTGGGTAAGGTGGCCGCCGTGGGCGAGATTCAGCCCCATCAGCGTGTCGCCCGGCTGTATCACGGCGGCATAGGCTTCCTGATTCGCCTGCGATCCCGAGTGTGGCTGGACATTCGCATACTCGGCGCCAAAGAGCGCACACGCCCGCTGCCGCGCCAGCTCCTCCACGCGATCAGCGTTCTCGCAACCCCCGTAGTAACGCTTGCCGGGATAGCCTTCGGCATACTTGTTGGTAAACACCGACCCGGCCGCCTCCAGCACCGCTTCGCTGACGAAATTTTCTGACGCAATCAGCTCCAGGTGATCGTGCTGCCGGCGCGTTTCGGCGGTGATTGCCTCGGCCACGTCGGGATCGACCGTGCTGATGGGGGCGTGAAAGGTTGGCGGAAGTTGCATAGCTTCCATTCTAGGACCGGAGGCCCCGTCGCCCCAGCCCTGCACGCGCAAGGCAAAAAAAGCCGGAAGGCAGGGTTGCCTTCCGGCGGAGGTCGTGGCCCCGCGTGTGCGGGGCACGGTCAAGTGTGTGGATAGGCTCAGTCTACCGCAATCGTGTTCAAAAAACAGAAAAAAAATTATGAATAATTCTGAAAATAGAAATGTATTTAAGAGCCACTACTGGCTGCCTTCTTCTCGCGTTCGAGGATGTGAGCCTCCGTGCCGTCGAAATTGCACAGTTTGTGGCTGCTATCGCAGAAGGGCTTATTCTTCGACATGCCGCATCGACAGAGCGAATAGGCCGTTTTGCCCAGCGGCAGAGGTGGTAGTGGGATCTCTGCACCATCTGATCCAACCAGCCGGAATGGTCCTTCGACCTTGAACGAACCGTATCGCCGCACAGTAATGGTGACTTCAGGCATTCAATTTTCCTTTCTTCGGTCCATTGCGGTGTAGTGTTTCCGGGCACGCTGCAGAAGCTGGTCGAGACGCTGGGTATGCTCTTTGGATCGATCCAGCTCGAAACGTAGTTCGGGCACGCGCCGCAACTGCAACCGGTGGCCCAGTTCCACGCGTAAGAAGCCCCGTGCGGCCAGCAACCCCTCCATAGTGCGCACCTGCTCCTCTTCGTTGCCTGAGACCGCAAAGTAAATCCGGGCCAGGCGCATTGGCGGCTCTAGTTTTACTTCGCTTACGGTCGCCAGGCCGATGCGCGGATCGGCCAGCTCGCCCTCGATCAGCTCGGTGAGCTCGTCACGAATCATTTCGGCCAAACGTTCAGGACGGTGAGGCATAGGCGCATTTACGCGATCAGTTCCGCGGCGCTCCAGGTGACCCGCTGGCCGGCCAGAATGGTTTCTGCCGCGGCGCCTGCTTGTTGCAGCAGACCCAGCAGGTAATTTCCGTCAGGTCCGATAGCGGCAATACCAATAGTCGCGCGCTGCCACAGGTCGTGCGTCTCATCCATCTCGGCTACGGACACGTTGAACCTATGCCGCAGTTGGGCTTTGAGGCTTTGCACCACCTGGCGCCGGTCCTTGAGAGAAGCGGCTTCGGGCAGCAGAATTTCGAGTTGGAGCACGCCGACGGGCACAACCACACTCACGCTTAGGACAGCAGGGGCGCAACTTTCTCGATCGTGAAGGCTTCCAGCACGTCACCCTGCTTGATGTCGTTAAAGTTGCCGACGGAGGCGCCGCACTCCATGCCGGCGCGAACTTCACCGGCATCCTCCTTGAAGCGCCGCAGAGAGGTGAGCTTACCGGTGTAGACCACTGCGCCATCGCGGATCACGCGCACCTGCCCATCGCGCACCAATTTGCCGTCTTTAACGAGACAGCCGGCGACGGTTCCCACCTTGGGGATGCGGAAGGTCTGCTGCACTTCGGCGTGACCGAGGGTGGATTCTTTGAACGTGGGTTCGAGCAGGCCATGCATGGCGCGCTGAATTTCATCGGTCAATTCGTAAATGATGGTGTGCAGCCGGATGTCGACGTTTTCCTGCTCGGCCAGCTCGATCGCCTTGCGCTCCGGCCGCACGTTGAAGCCAATCACCACGGCATGCGAGGCCGACGCCAGCAGGACATCCGATTCGGTGATCGCGCCCACGCCGGAGTGAATCACGCGGACCTTCACCTTGTCGGTGGACAGCTTGTTGACGGCATCGACCAGCACCTCCTCGGATCCCTGTACGTCGGCTTTGATGATCAGGTTGAGTTCCTTCACATCGCCCCGCGCCAACTGTTGACTCAACGCTTCGAGATTCAGCCGCGTGGAGCGGGCAAGAGTCGCTTCGCGCGCCTTTTCCTCGCGGAACATGACAATTTGGCGCGCCTTGTTGCGGTCGTTGACCACCAGCCAGTTCTCGCCGGCATCGGGCAAGCCGTCGAGGCCCAGGACTTCGGCGGGGGTGGAGGGTCCAGCTTCCTCGATGGCGCGGCCGCGATCGTCGAACATGGCACGGATTCGGCCCATAACGGCGCCCGCGATGAGCGTATCGCCGGTATGCAAGCTGCCGTTCTGCACTAACACCCGGGCGACAGGGCCACGGCCACGGTCGAGTTGCGCCTCGAGCACCACGCCCTGTCCCGGGCGTTCCGGATCGGCTTTGAGCTCCTGCAAGTCGCTGACTAGCAGAATCATTTCCAGCAGCAGGTTCAGATTGGTTTTTGCTTTGGCGCTGACGGACACGGTCACCGTGCTCCCGCCCCAATCCTCGGCCAGTAAGCCGCGTTCGCCCAATTGCTTTTTCACGCGATCGGGCTGGGCTCCGGGCTTGTCGATCTTGTTGACGGCGACCACGATGGGCACATTGGCGGCGCGGGCATGGTCGATGGCTTCAATGGTCTGGGGCATGACGCCGTCGTCGGCGGCCACCACGAGCACCACGATGTCAGTGACCTTGGCGCCGCCGGCGCGCATGCGCGTGAAGGCGGCGTGGCCGGGTGTGTCAATGAAAACCACCTTGCGTCCAAACGCCGGCGAGTTGGGATCGGTGACCTCAACCTTGTACGCGCCAATGTGCTGGGTGATGCCGCCGGCTTCGCCGCTGGCGACGCTGGTTTGCCGGATGGCGTCGAGCAGCGAGGTCTTGCCATGGTCGACGTGGCCCATGATAGTGACCACGGGCGCGCGGCTCACTAGGGTTTCCGAGGGCGCGGCTTCGCCTGCCCCAGCGTCCACCGGCTCGATCGCTCCCAGGGCTTCCTGTTCGAAGCTGACCGTTTCTGCCGTCGCGCCGAAATCCTTGGCGATTTGCGTGGCGATTTCGGTATCGAGAGACTGGTTCACGGTGACCAGCAAGCCGCGATCCAGCAGCTTGCGAATGACGTCCTTGGCGCGCAGGCCGAGACGCTCGGAAAGATCCTTGACCGTCAATCCTTCGCTGATGGTGATGTTGGTGACGGCGGCGACCGGCGCCGTAGCACGCGCTGCGGGCTGGAAGTTCTGAGCGCCTTCCTTTTGCCGCTCCCGCCGGCCATGGCCGTGCTGCGCCCCTCGTGGCGGCGCGCCCCGGCCCTGCGCCGGCCGGGTGGGATGCATCGGACGGCGTCCTTCCGGCACCACCCCGGGCCGGGGCGCTCCCACCGGCGTGCGCTGATAGATGGGGCGTCCAGGCGCGGGAACGATGGGCCGCCCCGGAGTGGTTCGGACAACGGGGCGGTCGGGAGCGGTGTAGATCGGCCGCTTGGGTGCGATCGGGACGATGACGCGCCGCGCGCCCATGTCGATCTGGCCGGCGCCGGTGGGCCGATTGGGAGTTTGAGAAATATTAAGTTGGGGCCGGCGCACAGTTGGTCGAACAGGCGATGGCGCTGCCGGTTGCGGTGTTGCCCTGGCGGCGGGAGAGGGTCCCGCGGCCGGCACAAACGGTTTGAACACCGGCGGCCGGCGGGGTGCCTCGGGAGCAGCGGGCGTGCGCGACGGCGGCGGCTCTGGTTTTGCGGTCACCGGCGGCGCTGGCGCGGCGGGGACGGGCACATGGTAGACGGGCCGTTCGGGGGCGATCGGCAGTTTGGGTTTTGCCGGCGTTACTGTTGCAGGAGAGGCGGCAGCAGGAGCTTTGCGCAGCCCGGGAGCGCGTGCCTCGGGCTTGGCCGGTGGCTGCGCAGCCGGCTCCGGTACGGCCGGAATTTCGGCCGCCACTGGTTCCTGCGCTTTGGTTTTTGCGGCTGGCTTTGCAGCAGCGGGGGCGGCAGCCACGGGCGCGACATCTTCGCCGCGCAAGTGACGGCGCACGCGATCGGCAACATCGTTTTCGATGTTACTGGAGTGCGTTTTTTTCTCGGTAAAGCCGATGGCGGTCAGCGCGTCCAGAATGACACGCGACTTCACCTCCAGCTCACGCGCGAGATCGTTAATGCGGGTTGTGTCCATTCCTCGGTCCGCTCTGCTCCTACAGGGTTTTCTCCGGCGGCTCGGGCCGCCGCGCTTCGCTCGGCTCGGGCTCGCTGGCGGCGTTCAGTTCGCCGGGTTGTTCTTCCGCTTCGGCGTTTTCGCCGCGCGCCGGCGCTGATTCCGCCGCCGGTTCCAGACCGTCGCGCGCGGGCAGCTCGCTGGCATCGGCCAGCGGAGCATCGAGCACACCGCGCCGCTGCTCGGCTTCGAGATCCTGGCCGGTGGCGTCCAGTTCGCCAGGTGCGGTAGCCGTCAACTCCGGCTCGTTCTCGCTGCCGGCGGATTGCGCTTCCGGGTTTGCTTCGCCGGGCGTCTCCAGTACACCGAAAAATTGATTGACCGCCACGAAAATCCTGGCAATGGCCTTGGGTCCAATGCCGGGAATCTCCTGCAACTGTTCGGGAGTCTTGCTTCCCAACTGTTCGATCGTGGTGATGCCGGTTTCGATCAATCGCTCAATGATGCGTTCACTGAGGCCGGGCAGTTGCGCCAATGGAGTTTCCGAGACCACACCATCTCCCACCAGCGCCGACATTTGCTCTTCCACTTCCCGGCGCTTTTCCTCCTCGCTTTTGATGTCAATCTTCCAGCCCAGGAGTTTGGCGGCGAGCCGGACGTTCTGGCCCTTTTTGCCGATCGCCAGGGAAAGTTGTGCGTCGTCCACCACGACTTCTAAGTGGTGGTTTTCGGCATCGAGAATTGTTACATGGCTGATTTTGGCCGGACTCAGGGCGTTAGCGGCGAACTGAACCGGGTCCTCGTTGTACTCGATAATGTCGATTTTTTCTCCGCGCAGCTCCCGGATGATGCTCTGCACCCGCATGCCCTTCATCCCCACGCAGGCGCCCACGCAGTCCACGTCCTTGTCGCGCGAGCTGACGGCGATCTTGGTCCGTTCGCCCGCTTCGCGGGCTACACCTTTGATCACCACCGTCCCATCGTAAATCTCAGGTACTTCCGCTTCGAAAAGCTTCTGGACGAGCGCCGGGTCAGCGCGGGAGACGACGACCTGCGGTCCCTTGGCGGCTTTTTCCACGCCCCGGATCACCGCCCGGATGCGCTCCCCGTTGGCAAAGGATTCCAACCGGGACTGGTCCCGTTTCCCCAGGCGCGCCTCCGTGTGTCCGAGCTCCACGATGACGTCCGGGCCCTCGGAACGCTTGACCGTCACATTTACGACTTCGCCCACCCGACCGATGTACTCGTTGTAAACGGTGTCGCGCTCGGCTTCGCGGACTTTCTGGAAAATGATCTGCTTGGCCATCTGCGCGGCGATGCGCCCCAAGCCCTCGGTGTCTTTCTTGATGCGCACGCGGCCGCCGACTTCAACCGCAGGATCGATGCGCTGGGCATCGGGAAGAGAAATCTCCAGGACGGGATCGGCGGGTTGTTCCGCGACCGTCTTGACGGCATAGACGGAAATTTCGCCGGTGTCTTTGTCCAGCACCGACTCCAGTTCCTCCTGTGTCTTCAATTGCTTGCGCGTAGCGGCCAGATAGGCGTCCTCGACCGCGCTCACCACGATGGCGGGGTCAATGCCTTTGTCCCGGCTCAATTGCTCGACTTGTTGGTACAGTAAACTCGCCATAAAGACTCTCAGTGCCGCGGTTTTGCCTGTGGCTCCGGCCACTTAGGCGCCAGCCGGGCCTGGGCTACGTTATCCCAGGCGATGGATACCGCCTCGGCGCCGGGCGCCTCCGGTTGCATCCTCACCCCGGCTTCACTGCTTGCCTCCAGGGTTCCGGTGAAGTTCCGGCAGCCGTTCCAGGCTTCCTTCATCCGCACGTGCACGCGTTGGCCGGCAAAACGTTCAAAATCGGAGCGTTTCACCAAAGGGCGTTCCAGACCAGGTGAGGAGACTTCCAGCGTATAAGGACCGGACAGTAATTCCTCCCCACTCGCCTCGCGCACATCCAAAGCTTCGCTGAGCGCCCGGCTGACGCGTTCACACTCCGCCAGTCCCACGCCTGCAGGCTGATCGACATAGACCCGCAGGAGCCGGCCCGCCCCCTGGCCCTTCACTTCCACTTGCACAAGTTCGAGCCCTGCCGCGGCGGCCACGCCGCCCGCGAGTTGTTCCAGTGCCCCGAGTTGGACCGTTGCATGCATCACCAACAAAAAAGTGGGCTTACGCCCACCGTGGATCTCCACCGATTGCTCCTGACTATCATAACGCAACCGCTGGCCTATGGCAAAGCGAGCTGCCCGCTATCGCAACTATAATGAACCCGATGGACCTTTCGCCGTCTGCTGCGCCGCCGGCTGCCTGCGGCCTCTGGCAATCGCGCGGCCGGCGCTACCACGAACCACCGCATCCTTACCGCAGCGCCTTTCAGCGCGACCGCGACCGGGTCATCCACGCGCGCGCGTTTCGCCGCTTGGAGAACAAGACCCAGGTCTTTTCCCGGCGTTTTTCCGATCATTTCCGCACGCGGCTGACACACACGCTCGAGGTCGCTCAGATTTCGCGCACCGTCGCCCGCGCGGTGGGTCTCAACAGCGATCTGGTGGAAAGCCTGGCGCTCGCTCATGATCTCGGCCATCCTCCCTTCGGCCATGCGGGCGAGCACGCTCTGGACGAGTTGATGCATCCGTTTGGCCAGGGATTCGACCACAATCTGCAGGCTTTGCGCATCGTGGAACAGTTCGAGTTGCGCTACGCCGCGTTTCCGGGTCTGAATCTCACCTTTGAAGTCCGCGAAGGCTTGGTGAAGCACTCCCACGACTACGCGGCAGCCTCCCACCCCGAGCTGTCCGAATATCAACTCGATTGCCGTCCGACGCTCGAGGCACAGCTCATCGATCTCACCGACGAAATCGCCTACAGCGGCGCCGATCTGGACGATGGCTTCGAGGCTAAATTGCTCACACTGGAGCAAATGGAAGCTGTGCCCATTCTGGCGCGCTTGCTGGCTGCGGCGCGCGCGCAGCTGGGCGCACAGCCGCCAAAACTCCTCTTTAATGAGATGCTGCGTCACCTCGTGGACGTGCTCGCGACCGATTTGATCGAAAATCTGCGCCGTGTCCTTCCAGGATTCGATTCGGTCGAAGCCGTGCGGCGGCATCCGGTACGTCTGGCGGCTTTTTCAGCCGCGGTAGAGCCGGATCGTCAGGCGCTGAAATCGTTCCTGTACGCCAACCTGTACCACCACCCGCTCCTGCGCGCGGAAAACCGGCGTGCCGAACGGATCGTGCGCGAGGCATTTGCTTTGTATCTCGACGCTCCGGCCCATCTTCCGCTGTTGTACCGGACAAGAATGGAGACCGAAAAGCCCGAGCGCGTGATCTGCGACTATATTGCGGGCATGACTGACAATTTCATTACCCAGAACCTGCGCGCTCGCACGGCCACAACCGAAGATTGACAGAGGGCAGAACGGTATACTGAAGGCAGGTATGCCTGAAAATGATCATCCAGAGACGGTGCTGAAAGTTTCCGATCGCCGTCATTTCACCGAGGCCGGGGAACGCCGAACGGATGTGGAGGCGCCTGCATTTGAAGAGGGCCCGCCGCAGCCGCTGCCCAAGGCTGCGGCTGCCGCGCCAAAAGCTGCCAAGCCGCCGGAACCGAAACCCGCCGCAGCGCCGGCGCCGGCCAAGCGGGAGCGTTTGGCCAGTCGGGAAATCACTTTTGTTGGCCTGATCCAGGATCTGTATGCAACTGGGCTGCTGCAGTTGGGCGCCGAACTGCAACCCGGGCAGCCTCCCCATGTCGATCTGGAAGGCGCGCGGGAGACAATCGACCTGCTGGGCATGCTGGAGCAGAAAACCCAGGGCAATCTCGATGCTCAGGAGACTCGCTTGCTGGCGATGGCGCTGGACGAGCTTCGCCTGGCCTACGTCGAAGTGAAGCAGGCAGGCAACCGAGTACAGCCGGCGGCGGTGGTTCCGCCGCCGCCCGGCCGGCGCCGCTGATCGCGGATGCGCGGAATCCTCACGGTTCTGGGTTCAGGCACTTCGACCGGCGTGCCTACGCTGCGCTGCACCTGTTCCGTCTGCACCTCCTCCGACCCGCGCGATCATCGTTTGCGGCCCAGCATCTGGCTCAGTTTTGGGGGGCATGAAATTGTAATCGACACCACTCCGGACTTTCGCCAGCAGGCGCTGCGCGCCGCGATTCCGGCATTGGATGCTGTGTTGTTCACCCACAGCCACGCCGACCACATCATGGGCATGGACGACATCCGGCCCTACAATTTCGGCCGCCCGGAACCGCTCCCCATTTACGCCAATGCTGCGACGCTGGCGGATCTACGCCGCGTCTATCAGTACGTATTCGAAGCGAGCTATGCCGCGAGCGCGATCCCACGGGTTGCTGCGCATGAACTGGATGGACCGGTCGAGCTGTTCGGAGTGCACTTCGAGCCGGTACCGGTTCGGCACGGGCAACTGCACGTCCTTGGCTACCGCTTCGGCGCCAACGCCTACGTTACCGACGTCAGTGAGATTCCGCCAGAGAGCCTGGCACGTTTGCAGGGTCTGGATTTGCTCATTCTCGACGCCCTGCGGTTGCGGCCCCACCCAACGCACTTTCATCTGGCCGCGGCTCTGCGCCTGGTGGAACAACTGCGGCCGCGCCAGACCTACTTCACTCACATTGCGCACGAGCTGGCGCACGCGGCGACGGAGGCCAGCCTGCCGGACGGCGTTCACCTGGCCTACGATGGCCTGAGGCTGGAGATCGATCTGTAACCATGCGTGTACTGAACCAACTGCCGGAAGCCCCTTCGCCTTGCGTGGCGGCGGTGGGCAACTTTGACGGGGTGCACCTGGGACACCAGAAGCTGCTTGCGGCCGCCGTGGCCGATGCCCGTAGACGAGGCGTCGAGGCTGTCGCAGTTAGTTTTGAACCCCATCCGGCGCGCATTCTGACACCCCAGGTCGCCCCGCGGCTGCTCACGCCACGGGAGCAGAAGATACCGTTGCTGGCGGCCTGTGGCCTGGATGCATTGTTGTTGTTGCCGTTCACCCGCGATCTTTCGCTGCTTTCTCCGCGGGAGTTTGTAGAGCGCATTCTAGTGCGGGGTTTGCGCGTGGCCGCGGTTTATGAAGGCGCCAATTTCCGTTTTGGCCATCGCGGCCAGGGAAGCGGGGAAGTGCTGCGGAGGTTCGGGGAAGAGTTGAGATTTGCCGTCCATATCGAACCCCGTCTGGAAATTGACGGTGCTGCGGTGTCGAGTACCCGGGTACGCGAGTTGATCCGCTCCGGCGAGGTGAGGGCGGCTGGGCGGCTGCTCGGCCGTCCGTTTACGATTGCCGGACTGATCGCGCCCGGGCGCGGCATCGGCCGCCAGCGCACCGTCCCCACCTTGAACTTGCAGCACTACGACGAGCTACTTCCCGCCATCGGCGTTTATCTCACTCGAGTGAGTGACCAGCCCGCGCTCACCAATGTGGGCGTGCGCCCCACGTTTGGTCCCTCAGGTCCGCTCACGGTGGAGTCCCATCTGCTGCATCCTTCCGCGGAGAACCTGAGCGCCGGCTTGGGCGACCGTCTGGAAATCGCCTTTCTCGATCGCCTGCGGGATGAGCGCAAGTTCGACTCGCCCGACGAGCTACGGACGCAAATCCAGTCCGATATCGCCGCCGCCGAGAAATTCTTTGCCAATCAGTAGCCCCAGTAGGGCGCGTAGGCGTTCCAGGCGGTCCATTGCAGTTGTTGCGCCGTACGCCCGCCCGGACCCGAGTATGGGTGGTAAAGATGCGTTCCGCGACACTCATGTTTGCCGGATCAGGTCCAGAAGGTCGGACTTTGTTACCATGGCGACAGTGTGTCACTCATTCCCCGAACAGGAGTAAAGCCGATGAAACCTGTCTTTCGTTCTGCAGCCGTTGCGGTCGCGCTGGCGTGTTGCGGCCTGCTTGCCGCCGCGCAATCTTCCAATCCGGTCGCTGATGCGGTGCGCGCCTCGATGCAGCGCTCGGCCAAGATCATGGTCGCTGCCGCCAAGGACATGCCCGCCAACAAATACAGCTATAAACCAACCGCAGGCTCGATGACGTTCGGACGCCTGGTGCTGCACGTCGGGCAGTCAAATGCCATGACCTGCCACTGGATCATGGGCGGCACGTCCATGGCGCCGACCACGCTCACCCCTACCTCCCCCAAGGGTGAGCTGGTCGCCTACCTGCAAAAAGCGTTTGACTACTGCAACACCAAACTCGCCGATTTAACCGACGCGCATCTGAGCGAAATGAAGCCCTTCTACGGCCATCGCCAGGTGACCAAAGCGGCGCTGCTGTTCGCACTCACCGATGACATGGCCGATCATTACAGCCAGCAGGCGGCCTACCTGCGCAAGAACGGAATGCTGCCGCCGACGGCGCGCCGCGGCAAGCCGTAAGAATTTTTGCGTTTCCCGTTTCGAGTTCACGCCCGGGAGTCTATTCCGCTTTGAGCGCACGGGTCATGAGTTCGCTCAAGGCCCGGCGCGGAGTGAGATGCTCGAACAGGACGCGGTGCATCTGCGCCAGGATGGGCATCTCGACCCCCCACCGCTTGGCCAGCAGTACGCCGGCGGCGGTGGTGCGCACGCCTTCGGCAACCATGGGCGTCGCCGCCTGCGCCTCCGCCAACGTCTTGCCCTGACCGAGAGCGATTCCCAGTGCACGGTTGCGGCTGAGGGCGCCGGTGCAGGTCAGCACTAGATCGCCCAACCCGGCCAAACCCGCGAGCGTTTCCGCCTGGCCGCCCATAGCAATAGCAAGGCGGCTCATTTCCGCCAGGCCTCGCGCGATCAACGCCGCTTGGGTGTTTGAGCCCAGACCCAGGCCGGTGCAGATGCCCGAGGCGATGGCAATTACGTTTTTCAGTGACGCCGCCAGCTCGACGCCGATGACGTCTTCGCTGGTGTACAGCCGCAAGCTGGAAGAGGCCATACGTTTTTGCAGCGAGCGGGCCAGCTCGGGGGCGTGGGAAGCCAATACGACCGCGGCCGGTTCGCCGGCGGCAACTTCGCGGGCAAAGGTCGGTCCGCTGAGGGTGGCCAGACGCCTGCCAACGCCTTCTCCCAGCACGTCGACCGCAACTTCGCTTACGCGCAGGCAGGTCTGTTCCTCGAGCCCTTTGGTGGCGAGCAGAATCTCGCCTGCGGGCGGCAGCACCGGCTGCAGCCGGCTCAACGTCGTGCGCAGCGCATGCGACGGGGTGGCGACCACGGTCAGCGGCCCCACGGCTTCGACCAGTTTCGTCGTGGGACTTATGCCGGAGCCAAGAGGAAAGCCCGGCAAGAACACGGCGTTCTCGTGTTCATCGCGGATGCGTTCGGCCAGCTCCGGCTCATAAACCCACAACCCAACTTCGTATCCCAGGCGCTCGAGCACCAGCGCCAGCGCCGTGCCCCAGCTTCCAGCGCCGATGACACCAGCACGCTTGCCCCGCGAATAGCTCCGTTCTTTGGCGCTTGTGCTCATGCGATTTTTCCGGCGCCCTGACCCAGGCGGGACTCGGTACCCTGCGACAGGCGGCTCAGATTGCCCTTATGGCGGTAAACGACCAGGGCCATGGCTGCCGCTGTCACCGCAACGATAACCGGCGCGATGTGACCGGCGTGCATCGGAATCAGCAGCAGCAGCGGCAACGCGCTGCAAGCGCAGATGGATGCCAGCGAAACGTAACGCCATGCCGCCAGGACGATGAGAAAGACCACCACTGCGCCCGCCAGAGCGCCTGGCGCCAGCGCCATAAAGGCCCCGAGCGCCGTCGCGACGCCCTTACCGCCGTGCCCCCGCAGCCAGGGGCTGAACATATGGCCGACGATCACTAAAAACAGACAGCCGGCTACCAGCACCGCCGGGTTTTGCCCCCAGTGCAGCGCCAGCCATAGGGCAAGCCAGCCTTTGAAGGCGTCCAGCAACAGAGTGAGAATGCCGAGCTTTTTGCCAGCCGTGCGCAGAACATTGGTCGCCCCGATGTTTCCGCTGCCGGAGCGGCGGATATCGCCGCCCGTGTGCCAGCGAACTAACAAATAGCCGAAGGGGATCGATCCCAGCAGAAATGCCAGGGGCAGGAGCAACCAATGCATGCCTCTCGATTGTACTGAGGAAATCGCACACAATGACAGCATGGCCTGGCTACGATTTCTTTGGCGAGCGACGAGGGGACACCGCTTCACACCATGGCGGAGTCCGTTGCTGGCCTGGCGGATCGAGACCTACTCGGGAATTCCCGCCGAGCAGGTGACGTTTGGCCTGTTCTGCCGCTTCGGCTGGCGCGAGCGCGAAGAACTGTGCCGCTTTCTGGCGTGGACGCAGGAGATGAGCGGACACCCTAGACACGACCGGCATCCCGGACAGTCAGCCGAAGCCGGCCCATAGCCTACTGCCCTGGCGGAGTGATGTTGTAGTAGAACGAGAACTGCAGGGTAATGGAAGGCCCATGGAAGGCTGAGGGCAGAGGTGGAAACGGATTCGATGCGTGGATGGAGGCCTCGGCAGCCTGATCCAGGGATGCAGTACCGGAGAGGCTGACCGGGCGTAATCCGGGAACGGTGCCGTTGGTATTGATATTAAAAATAATCACCACGCGTCCCTTGGTGCCCAAATATACGGTTTCCGGCATAACGGCATACCAGTTGCGGCGCACGATTTCGACAATGCGGCGCAAGTAGGAACTAAAGTCAACCCCCTGCGTGTCGGTCAAAATCTGCACGCCCGCGCCTGTCTGACCTGGAGCTGCGCTGCCGCTGCCGGAGGGTTGACGGGGAAGGGGCGCGACTTCGGTAACCGCCTGTTGACCCCGGGAGCCATCGCGCACGGCGCCTTCGATGGCGCGCTGGAGCGAATTGGCCGGGTTGAGATCGAATTGCAACCCTTGGCGCGGCTTGGGCTGAGGAACGTTCTGAAGCTGGAGCTGGCCGGCTTCCGGACCAGGCTTGCCGCCGGTTTTGGCCGCGCTATTAGGCTCTGGTTTTGGACGCGGAGGTCCGGCAGCGAGCACGCTGGGCCGCGGCGGCGCCGGACGTTCGGTGGGTGCGACCCTACCGGGCGGTGGCGCCGCGGGACGGGGTTGGGGAGCAGGCCGCGCCCGCGGCACGCTCAGGGAGTTGGTGATCTTGTCGTCGTGTTGAAAATGCCGGTCCCGGTCGCTCAGAGCTTTGGGCTGCGTCGGTTTCGCCTTGGTGATCAAATCCGGCGGCATCTCCAGAAAGGTGAGCTGCGGCGGAGGAACTTGTTTCTCCTCGACCACCGGCCGGATCGTCAGGGAAGGAAAAATCCTGGCGCCGAACAGCAGAATCAGGAGTACGAAGACGTTGGCCAGAACCGAAAGAACAAACGCTTCCCGCACGCGCCGCCGCTCGCGGCTATGGACCTGTTCGAGCAACAGGTCTTCGATGGGGAAACTGCCCCCTTTGAGCATAGGCGGCGGAGGCGGGAGGGTGTCATCCTCCGGATCCGCCAGTATTCGAATGAGGGGCATCTCCGCGTTCCCTAAATCTTAGCAAGCCCGTGCGCACTGTCCTGTAGTCTGATACGAATAGTCTGATACGAAATGTCGGAGTTCTCGGACACATTAAAGGCGCGCGCCGATCTGGGGCAGCTCATCGGCGAAGTGGTTGCTCTGAAGCCCGGTGGGAACGGCTTCATCGGCCTCTGCCCTTTCCATTCGGAAAAAACACCTTCCTTCCATGTTCACACGGCACGGCGGTTCTATTACTGTTTCGGCTGCCATGCGCACGGCGACATTTTTCAGTTCTACATGGTACTGCGCAAGATCTCGTTCCCAGAGGCGGTGGAATTGGTGGCCGAGCGGCTGGGTGTGGCGATGCCGCAGCGGCTGGGGGAAAATGCCGATCCGCTGCGGCGGGAGCTGCTGCAGGTGCAGGGTCTGGCGCGGGATTATTTTGAGCGCGAATTGGCCGGCCGCGAAGGCTCGCATGCGCGTGCCTATCTTGCCAGCCGTGAATTCCAACCGGAGCAAGTGAGCGCCTTCCGGCTGGGGTTTGCCCCGGCAAGCGGCCGCGGCTTGACCCAGCAATTGCAGCGGCAGGGCGTGGCGCCGGCGGTGGCCTTACGGGCGGGCGTGTGCCAGCTCCGGCGCGAGTCGGCCGGCGCGAGTTTGCCTGCGACACAAGCCCGATGGGAGGATCTCTACGACCGCTTCCGCGAGCGGCTTATTTTCCCCATTGCCAATGAGCGCGGAGACGTAGTCGCCTTCGGCGGACGGGCGCTCGAAAGCAACGACCGTGTGCCCAAATATCTGAACTCACCCGAGCACCCGTTATATACCAAAGGCAAGCTGCTCTACAACCTCGATCGGGCGCGCAAGGCCATTCACGAACTCGGCTACGCCATTCTGGTGGAAGGCTATTTCGACTGTCTGCGTGTATTTCTGGCGGGGTTCGAGAATGTGGTTGCCAGTTGTGGGACGGCGCTCACACCCGCGCAGGTGGCGCTGCTCGGCCGCAGCAGCAAGAAAGTGGCAATCAACTTTGATCCCGATGTGGCTGGCCGCGCCGCCGCGGAACGCTCCGTGGCACTGTTGCTGGAAGAAGACTTCCAGATGCGGGTGGTAATCCTGGAAGGCGGTCTCGACCCCGACCTTTTCATCCGCCAGAAGGGCAGGGAAGCGTATGCGGCCGCTTTGAAATCGAGCCGGTCGTTTTTCGACTATCTTGCCAGCCGGGCACGGGCGCAATTTGAAGTTTCACGCCCCGATGGCAAGGTCAGTGCAATCAACTACTTACTCCCGTTTCTTAGCCATGTGCATGAGCCGGTTCTGCGACAAGGCCTGGCGGAAAACCTTGCCGCACAACTGGGCGTGGACCAACCCTTGATCAGCCGCCGGTTGCAGCAGGCAGTCCGGCTGCGCCGACGGGAATTAGAGGTGGATACGGCCACTACGCCCCGAAGTCTGTACGCGGAACGGATCGTGCTGCGAGCCTGGCTGGAGTGGGAGGGCCGCCGCAGCACGATTAGCCATCGCTTGCAAAGCGAGCGCCTATTCGAAGGGCTTGGCTCGGAGGGCCTTTTCAATCGGCTCCAACAGGGGGATCCGGGTGCGGACTGGCAGGCACTGACCGCGACGCTGGATCCTGCCGATCAGCATTGGCTGGCCGAGATTCTTCTCAGTTCCAATGATCCAACGCTGGATGAGGCCAGCTTTGAAGAGGCGATCGCCACCCTGCGCCAGCGCCGCGCCAGCCGGGAACGTCAGGATCTCCAGTCCCAGATCGCGGCGGCAACGGCGCGCGGCGACCGGGCGGGCGTCGAGGCTCTGCTGCGGCGGAAGGCGGCTGCCGATGCTGCCGGCCGGGATCGTTAATTGGCGCGGGACCCCCTCGGCCGAGCGACCCGCTTGCGTTGGGCGGGGCTGGGGGTCCTGGATTCCGAGCCCCGCCATCGTTGAAACTTTCCCTGCGGCGGACTCATCTAGCATAAGGAAGCTGTGGAAGCGAGCATTTTCTTTGATTTAGCCGTCAGCATCCAAGTAAAATAAATGTTTGCAGCGGGCTGCGGCGGGAAACGGCGCAGAAGAGGATTCCTTTGGCCATTGACGACAACGACGACGTTACTAAATTAGTCCACACCGGAAAGCGGAGCTATCGAAATGACGACTCCGCCGATGCCACCGAAGAGGTGCACTCCAGCGATGATCTGGACGATCTGATGTCCCGCTTCGGCCGCCGGCCGGGCGTGGAAGCAATTGAGGAGACGAGCGAGCCGGAACGCGTGGGCCTGGATGAGGAAGAGCTGGATTTGGACCTTACGCCCGGCGCGTTGGAAAAGACGAACGACCCGGTTCGCATGTATCTGCGCGAAATGGGCACCGTGCCGCTGTTGACACGTGAAGGCGAGGTGGAAATTGCCAAGCGGATCGAACGCGGCCAGATCCGGGTGCTCAAGGCGCTTTCGCGCTCGCCCATTGTGATCCGGGAATTGCTGGCGGAAGGCGAACAGCTTCGCCAGGGCAACCGGGGAATTAAAGAATTTGTTCCGGTGGACATCGAAGAGGACGAAGTTTCCGAAGAAGTCATGCAAAAGCGCCGCCGCGAGGTGCTGACCAGCATGGACCAGATGGCGGTGCTGCTAAAGCGCAGCGAGCAGGCCGGCGAGAAGTATGCCCACTTGCCGCGTAAGGGGACGGAGCACGTGCGCGGACATTACCAGCTATCGCGCGCGCAGGTGGAACTCTCGCGGCTAATCCGGGGCATGGGCTTCACGGTTAGCGCGCGCAAGCGTCTCATCGACCGCTTGTTTCACGTGGTGGATCAACTCCGTCCGCTGGAGATGCAGCACGCACGGCTGGAGCGAAAACTGGAGACGGCGCGCGGCGCTGACGCGATCAAGGAATTGCGGCGCGAGCAACGCCAGGTGCGGGATCAGATTGCCGAAATTGAGACCACCGCCGGCGCTCCGGCGGCGGAACTCAAGCGCACCCGCGCCACGATCGTGATCGGAGACACGGAGGCTGAGCAGGCCAAGCGGGAGCTGATCGAGGCCAATCTCCGGCTGGTGGTTTCCATTGCCAAGAAATATACCAACCGCGGTCTGCAGTTCCTGGACCTGATTCAGGAAGGCAATATCGGCCTGATGAAGGCCGTTGACAAGTTCGAATACCGGCGTGGCTACAAGTTCTCGACTTACGCCACCTGGTGGATTCGCCAGGCGATTACCCGGGCGATTGCGGATCAGGCGCGCACCATCCGCATTCCGGTGCATATGATCGAGACCATCAACAAGCTCATCCGCACCTCACGCCAGCTCGTGCAGGAGCTGGGCCGCGAACCCACCAGCGAGGAGATCGCCCGGCGCATGGAGATCCCGGTGGCGAAGGTGCGCAAGGTGCTCAAGATCGCACAGGAGCCGATCTCGCTGGAAACGCCCATCGGCGAAGAAGAAGATTCGCATTTGGGCGATTTCATCGAGGATCGCGGCGTGATTTCTCCCTCCGATGCCGTCATCAACGTGAACCTGAAGGAGCAGACCTCGCAGGTGCTCAAGACGCTGACGCCGCGCGAAGAGAAAGTGATCAAGATGCGCTTTGGCCTGGACGACGGCAGTGAGCACACGCTGGAAGAAGTCGGGCAGTCGTTTGCCGTTACGCGCGAGCGCATCCGCCAGATCGAGGCCAAGGCGTTGCGCAAGCTCCGCCATCCCTCGCGCAGCCGCAAGCTGCGTGCCTTTGTGGAAAGCCTGGTCGAGTAGGCTCATGGCGCGCGGCGGGTTCGGCGGTCGGTCGCTGGCGGCAATGCTGCTCCTGGGCCTTGCCGTGGGCTGGCTGTTGGCGCGCCACACCTACAAACCGCAAGCACAGCCGCGAGTGCCGCTTTCGGCCCGGATCAGTGCGGCCGAGCGCGCCGTGACGCCGGCCGTCGTGACGATTGATGTCGACAGTCGCGGACGCCGGGGGCGCTTGCTGCACAGCCAGGGTTCGGGCCTGATCGTCGACGCGCATGGCTATATCATCACCAACCGGCACGTGATACGCGATGGCGCGCGCATTGCCGTGCGCACCGATACCGGCAGCGCGCATCATCTCTACTACGCCCATCTGGTGGGCGCCGACCCCGATACGGATTTGGCGCTGCTGAAGATCAAAGCCGCGCATCCACTGCCGTTTGCGCCGCTTGCGGCTTCTGACAATTTAGCCGTGGGCGATTGGGTGGTTGCTGTCGGTAGTCCCTTCGGCTTGGCCAATACCGTGACGGCGGGCATCGTAAGCGCGGTGCACCGCGTCATGGATCCGCGCCAGCAATTCGAAACCTTCATCCAAACGGATGCGCCCATCAACCCAGGCAACAGTGGTGGTCCGTTGGTGAATCTATCCGGTCAGGTGGTCGGCATCAACACCGCAATTTATACGGAAGGGAGTGGCTACCAGGGGATCGGTTTCGCGCTGCCGAGCGATTTGGTCCGGCAGATTTATCCCGAGCTACTGCACCGGGGGCAAGTCACGCGGGGTTCGCTGGGCGTGTACTTCGAGAGCTCGCTCGACCCGGCCATTCGCCGTATCTACCACATTGCTAATGGCGTTCCGCTGACGCAGGTAGCTGCGAGCGGACCGGCAGCCAAGGCCGGGCTAAAGCCTGGGGATGTGATCACGATGTTGAACGGCCAGCGTGTTGCCGATGCCGCCGTCTTGATGCGCGACGTTGAGTTCTATCCGGTCGGGCGCACCATTCGGGTCGGTTATACCCGCAAGGGCCAGTATCACTCAGCCGAACTGCGGGTGGCTAATCGTGCCCAGCTATTTCCCAGCGCGGCGGGCTGGGCTGCAACCCGAAAACACAGCGCCCCTTTCAGGCCACCCACGGATTTCGGTATGGTGCTGGAAACCGCGCCCGGCGGCAAGGGTGTACGTGTCCTGGGTGTAGTTCCTGGTTCTTTTGCCGATGAGATGGGTGTAAATGCCGGCGATCTAATTCTGCAACTGAACCGGCAGGATGTACATAGCCGTAATCAGTGGGAACGAACTGCGGCGGGACTCCATCCTGGCTCGGATGTAGCCATGCTACTGCATCGCCGCGATGACAGTGGCGCGGTGAGCCGCTGGCTCGTGGGTGGCACGATTCCGCCCCCGCTCGAGGGCCACCCCTGATGGCGGTTTGGCTCCTGGCATTGGCGTTGATTACGCCACCTCACCATGCACGCCGCAAGGCGCGCCACCACGTCGCGCGTCATAGCCGCCTCCAACGGGTAGACATCAGCCCCGCACGCGCGACGCAGATTCAACAGGCGCTGGTCCACGCTGGTTATCTCAGCGAAGTCAGCGGACATTGGGATGCCGCCAGCATTGCTGCCATGAAGAAATTCCAGGCCGCGCACGATTGGCAGACCCGCTACGTCCCCGATGCGCGCGCACTGATGGCGCTGGGTCTGGTGCGCACGGGGACTGAGCAGGTCGCCGAAAACGGCATTCTGTAGGCGTTGCAGCGGCGCACGGCGCAGTACGCGTGCGACAACTCACGGAACTGGTGATTTGCGCTGCTGCCTCCGTAGTCGCCGCCGGGGCTTACACAAGCGCCCATGCTGCCGCGCCGGGAACGTTCAACGTCCCGTGTACGAAACCGATGCGGCGGGTCTCGCGCTGACTGAGGCGATGCCAGTCGGCGAGCGCGGCGACGGCGGAGCCGAGCGCGCCGACCAAGCCAATGACAATGGCCCCTCTTGCCGCCGCATCCCAAGGGTCACGGCCACGTTTGCCGGCGAGCCGGTCGAACACCACGGCGGCTGTCCAGCCGCCCAGCGGCACATCCGTCAGCACGACATGCAGAGGATGGCCGAGGGGATTACCATGCAGTCAACCGGCGACAGCGTCGCGGCGTGAGCCGAGCCGTTTGAGGGAGGCAGCAATTGCGCGGTCCAGGCCTTTTTCAGCCGTTTCCAGCCATTAATGGAGCGCCACTACGGAGGCGAGTGAGAGGAGCGTGCTGAAACGCAGCTTCAGGCAGCTCGGGCTTCGGGATTGGCGGGTACCAAACGCGCGTCGAGTTGAATTTGCACGCCGCTCAGCGCCTTGGAGACGGGGCAGGTAAGCCTGGCTTGCTCGGCGGCGCGGCCAAACTGTTCCGGGGTGATACCTTCTACGGCAGCTTCACAGTGCAGGTGGATGGCCGAGATAACGTAGCTATCGCCGCTCCGGTCAAAATGCACATCGGCCTGAGTGGTAATGCGGCTTGGTGTGGCATGCAGGTGTCCTAACTCGAGTGCCAGCGCCATGGAAAAGCATGCGGCGTGAGCGGCTCCCAGCAATTCTTCCGGATTCGTGCCTTCGCCGCTTTCCATGCGCGAGGCATACGAGTACGCACCCTGGTAGCTTCCGAAGCCAAGCGTTCCCCTGCCGCTGGCGACCTTTCCTTCCCATGCCGCCTGTGCGTGTCGAACGGGCATACTGTGCGGCGATGATACGCGGGCGCGGGTGGTTGCATGGCGGGGTGCAGTAAACTGGAAAACGCTATGGCAGACACTATTTCTCTTCACAATTGGATCGCAGGTCAGCCCGCGGCACCGCATTCCGGTGCCTGGCTGGAACGGCAGAATCCGGCGGACACGCGCGATCTGGTGGCGCGTGTGCCGGCCTCTGACGCCGCGGATGCCGACGCAGCCCTCGCGGCGGCAGCGGCAGCCTACCCTGGCTGGCGGGCCACGCCCGCACCACGGCGGGCCGAAATTCTGTTCCGGGCGGCGCAGCTCCTGGTCGAGCGCAAGGAGGCCTACGCCGCAGCGATGACGCGGGAAATGGGCAAAGTACTGGAGGAGACGCGCGGCGATGTGCAGGAAGCCATCGACATGCTCTACTTCATCGCCGGCGAAGGCCGGCGGCTGTATGGTCAGACCACGCCCTCAGAGCTGGCCAACAAGGTATGCATGACGGCGCGCGTGCCGCTGGGTGTGGCGGCGCTGATTACACCTTGGAATTTTCCCATGGCGATTCCGAGTTGGAAGCTGGCGCCCTGCCTGTTGTGCGGCAACACCGCCGTGCTCAAGCCTGCGGAAGACACCCCGCTTTCCGCCATGAACCTGGTGCAAACTCTGACTGATGCCGGACTGCCGGCGGGCGTGGTGAACGTGGTATTTGGGCGCGGCGGCGAAGTGGGCGCGGCGCTGGTGAGCGATGAGCGTCCGCGCATCATTTCCTTCACCGGTTCTACGGCGGTAGGGAAACAGGTGGGCCAGATTGCCGCTGCCGGCTTGAAGCATTGCAATCTGGAGATGGGAGGCAAGAACGCCATCCTCATCCTGGATGATGCCGACTTGGAACTCGCCCTCGATGGCTGCCTGTGGGCAGCCTTTGGCACAAGTGGCCAGCGTTGTACCGCCGCCAGCCGCATCGTGGTGCAGAAGGGGATTTACAAAAAGTTCCTGGAAGCGTTCCAGAAGCGAGCCGCGGCGCTCCGCATCGGCCCAGGGCTGGACGCCGCGAGTCAGGTCGGACCCATCGTCAACGCCAAGCAGCGGCAGCGGATCGAGGAGTACATCGAAATTGGTAAAAAAGAAGGCGCGCGGTTGGCGCTGGGCGGCGGGCGCGTGATGACTGAGGCCTGCGCGCACGGCTACTTTCTGCAGCCTACTATCTTCGCCGACGTCGACCGGGGTATGCGGATCGCGCAGGAGGAAATTTTTGGCCCGGTGGTGTCGCTGATTCCGTGCCAAAACCTGGAGGAGGCGATCGCCATCAACAACGGCGTGCGGTACGGTCTGTCCTCGTCGTTATATACCGCTGATGTCAATGCCGCCTTCCAGGCCATGCGCGATCTGGACACCGGTATTGTTTATATCAACGCACCAACCATTGGCGCGGAAGTCCACCTGCCTTTTGGCGGAGTGCGTGCGACCGGCAACGGGCATCGGGAAAGCGGACTGGCGACGCTCGAAGTCTACAGCGAGTGGAAAACCATATATGTCGACTACAGCGGCCGACTGCAACGGGCGCAGATTGATACGGGGGAATAGGCCATGATTATCGGAGTCCCGCGGGAGTTGAAGGATCACGAAACCCGTGTCAGCCTGGTGCCCGCGGGCGTCGTCGAACTGACGGGCGCGGGCCACCAGGTGCTAGTCGAGACGGGCGCTGGGCAAGCGTCGTTTTTTGACGACGAAGAGTACCGGCGGGCGGGCGCGGAGCTGTTGGGTACGGCCAAAGATCTCTGGTCGCGCGCCGAGCTGGTGTGCAAGGTGAAGGAGCCGATCGAGGCGGAGTATAAATTGTTTCGTCCAGGGTTGCTCCTGCTCACCTATTTGCACCTGGCGCCGCTACCGGATTTGACCGAGCATCTGCTGCAACAGCAAGTCACGGCAATCGGCTACGAGACTGTTTCTTCGAGCAGCGATGGGCGCTTGCCCCTGCTTGAGCCCATGAGTGAAATCGCCGGGCGGCTGGCGGTGCAGATCGGTGCGCAATATCTGGAGCGGCGGTATGGCGGGCGCGGCATGCTGCTCGGCGGAGTGCCGGGCGTGCCGCCGGGACGGGTGTTGATTCTGGGCGCGGGGATTGTGGGCAGCAATGCCGCGCGCATGGCCTCCGGCCTGGGGGCAGTGGTGACGGTGGCCGACCGCAGCGCCGTGCGGCTGCGGCATCTGGACGACATTCTGGATGGGCGGGTGCAAACGCTGGCCTCGAATCCGGCGACGATTTCCGACGCAGTGGCCGAAGCCGATCTGGTGATCGGCGGGGTATTGATTCCCGGCGCCAGCGCGCCCAAGGTGGTGACCCGTAGCATGGTGGCAAGCATGAAGCGCGGCGCCGTAATTGTGGACGTCTCCATCGACCAGGGCGGCTGCATTGAAACCGCGCACCCCACCACCCACACCCACCCTTCCTACATTGAATTGGACGTGGTTCACTACGCCGTCACCAACATGCCGGCCGCGGTGCCGCGGACCTCAACCCTGGCGCTCACCAACGCGACTTTGCCCTACGTGCGCAAGGTGGCTGATCTCGGCTTTGTGGCGGCGGTACACAGCGACGCGGGTCTGATGCGCGGCGTCAACACTCACGCCGGGGTGTTGACGTATGAAGCGGTTGCTGCGGCCCAGGCACGGCCCCACCGCAATTTGAGCGAGCTAGTTTAGGCAGCACCTGTGAGTTCGTTGACAGCTTATAATGAAGCGTGCGCGATGTGTCCCAAGCTACGGCGGCCCCGGCGGCAGGCCGCGAAACGGCAATCCTGGAAGGTGTGGTGGAGACCTACCTGGCGACGGGATTCCCGGTGGGCTCGCGGGCGCTGGCGGAAGGTGGCCGATTGGAGACAAGCTCGGCGACCATCCGGCATGCCCTGGTGGAGCTGGAACGGTGCGGATTTCTGACACAGCCCCATACCTCGGCGGGGCGGGTGCCGACCGCCGCGGCGATCCGCTGGTGGCTGCAGCGCATGGACGCACCCTTGCCGCTGGGCGATGAAGGACAAAAGCTGCGCCTGGAACAGGCGTTGCGCGCGGCCAGTGATGAAACCACTCTCTGGTTACGCACCTCCGAGTTTTTAGCTGAACTGACGAGCCAGGTGGGCATGGTGGCCGTGCTGCCGGCACACGACACAGGTCTGAAGGACCTGAGGTTCTTCCGGCTGACGGATTATCGGGTTCTGGCAATTCTGGTGACGGCCGATGGTCAAGTGCGCGAGCGCGTGGGACGGGTACCGGAGGCCTACAGCCAGCCCGAGTTGGATACCGCCAGCCGCTATCTGCTCCACCATTTCAGCGGTTTGACTTTGGCCCGCATCCGCCAGGAGCTGGTGCGGCGGGTAGAGGAAGAACGCGCCGCCTACGACGAACTGCTCAAGCGGGTGTTAGTGCTGTCGCATTGCGGAGTCCTGGAGATGCAGAATGAGGGCGCCGTGTACGTGCAAGGTGCCGGACACCTGGCAGAAAACCTGCACGCCAGCCGCCTGGCGGCGCTGTTGAGTGAGTTGCAACAGAAAGAACGCTGGTTGCACCTGCTGGCGGGACTGGACGAGCCGTTGAACGCGGAAGTGGTGCACTGGGAAGCGGGAAACAACCTGCAGGAGCGGTGCTGGCTGCGCGTGCGCGTCGGCATGGAGAACGAGGCCATGCCGGAGCTCTCGCTCATTGCCGCTAATTATGGATCGGGCGCGATTGGCATCCTTGGTCCCACTCGCATGCCGTATGCGTATGTGCTGGGGGCGGTAGCCCTGGTCCGCGCCGTTTGCCAGCGGGTGCTGGGGGAGCAATTGTCATGAGCCTGGAAAATCCGGATAGCAACTCCGATGTGACCGCGAGCTCCGGTCTCGACCCGGAACACCAGCTCGCAGAGGCGACGCCGGCGCCGGAAGTGGCGGACGAAGTCCAAAAGCTCACCGAGGAGCGGGACGCTCTGCAGGACCGGCTGCTGCGCGCTCTGGCGGAAGCCGACAACGCGCGCAAACGTTATGCGCGGGAGCTGCAGGATGCCCGCCAGCTTGCGACCGCCGAAACGGCGAGGCCATTTCTCAGCGTGGTGGACAGCTTCGACCGGGCGCAGGCGCATGCCGCCTCCGGCTCCGTCGACGAACTGCGCAAGGGCATGGATTTGCTGCACCGCCAGCTTCTCGATGCCGCCCGCAAGGCAGGCCTGGAACCGATTGCCTCGCAGGGCCAGAGTTTCGATCCCCATCTGCACGAAGCGCTGGAGATGGTGGAAACCACGGACGCTCCCGACGGTCAAATTGTGGAGGAACTGCAACGCGGTTACAAACTGCGCGACCGGCTGGTTCGTCCTGCGATGGTGCGCGTGGCGCGCCGCAAGGGTTGATCCGGCGTGCCCATGGCAGAAAAACGCGACTACTACGAGGTACTCGGCGTCGGCCGTGACGCCGGGGAGACCGACATCAAGAGCGCCTATCGCCGCCTGGCGATGAAGTATCATCCCGACCGCAACCAGGGCGACCCGCACGCCGAGGAAGCGTTCAAGGAGGCATCGGAAGCCTACACTGTCCTGGCCGATCCGCAAAAGCGCGCCCAATACGATCGCTTCGGCCATGCCGCGGTGGGCGGCAACGGTGGTCCCGGGTTTGATCCCAGCGCCTTCACCGACTTTGCCGATATTTTTGGCGACTTTTTCGGCTTTGGCGAGATTTTTGGAGGTGGACGCCGCACTCGCCGCGGCGGTCAGCGGGGCTCGGATCTGCGCTATGACCTGGAGCTAACGTTTGAACAGGCGCTGCGGGGTGCGGAGGTGGAAATCAAATTCCAGCGCCTGGGCACGTGCGATGTCTGCCACGGCAAGCGCACCCGCGGGGGCGCGGCGCCACCTACCTGCCCGGATTGCCGGGGTACGGGGCAGGTGCGATTCCAGCAGGGCTTTTTCAGCGTGGCGCGGACGTGCGGCACCTGTGCCGGCGCGGGGGTCGTAATCCGGGATCCCTGTACGGCGTGTCACGGACAGGGGCGGAGCAGCAAGGAAATTCATCGCACCGTGGCGGTGCCGGCAGGCATCGAGGAAGGCATGCAACTGCGCCTCAGCAGCGAGGGGGAAGCGGGCGTGGGCGGCGGCGCGGCAGGCGACCTGTATGTTCTGATCCACGTGCTCGCGCATCCGTTTTTCCGCCGCCGAGGCACCGAATTGTATTGTTCGATTCCCGTTTCGTTTCCGCAAGCGGCGCTCGGCTGTGACGTCAAGGTGCCCACACCTTGGGGGGATGATTTCCTGACAGTGCCCCCGGGCACGCCAAGTGGCGCTGAGATGCCGGCCCTGAAGGGCAAGGGGGCTCCGCGCGTGAATGGACGTGGACGCGGAGATCTGCATGTCATGGTCGAGATCGAAGTCCCCAAGAAACTGACGCGCGAGCAAAAGCAAGTGCTGCAGGAACTCGATCGGCTCATGCCCAACCAGAATATTCCGCACGACGCCGGATTATTCGAAAAGGTCAAGGATCTGTTCGGTTAGGGATGGCCCGCCGCCGCTTTTTCGCTACCCGAGTCCAGGGCGATCGCGCCTCGATTGAGGGCGCGGGAGCGCAGCATCTGGCATCCGTGCTGCGGGTGGAACCCGGTCAGGAGTATGAGCTGGCGTGGGAGGGCGCCGTTTACCTCGCCCGGATCGAACGGGCAAGTTCGGGTGCAGTCGCCTTCGCGATCCTGGAGAGGCTGGCCGCGCCGGCGCCGGTGCCGCAACTGGAAGCCGGCGTAGCGATCTTTAAATTTCACCGTTACGAGTGGATGCTGGAAAAGGCGACCGAGCTGGGGCTGACGCGGTTGTGGCCGCTGGTCACGCGGCGGACCGACGCGCAGCTAGCCACCGCCGCCACAGCCCGCTGCCGCCGCTGGCAGCAAATCGCCGCGCAAGCCGCCGAACAGTCGCGGCGTGCGGAACTCCCTGAGGTGGCGCCGCCGCTGGCGCTGCGCTCATTTCTGTCCCTGCCGGCCACGGGAAACCGTTGGCTGCTGCAGGAATCCGAAGCAGCTAGTACCGTGCTGGCGCCTGGCACGCCTTGCCGGTTGCTGATCGGACCGGAAGGCGGCTGGACTCCGGAGGAAGCTGCCGAGGCGGCCACTGCCGGGTTTACGCCGGTTTCCCTCGGCTCCCGGATTTTGCGCTGTGAGACGGCCGTGCTTGCCGCCCTCGTCCTGGCCGCGCGCTGAAGTGGCTCGCCACTTTTTGCCCTGGTCGCTCCCGTTGGGCGCTTGGAGTGCGGGCTTCGATTGCCGGCAGGGTCCGCCCGTTGGCGCTCAGGGCTTCTCCAAGTTGCCGCCAGGAGCGGCCCTACCTACCTGCCTGCAGCGAGCCGCTGCGCCAGCCGTACGGGCAGACCGGCGGCAACGATCTTGGTCTGCGCCTGGGTGATGTCGTAGGGAACGCGGTGAAAGACGACGCGCCTGGTCTCGGTATTGTAAAGCGCGAACGCCGCCCGCCAGTCGCCGTCGCGTGGCTGGCCCACCGAGCCGGGATTGAGCAGATAGCGGCCGTCGGGCCGCAGCACCAACTCGCGACTGCTGGCGCGGGCGCTCGCGCCGGGCTTTTCTTCCGCTGCCGAGGGCAGCACCGCAACCTGATCGTCGGCCAATACGAATCCGCCTTGCACATGCGAATGGCCATACCAGCAGAGCGAGGTGCCGTCGGCGGCAAAGGCCCCGGCCGCCTGCACCGGCTCGAGTAAATATTCATCCTCGTCGAGCGGAGATCCATGCACCAGCCGCGCATGGTCCCACGGCAGCGGTCCGGCAGGCAAATGGTCGAGCCAGGTGAGGTGTTCCGGCCGAAGGTTCTGGTGCGTCCACAGTGCCGCCTGTGCGGCCACGGCGTTAAAGCCGGCAATACCCTTGAGCGAAGCGCAGGCGCGATCGTGATTGCCGCGAATCACGGTTGGAGTATGGGTGTGCACCCAGGCGGCGGTTTCATTGGGATTGGCGCCATAGCCCACAATATCGCCCAGGCATAGACTGACGTCGTAGCGGCCGGCCGCAGCTTCCTCGACGGCCAACAGTGCCTCCAGGTTGGCATGGACATCGCTATAGATCAGCACCCGCATGTCTCGCCGCCCATTATCGCCCGGAACGGCTCAAATTGCTCGCTGCATCGAGAGTGGCGCGAAGCTGGCGCAGCTCGCGCTGCATCTCGGCCAGGTGCTGGAAGGCGCCGGTGGCGCGCAACCACTGGGCGTGGGCAAAGGCGGGCGATCCGCTATACATTTTCCCCGCTTCCAGGTCGCCATGAGTGCCGCTTTGGGCAGTGACGATCGCTCCGGCGCCGATCGTGCAATGGCCGGCCACGCCCACCTGGCCGGCCAACACGGCGCCCGCGCCGATGCGGGTGCTGCCGGCAAGGCCTACCTGGGCGCAGAGCAGGACATCCTCGCCGAGGTCGCAGTTGTGCGCGATCTGGGTCAGGTTGTCAATTTTGACGCCATCGCCGATGCGAGTGACCTCGAGGCTGCCGCGGTCAACGCAGCTATTGGCCTGAATTTCGACACCGTTGCCAATCACAACGGTGCCCACCTGTGGAATTTTGAGGTGGTGACCGTCACTGCCCGGGGTAAACCCAAAGCCATCCCCGCCGATGACCACTCCGGGTTGGAGCGTCACGTCATCCCCGAGGACCGTCCCCTCGCGCACCACCACGTGCGCGTGGGCCAGCAAGCGTGCGCCCGCGATCACGTGAGGATAGAGCACCGCATGAGCGTGAATGATGGCATCGGCGCCGACGTGGCAACCTTCCCCGATAACGGCGAAGGGGCCTACGTAGCAGCCCGGGCCCAGTTGCGCCGAAGGATGCACGCTCGCGTTGTGGTCTACGCCGGGCTCAGGCCGCCAGGGCGGCCGCAGCAGGGCGACGGCACGGGCGGCGGCCACCGCGGGATTGGCTGCACGCAGCAGTGCGCGGACTGGCGCTGCCGGTGCAGAAAAGTCCTCGCCGACGATCAAAGCCCCTGCACAGGAAGCTGCCGCCGCGGTGGCGTGCTGCCGGTCGGTGACAAAGCTCACGTCCGTCGGTTTCGCAGCCTCTAAACTGGCAATGCCGGAAAATTCGGCATCCGCTGGGCCCTCATAGCGGCATGCCAGATGGTTGGCCAGCTCGTCCAGTCGCATTAGCCTTTTTCTCCTGATGGAAATAACCAGCGCTGAGCCTCGCTCCCGGCCCGGCGCCGCCGGGGCGGACGCACGACGCCGATGATCGAAAACTGCTCCAATGCCCCCCGCGGAATATAGACTCGCTGCCAGGAGCATTCCGCAAAGGGCGGCGTGAGCTCGACTCCCGCCTCCAGGTGCAGCAAATCGGTTGCCAGAAGTCCCTCCCGGGTCTGGTGGTCGAGCGTCCGGCAGCGCACGCGCACGCCCGGAAGCGGTACTGCGCCCCTGGGAGCTGGACTGGCTAGCATTTGAACGTTCACAAACTCCCCGACGAAATAGGCCGCGAGCAGTTGTTCGCCTGCGACCTCGACCTTGCGGCCTTGCGGCATCAGTACCTGGAACTGCCCCGCCGCACTCAGGGCTTCCGGTTCCACGAACCCAGCCAGGACGTGTCCGGAGCGCAGGCAGAGAACCAGTTTCTTGCGAATCGAGGGGTTCAAGCGATGAGTCCCTTGGCCATGAATACGGCTGGCATCGTTTTGCCAACTTTAGTATGATTCGTTCTGAATCGGTCTGAGTTCGTAATTAACTCATTCCCATTCAGCCACTTGGAGAATGCGTGGAAACCTCCGTCACCATAGGCTGGCCTGATGCCATGGCCGGGTTCTTGGGCTGGGCCCGTGTCGAAAAAGGGTTAGCTCTCAACAGTTTAACAGCGTACACCCGCGATCTGGTCCAATTCACGAACTGGGCTGGCAGGCAAAGTCTGACACCTGCCACATGCCAAAGGGGCGACATCCAAGCCTACCTGCTGGCCCTGCACCGCCGTGGCGTGAGCGCCCGCAGCGCCGCGCGCCAAGCGGTGGCGATCAGGAACCTTTTTGGCTACCTGGTGCGGGAAAGCCGGTTGGAGCACGATCCTGGGGAGAATATTCGCGCGCCACGTTGGGGCCACCCGATCCCGGCGGTGCTAGGGGTCGAGCAGATCGAAAGCCTGATCGGAACCACTGAACCGCCCGCAGGCGCCAGCGAGCGCCAGCAGGCGATGCTGGCACGCGATCGTGCCTGCCTGCACGTTCTCTACGGTTGTGGATTGCGCGTCAGCGAGGTGGTGGGGTTAAAGCTCAGCGATATCGACCTGCAGCAAGGTTTCCTGCGCTGCCAGGGCAAGGGCAACAAGCAGCGTTTAGTACCCTTGAACCGTCGGGCAATTGCGGCGCTGCGCGGGTATTTGACCGAGGCCCGACCGCGCCTGTTGGGCACTCGCAAATGCGGTGGGATGTGGCTCTTTCCGGGCACGGCCGGCAGACCCCTCACCCGTCAAGCGCTCTGGCAGCGGCTGGTGCAGCTCAGCCGGCGCGCGGGGCTGCACGCCTACCCTCACCTGTTGCGTCACAGCTTCGCTACCCAGATGCTCGAAGGGGGAGCCGACCTGCGCAGCTTGCAGGCGCTGCTGGGGCACGCTGACATTCAAACCACGCAGATTTACACGCACGTCGCCAGCGGGCGGCTGCAGGAGGTCTACCGCGCGCATCACCCTCGCGCCTGAGCGAAGCCATGGCCGACTACAACTTCCTTCTTACTACGCGCCTGAATCAGGATCAGCAGCTTGCGTTGCAAGTACTGCAAGGCATTTGCCAGCAGCGTCGCCTGAACCTGTACTTCACCGGTGGCAGCATGCGCGACCTGCTCACGGGGCAAGCCGTGCGGCTGCTGAATTTCAGCCTGGAAGGCGACCCCCTGCCCCTGGAGACAGCCCTGGCGGCTGCCGGGGGTGAGCGATTGAGTCCGCTGCGGGAAACAGCCACGCTGTCGTTCAGTCTGCGCGGCTGCCGGATGCGGCTGCAGGCCGCGCGGCGGGACGGCACCGGTTCGGGCCCGGCTACCATCCACGATGACTTGCGCCGGCGTGGCCTAACCCTCAACTCCATTGGCCTGTCGCTCAATCCCGGATCGCGCGGCTTGCCGCTCGATCCTTGCAACGGTGCGGCGGATATCGAGGCGCACCTGATCCGGATGAATCACCCGTATGTATTCATCGAGGATCCCCTTGCCACACTTCGTGCCACGCGTTTGCGCACACGCCTGGGCTTTACCATCGAAGAACGCACGGCGGCCCGGATTGAGGTGGCGCGCGAGGAAGACTATCTGAAACAGGCGAGCCCTTCCGCACGCGGCCAGGAGTTGGAAGCCATTGCCTACGAGCCGGACCCAGCAGCCGTGCTGACGGCGCTGGAAAAAGAGCAATGGCTGACGGCCGCCTTTGGCCCCAGTGTCAAAACGAGCAAGATGAATCTGGCGGGCTTGGCCAAGCTGACATCGGCCGTCGAATCCTGGGAACTACTGGGGTTGATGATTGACGTCGGCCTGGTGGCCATGCCGATGATGCTGGCAGGCTTGGCGCCGGCGGATCAAGCGCGGCTGGCACAGTGGTTGCCGAGCCGGCACTTGGCCTCCGGCTGGAAGAAGCTCATGGTGGAAGCGAAGGGTCTGGAGAAGCGGCTGCTGACTCTGAATAGCGGGGGGAAATGGCTGGCGGCGGCGCAGGAGCTAATGGAGCATTGTTCCCCGGAAGCCGTGGTCTATGCCAGCATCGATCCGTCGGATGCAAAGGCCGGGAAGAAGCTGCGCGACTTCCATGCGCAGGCGTTGATTCAGCGCCAGAAATTGCCGCTGGGAGTTCTGCGGGCGCTCGGGCTGGCGCCGCGTTCGTTGCAATCCGAAGAACTGCTACGGCCGTGGTACAAACGCCTGCTGGCGGGCGAGGACCTCACCGAAGCTGGGCTGAGCGAAGGGATTCGTACCTCGGCCCTGGCTCTGCGGCCTGTCGCAAACACGGCGCCAGAGCCAACGCACGAGTCAAAACCACCCAAGAAAAATATCGCGAGCGCCGCCAAAGTCATAGCAAAGCCAAAGCCAGCGGCTAAACCTGCTGCCCGGAAAATGGCCGCGCGCCGCAGGAAATAGTTCGGGAGTTTCGAGTGGCGGCAGCTTGGAGGAGCCCTGAGCGCCAGCGGACGGACCCTGCCGGCACTCGAAGCCCGCGCTCCAAGCGACCAACGGGAGCGACCAGGGCAAAAAGTGGCGAGCCACTTTCGCGTTTCCAGTTTGGAGTGCGGGCTTGAAAGTTGAAGCTTGAAATTCGAAACTAGTAGCCATGGATCCTTTCGTCCATCTCCATGTTCATTCCGACTATTCGTTGCTGGATGGCGCCTGTGACGTCACCAAGCTGGTGGCGCGGGCGAAGGATCTGGGCATGGGGGCAGTGGCGCTTACCGATCACGGTAACCTGTTTGGTGCCTATAAGTTCCACGCCGCCGCGCGCGCGGCCGGTATCAAGCCGATCATCGGCTGCGAGCTCTACATCTGCCAGAAAGACGACCACCGGGCGCCCCCGGAGGGGGACAGCTACAATCACCTCATCGTCCTGTGCGAGAACGAACACGGCTATCGCAACCTGGTCAAGATTGTCTCGGAAGCCAGCCTGCAAGGGTTCTATTACAAGCCCCGCATCAGCAAAGCTTTTCTCGCGGAACACAGCCAGGGATTGATCGGCCTTTCGGCGTGCCTGAAAGGTGAAGTGCAGGAACTGCTCGGCGCCGGCAAGCCCCAGGATGCGCGACGGGTAGCCGGTCAGTACGGCGAGATCTTCGGCGCGAATCGCTTTTTCATTGAAATTCAGGACCAGGGACTGGAGCAGGAGCACCGCATCAAGGACGAGCTGCTGGCGCTGAGCCGCTCACTGGCGCTGCCTCTGGTGGCGACCAATGATTGCCATTATCTCGCGCACGACGACGCGCAGATGCACGACGTGCTGTTGTGCATCCAGATGGGCAAACGTGTGCAGGATGCGAATCGAATGCGCTTCGGCAGCGATCAGTTTTATTTGAAGTCCGGGGCCGAGATGTTGCGGGTGTTTTCAGGCGTGGAAGACGCCGTGCACCGGACCGCCCAAATTGCCGAGCGCTGCGATTTTCATCTGCACAAGGTGGAGAACTCGTTCCCCGACTTTGCGGTGCCGGCGGGCATTACACTCGATGATTACTTCGAACAGGTGACGCGCGAGGGTATGGCGCGGCGCGAGAGCTGGATTGAGACGCGGCGGCAGCAGGGAAAAACACGCTACCCGGCAGCGGCCTACCGCGAGCGCCTGGAGCGGGAGATAGCGGTGATCCGCGGCATGCGTTACAGCGGTTATTTTCTGATCGTATGGGACTTCATCCGGTTTGCGCGCGAACAAGGCATCCCGGTGGGACCCGGACGCGGTTCGGCGGCCGGCAGTCTGGTTTCGTATGCGCTAGGAATCACGGATCTCGATCCGCTGGAAAATGAGCTCCTATTCGAACGTTTTTTGAATACGGAGCGGATTTCGATGCCCGACATCGACGTCGACTTCTGCATGAACCGGCGCAGCGAGGTCATTGACTACGTCACCCGGAAGTATGGCCGGGACAATGTGTCGCAGATCATCACCTTCGGCACCATGGCAGCGAAAGCGGCGATCAAGGATGTTGGCCGCGCCATGGACTTGCCGTATGGCGAAGTCGATCGCATCGCCAAGCTGGTGCCGAACCAGTTGAACATCACGCTGGCTCAGGCGCTGGAACAATCCCCGCCGCTAGCGGAATTGGTAGATACAGATCCGAAGACGGCCGAGCTGATTGCAGTGGCACAGAAGGTAGAGGGCTTGTGCCGCCATGCCGGCATGCATGCCGCGGGCGTGGTGATTGCGCCGCGGCCGCTGACCGAACTGGTACCGCTGTACAAGACCAACCGGGATGAAATCGTGACCCAGTTTGACATGACGGGGCTTGAAAAACTTGGCCTGCTCAAGATGGACTTTCTGGGATTGACGACGCTGACAATTCTGGATGAAGCGGTGAAACTCATTGCCGAGCATGCCGGGGTGAGCCTCGATTTAGCCCACCTTCCGGAAGACGACGCCGCCACCTTCGAGCTCTTCTGCAAAGGCCAGACGTTTGGCGTATTTCAGTTCGAATCGGCGGGGATGCGGGACATCCTGCGGCGCTATCGGCCCAACCGGCTGAGTGACCTGACAGCCTTAAATGCCTTGTACCGGCCGGGACCGATTCAAGGCGGCATGATCGATGATTTTATCGATCGCAAACTGGGCCGCAAGCCGATTGCCTATGCGCTGGAGGAGCTGCAGCCCATTCTGGAAGAGACCTTTGGCGTATTCGTCTATCAAGAGCAAGTGATGCAGGCAGCCAATGTGCTGGCAGGCTATACATTGGGGCAGGCGGATATTTTGCGCAAGGCGATGGGAAAGAAGAACCAGCAGGAGATGGACCGGCAACGCGACAGTTTCCTGCAAGGTGCGGGCGCCCGCGGCTTGCCGCGGGCGAAAGTCGAAGCCGTCTTCGATCTGATGGCGCAATTTGCCGGCTACGGCTTCAACAAGAGTCATGCTGCCGCCTACGGTTGGGTCGCCTTTCAGACCGCTTATGTAAAGGCCAACTACCCGGTGGAGTTCATGGCGGCGCTGTTGAACGCCAGCATCGCCTCGACCGACAGCCTGGTTAAATACATCAAAGAATGCCGCTCTATGCGCATCCCGATTTCCGCGCCGGATATCAATGTCAGCGGCGCCGGGTTTACGCCCCAGCGCGACGGCATCCGCTTCGGTCTGAACGCCATCAAGAACGTGGGTGAGACATCGGTCCAAACGGTTCTGGAGGCGCGCGCGGCCGGCCCTTTTTGCGATCTAGGTGACCTGTGTGAGCGCGTAAGCGGCAAGGCCTTGAACAAGCGGGTCCTGGAGAGCCTGATCAAGGCCGGCGCCCTCGACGGCTTCGGATCCCGCGCGGCTCTGGCGGCCGAAGCCGAAGCGGCCCTGGAGCGGGCCCAAAAAGCGGAAAAGGCGCGCCAGTCGGGGCAGCACGGTTTGTTTCTCAGCTTTGAGGAGCCGGCGTCGTCGAGCGCCCGCCGCCCGCTCCCCCAGGTTGCCGACTGGGATGAAGCCACGCGCCTGGCCCACGAGAAGGAAGTGTTGGGCTATTACGTGAGCGGCCACCCGCTGGATCGTTTTGCCGACCGCTGCCTCGACCTGCAAACCATTGCGCTGGAGGAAATCGAAACTCGGGTACGCAGCCGCCAGGAGGAGATTTACGTGGCGGGAATTCTCTCGCAAGTGCAGACTCGGAAGAGCAAGAAGGGCGATCTCTGGGCTTCGGCAACGGTCGAGGACCTGACCGGGCGGCGCGAACTGCTTTGCTTTAGCGAGGCCTACCGGCGGCTGGATGCGCAGTTGCGGGCCACGCAGCCGGTGCTGGCGCGCGTGAGGGTCATGATGGAAGACGGCCATGACGAGGGCGAGGAAGGCGATGGCGCCGGGCGCACCGCCAAGCTGCAGTTGCTCGATCTGCAAGATCTGGCCAGTGCGCCGGTGACACCTCCGCTCGGCCTGCGCCTGCGGCTGGCGCTGGACACGCTGGAGCCACCGGATCTCGAGCAACTGGCCAGCGCACTGGACGTGCCCGTGGGGACGGTCAAGCTGCATTTGCTAGCCTATTCAGAGCGGGAGCAGTTTGAGCAGATTCTGGAAATCGGCCGCGGGGTCAACGGCGATGCCGCTCTGCGCCGCCGGTTAGAGGCCATTTGTGGCCCTGGTTCGGTACGGGTATTGGAGGCCTGAGCAATGGCGAATGAAACCCCATCAGCGGGTCGAGAGTCACCGGCGGCGAACGCGGTGCCCGAGGCACCGCTTCCGGATGCCGACAACGAAGCCTGGCAACGGGTGCTTTTGGCGCGCCATCCGCAGCGCCCCAATTTTCTCGACTGGGTTCCCCTGCTGTGTACTGATTTTGCCGAATGGCACGGAGACCGCAGGTTCGGCGATGATGCCGCCATTGTGGCCGGCCCGGCGCGATTCCGGGGCAGGGAAGTGCTGCTCGTGGGGCAACAAAAGGGGCGGGATATCAAGGAAAAAATCAAGTGCAACTTCGGCATGCCGCAGCCGGAAGGCTACCGCAAAGCACTGCGTTTGATGGTCCTGGCGCAGAAGTTTGATCGCCCGATCCTGACCTTTATCGACACCAATGGCGCTTATCCGGGAGTGGACGCCGAAGAGCGTGGTCAGGCGGAAGCCATCGCCGTGAATCTGCGCGAAATGGCCAAACTGGGAGTGCCGGTGATCGCTACCGTCACCGGAGAAGGGGGCAGCGGGGGAGCGCTGGCGATTGCCATCGGCAATCGCGTCCTGATGCTGGAGAATGCCGTCTACTCCGTGATCACACCGGAAGGTTGCGCCAGTATTACCTGGCGCGATGCCAATTTGAAGGCGCGGGCGGCGGCGGCACTCAAGCCGACGGCGAAGGATCTGCTCGCCTTGGGTCTGATCGACGAGGTGATTACCGAACCGGCAGGCGGCGCGCATACAGACCCGGCTGCGGCGGCCCAGGCGCTCGGAGACGCCCTGGAGCACCATCTCAACGACTTGAGCCGGTACAGCCGTGAGCAGTTGCGCGAGGACCGCTTCGCGCGCTTTCGCCGCATGGGCACGGAAGCATTGTCGTAAAGCCAATGACCGTACTGCTGGAAACCGTAGCTGCATCCGTCGCTTTCCACTGGCAGCGCCGTCAGCCCCGGCTTCTGCACGTATCCGTTTCGAGCGTACTCGGCCTGGCGGTGCCGGTGGCCAGCGCCCGCAAGCTTCGGCATGCGCTCGACCAGGAGTTGGACCGCCTCGAGGCTGGCTGCCGAAATCGCTCGGCTCCAGCCGTGGCTACTCTGCGCTGCTGGCCCGCCTCCGCAGGAGCGATGCTGGACCTGGGTTTTGAGGGAAGCGTGCGGCGGCGTTGGCATTTCCCGCCGGCGCCGTTGAGTGGCGCGGCTTGGCGTGCGCGCCGCGGGCGGCGTGCGCTACCAGCTCAGCCTATGGCTCACACGCCAACCGCAAGGATTTGTCTGCTCAGTCCAAACCCGGAGCTGGCGGGTTGGGCACAAGCGGCTGCGCTGGGGCTGGATTTAGGCGGTGTCGTCACCGTCGCAACCGTCCGGCAAGCCTACCGTTGGCTGGCGACCCACCCAACCGGTCGGCTCCTCCTGCTGGACGGCAGCAGCGGCCTTTGGTGTATCGATTTGAGTGGAACATATGCCCCGGAACGATTAGCAAGGCCCGATGTGGCAGGTCTCACCACCCTGATGCGTAAAATATTCCACCACATCCCAGAACTTCCTGCTGAATCTGACAAAATTGCCGCCTAAGCCGGCATACGCTCGCCAAATCTTGTGTTTTCAGAAGAGCGCACTTTGGCACGGGACGTGCTTAGTGTTAAAGCAGACGAAGTGGCGCAACCTGAGGAGGGGTTCGGATTGTAATCAGTATCCGAGCCCCTTTTCATTTGTGGAAAAGCTTAGTGCACGATCGCCGTAAGTAGGTCACTCGACATCAGCGCCTGCACGGATGACACAGGCGCGGAAATTTGCAGGAAAGCGTCGTTGCCGGCGGAGTCTACCTGCACCTGCTGCAGCAGGGCTTTTGCGGCTGCGTTCTGCTCTTGCCGCTGGCGCATGGCGATGTCGGCGTCCATCGCAGTTGCCAAGGCAGCGGCACTGAGAGCATCGGTGGTCATCATCTCCAGGTTCACCTGCACGTCGTTGGCAAAACTGATGGTATAACGCGCCCCTTGAAAGCGCTTGGCAATGAGCTTGCCGGCCAACTGGTTTGCCTGAGCCCCGATCAGTCCCCGCACCATCGACTGGGCTCCACCGGCATCGAGCACACTCCAAACGTCGCTCGACTGTGTGCCGGCGATGAGATTGGTCATGGCTTCGTTTTGGCTCAACGGCGAAGCGCCTTGTTGCGTCTGGATCGCCTGCGTAATAGCATTACGGGCGCCAAAAACGATGGTCGCCGGATCAGGTACGAAGAAGTCCAGCCCGTTCGAGCTATACACGCTCACGCCATCGATCTGCGGGGGATTGGGGTTCTGCTTGGTTTTGTGGAAGAACTTGGACAGGTTGAGGCTGCCGAAATTGCCCTCCGCGATACCGAGCAGGCCTACACCCTTGCCGTCGGAATAGGTGGCGAAGGTGAGCCGGTTGAGATCCGTGGCCGCATCGATGCCGCCAGTGACCAGCATTGCCTGAAGGCCGCGCATGCCAGGTGGCAGCACGCGGCTCTCCAGCTCTTGGGAAATCGGCTGATCGGCCAGGCGGTGATAGTTAACCGAGATGATCTGTCGCGTGCTATTGGGCAGGACCGATTGGGCCTGCGAACTCAGGGTTGCGGCCGAAGCGTTGACGCTCGCAAAGAGCGCCGCCCCGGCCAGGATGGCAAGGATTCGTTTCCGCATACAGCTACCCACATGGTAGCAGGATCACAGGATTTTAGCGCCTCGCGCCTTGCCCGGTGTCGCCTAATTGACGGTCAAGTTCACTTTTTGTGAGTGGGTGGCTTGGCCAGCGGTACCGGTGAACGTGAGGCTATAGTTGCCTGCGGGCGTTCCCTGGTTCGTCGTCTTACCGCCACAACCGGCGGCTGCGAACGACAGTCCGAGCAGCACCGCAGTCCCCACCCAGCCCACGCGACGACGCATACCCCGCATCCGCAGTCCGTAAATGGCGCCAGTGAGCGCCAGCGCCAATCCGAACAGGGCGATCCAGAACCAGGGACCCGACGGCGGAGCGCTGAACCAAGGCACGATGGCCGGTCTCACGGTCGTGGTCACCGTCATGGTCGCGATCGAAGTGCTGGTGCCATTCATGGTGAGCGAAGCTGGCGAGGGCGTACAAGTGGCGTTCTGTGTCGTGCCGATGCCCGTGCAGCTCAGCTTGACCACGCCCGTGTAGCCGGTAGCTGGCGCTAGGTCAACTTCAAAGCTGGCGCTGGCGCCGGCCGCGATGGTTTGGTTGATGGGTGTCACACTCACCGAAAAGTCCCCGCCGCTGCCACTCAGCGGCAGCGTTTCTGATCCGGAGGGGCTGTTGTCGGTGATCACCAGCGTTCCGTTCTGCGTGCCCGTGGCCGTTGGCGTGAACACCACGCTGATGGTACAGCTTTGCGTGGGCTGCAGTGTGGAATTGTTTGCCGAGCAGGTATCCGTCTCCGAATAGGGCCCGGTGGTCGTAATGGATTTGATAATCAGCGCCAATTCGCCGCCGTTGGTGAAGGTCACCGTTTGCGCCGCACTTTTCACGGTCGGCGCCTGTGCCGGAAAGCCCATGGCCGGAGGCGAGAACACGCCTTGCGCCGCTACGACATAACGCGCGACAAAGGCATCTGTCGAGCTGTTTAGACTGGTCTGGAATGTACCCGCGGTCACCGGGAAATTATTCGAGCTGGTGGTTCCCACCAGATCGATATCGCCATTGGCATCGATTCCCATGCCATTGACCGCGTCATTTTCCCGGCCGCCGAGGTAGCTATAGAACAGGAATGGGTTGGCGCTATTCGGGCCGGCTGGACCCAGCTTCGCCAGGAAGCCATCGACTGCGCCGCCGGGCGTGTTTTGAGTGGCATTGGATGTGGCCGGCAGGCTGGCCGATGAGGTATAGCCGGCAATGTAAACGTCGTCGGTGCTGTCGACCGCAATGGCGGTTGCCACTCCGCTCGGCGCTGCGCCCAGGTAAGCACCCCAAACCAGCTGCGAGCCAGAGGAGTTGAACTTGGCCACGAACGCATCGCCGTTCCCCGCAAAACTGCTCGCGCAGCTCGAGAAGGGGCAAAACAAGTTGCTGGAGTTGGTGCTGCCAGCCACGTACACGTTGTCCGCCGTATCGACCGTGACGGCATTGATGGCATCGGCGCCGCTGCCGCCCAAATAGGTCGCCCAACCGATGCTGGTGCCGGCGCGGGGAATCATGGCGATGAAGCCATCGAAGTTGCCGCCGATTTGCGGCTGGTGGGCACCCGCGGTTACCGGAAAGTTAGTCGAAGCGGTGGCCCCGCCAACGACAACATTGCCCGTCTGATCCACGGCAATGGCGTTGCCGTTGTCTATGTCGGAGCCGCCCAGGTAGGTCGCGTAAAGCGTCGAAGTACCGGCCGCGCTGATGCCGGCGACAAATGCATCGGTCTTGCCTGCCATGGTCTTCTGCGGAGCCGTCGCGCTTACGGGGAAATCCGTGGATGAGGTGGTGCCGGTAATGAAGGCTTCACCCTGGGGATCGACGGCAATGGCTGCTGCCTTGTCATCTCCGGTGCCGCCCAAATAGGTCGAATAATCAAGCTTGGCGCCGCCGACTGCGAATTTGGTCACGAAGGCATCGTAGCCGCCGGCGTTCGCGGCCTGGATGGGCGGGACTGCCGCCGTGGTGGGGAAATTCGTTGAATTCGTAAAGCCGGTGACGTAGGCGGCGCCGGTAGAATCGACGGCGATGCCGGTGGCTTCATCGTCGCCGTTGCCGCCCAAATAGGTCGAATAGATCAGCGATTTGCCGTCGGCGGAGATTTCGGTCACGAAGGCGTCATTGCTGCTGGTGCTGAACGAACCGGGCGCATCTTTCGCCTGGAAGGCGCTCTGCACCGGAAAGTCGGTAGATATTGTGAAACCGGCAACGTAGCCATTGCCTTTGGAGTCAACGGCTACCGCGTTGGCCTGGTTGTAAGAGGTGCCGCCCAGCAGGCTGGCGAAAGCTAGAATCGGGTCGACTATGAGCGTACGGTTCGCATCATAGGCGCCTACCACCAAGCCCACGCGATCATCCGGCAGCAGGCGGTACTGTACCCGGACGGCGTGACGGCGACCGTTTACGGACTGGTAGGCGAGCGGCGTGCGCAGACTGACGCCATGGGCCAAGGTAAGGCTGCCATCCGCGCCAAGATACGGTGAGGCCCCGCGAAATGCCATTTGCACGGCTGCCGGGGAGGCATGGGGCGCCAACTTCAGGTCGAATTCGACCTGACCATCATGACCGTAATAGGTGACACCCACGCCCGGATATATTTTCGCAAAATCGACCTTGCGATAGCTACGGACGGAAACCAGTCCAGAGCCGAGCCAATAGTGAACCGGCGAGGCGACAGCTTGCCGGCCCTGCGCGGCGGGTGCAGCCGTGGCGCCGGCAAACCTCATCCCGACGGCGCCCTGCTTCGTCTTCACGACCATACCCCGCGCGGTAAGAAACACGATGGTGCCCCGGCTGCGCGCCAAAAATTGAGCCTGGGAGGCCGTCTGGCCCTGATTCGCCTCAAAGGTCAGCGGAATCTGGGCATACTGCGCCTTCAGGCGCGAGGACTGCTTCCCGGCCGGCGCTTGCGCCAGTGCTACCGCCGCGGCCAGTGCCACGACTGCCCCGGTCAGGGACAGGGTTGAAGCAAAACGCGAATTCGGACACGACAGTTTCCACATAGACATGATCTGCTTAGACTCTCTCAATCGGGATCGGAAGGCTGCGGTCGATCACGGGCAGAGCGGTACCGGCCATGCCGGCGCCGGCAGAGCCGGACTATTTAGAAGAATCATCCCCAAACCAGTGCCTCAGAGTCAAGCAAAAAGAGCGCTTATGGCCCAGTTCGGAGGATCCCGGAGTGCCAGCGGCGCATCCTGCCGGGAATCGAAGCCCGCCGGAGGCTACGCTTGCAAGCGATCCAGCGCCGCTTCCAGGCGCTGGCGGTCGGGATCGGAGGCCTCCAAACCTTCACAATTGATCCGGACATTGTCGCGGGCGCCGGTGAATCCCGCTTCGGCCAGGGCGAGTGCGGTGCTCACGTCACTGGCCATTGCCGCAGGCGTTTGCGGGGCGGCGCGTTCTAGCAGGTCGCGCAGTTTGCGGCAGCGGGTGGCGACCCCAAGGGGCACGTCGGCAGCCAGCACCGTAGCCGCATGAATGGCCTGCGCGCGGCTGCCTTGTTCCGCCTCGGTGGCTTTGGGCAAGCGGCGGGCGGCGCGAATAGCGAGGAACGCTTCGCTGTCTTCATCGGTCGCGCGTGTCAGTTGTTCGCTCAAGGTGGCGAATTCACGCTCGGCTCCGTCCCAAACCGCCGTGTCGGTACCGGCTTTGCGCGCCTTCGCACGGGCCAGCCGCGCCACCATGGTGCCGAGCGCCGCCGCCATTGCTCCGGTCGCGGCGGCTGCGGTGCCGCCCCCCGGCGCCGGTTCCTCCGACGCCAGTGCATCGAGAAACGGCCGCAGCGTGTTCGCCTGCTTCACGGGCAGAGCCTTCAGAACCCTTTCAACACGCGTTTCAATGACCATTTCCGCGTCGAAGGCGACGAACTTCAGCATTTCCGCCGCGGCCTCTTCCAGCGCCTTCCGGGGGACCAATCCGATCAGTTCGCTCTCCACCGGCGTTGCGCCGTGCTTGGCGGCTTCGGTGGTAACGGTATGCCAGGCCGTGGCGAGAGAGGTGGTTTCAAAATCCGTCAAGTTCATCGAAACTTGTGCGCGCGGCGGGTGGCTGAGCAGCACACCCATGCCTTTCACCGCGGGCAGGCCGCCGCTCGATGTGCGCACTGCCTTGGCAACGGCCTTGGCCACCGCCAGATCGGCGGTGTCCAGATTGATGTTGTAGGCAATCAGGAACTTGCGCGCGCCCACCACTGTCGCTCCGGCCGAAGGGTGCAGCCGGCAGTCGGGGAAGGGAAGACCGAAATCGGGGGTGCGGCCAGGATCGGTCTTGACCAGTTCGGAAACGCCTTCAAATTGTCCCTTGCGGATGTTCTCGAGACCGCGCCGGTCTTCACGCCGTGCCGCGGCTTCATAGAGGTACACGGGAATCTGATACCGCTTCCAGATTTCCTCGCCCGCCCACTCGGCCAACCGGACGCATTCTTCCAGGGTTGCGCCTGCCAGCGGAACGAAGGGCACCACGTCGGTGGCGCCCAGCCGGGGATGCGCACCCTGATGACGGCGCAAGTCGATTCGTTGCGCGGCAAGGCCGACGCCACGCACGGCGGCTTCGGCCACGGCTTTGGCTTCACCGGCCAGGGTGATCACGGACCGGTTATGATCCGCATCCATTTCCTGCGCCAGCAGGGATACGCCCGGCACGGTAAGCATGGCTTGCACAATTTCGCCGACGACGGCCGCGTTGCGGCCCTCGCTGAAGTTAGGAACACATTCAATCATGGCCATGGCTTTCGATCCACACTCCATTCTGTACAACCGCACGGCAGAGATTCTGACCGGCGTAGTAGGGAATTGCGCGATAGTCGCCGGCGGCAAAAATGGCCAGGTCGGCGCGCTTACCCGGCGCGAGCGAACCGCAAATGCCGGCGCGGGCCAGTGCCGCGGCGCCATTGATGGTCACCGCCGTCCAGGCCTCGGCGGGCGTGAGTCGCATACCGTTGCAGGCGATGCTCATGACCAGCGGCAGCGACAGAATCGGACAGGTGCCGGGATTGAAGTCGGTGGCGAGGGCGACAGCCGCGCCCGCCTCGATCAGCATGCGTGCGGGCGCATAGGTCTGGCCCAGAAAAAAATTGGCGCCCGGAATCAACGTGGCGACAGTTTCGGCACGGCCCAAGAGGGCGGCGTCAGCGGCACGTGCCGCGTCACAATGATCGACCGATACTGCGCCAAGCTCGATGCCAAGGCCGATGCCGCCCATGGGAGCGAATTGCTCAGCGTGAAGTTTCAACTGTAAGTCCCGGGCGCGGGCCGCTTCGAGGATTTGCCGGCTTTCGGCCAGCGTGAAGGCGCTGGGATCGCAAAAAACGTCGGCAAACTCCGGCGCCGCATCGCCAAGGGCACAAACGGCATCGAGCATCGTGGTGCTCACCAGGGCGACGTAACGGGCGCGGTCGTTGACGAACTCCGGGGGGACAATGTGCGCACCCAAAAATGTAGGCGCCACGTCGCCGCCGGCAGCGAGCGCAGCGGCGTGCGCCGCCCGCAAGCTCTTGCATTCGGCCTCAACCGTAAGACCATAACCGGATTTCACTTCGATCGTGGTGGTGCCAGCGGCGCGCGCTTGCCGGATCCAGAAGGCGGCTTGATGGGTCAAATCGCTTTCACTGGCGGTGCGTACCGCTTCGAGACTCGAGCGGATGCCGCCGCCGGCCGCGGCAATTTCCTGGTAGCTGGTGCCGGCCAGGCGGCGCTCATAGTCGGCCATGCGCGGCGCGGCGAAAACCAGGTGCGTATGCGGATCGCACAGTCCCGGGGTCACCAGCATTCCTGAGCAGTCGTGAGTTGCAACCCCGCTGGGGGCCCGCGCCGCGACCGCATCGTTTGGTCCGGCGGCTACGATTTGCCCTTTGTCGATGAGGACGGCCCCGTCGCGCACCAGGCCCAGATCGTTCATCTCCGTCCCCCGCCGCGCGCGGTCCGGACCGGCGAGGGTCAGCAGTTGGGTCGCATGCGTGAGGAGCAGCGCCATCTATTTCATCGGGATCTGAATCCCGTGTGCATCCGCGAAGGCCCGCGCCTCCGGGTATCCGGCGTCCACATGCCGCGCGACGCCGATGCCGGGATCGTTGGTCAGCACGCGCTCAATGCGCTCCGCCATCTCCGGCGTACCGTCGGCGACCGTTACCTGGCCGGCATGCTGGGCGTAGCCGATGCCGACCCCACCCCCATTATGGATGGACACCCAGCTCGCGCCGCTGGCAGTGTTGAGCAGGGCATTGAGCAGCGGCCAGTCGGCGACCGCATCGCTGCCATCTTTCATGCTTTCAGTTTCACGGAAGGGTGAGGCCACTGAGCCGCAATCCAGATGATCGCGCCCCATCACAATCGGGGCCTTCACCTCGCCCTTGCGCACCATCTCGTTCAGCGCCAGACCGAACTTGGCCCGTTCGCCGTAACCGAGCCAACAAATGCGTGCCGGCAGACCTTGAAACTTCACATGCTTGCGTGCCAAGCCAATCCAGCGGCTCAAAATCTCGTCGTGCGGAAACAGCTTCAACACCAGTTCATCGGTGGCGTGAATGTCGCTGGCTTCGCCACTCAGCGCGGCCCAGCGGAAAGGCCCCCGCCCCTCGCAAAACAGGGGCCGGATATAAGCGGGCACGAAACCGGGGAAATCGTAGGCGTTCTTGACGCCGCGCTGGAAGGCCATGGTGCGGATGTTGTTGCCGTAGTCAAAGGTCACCGCGCCGGCCTTTTGCAGATCGAGCATGGCGCGCACGTGTGTGGCTATCGAATCCATGGCCCGGTCGCGATACTCCTCCGGCGCGCGTGCGCGCAGCTCCGCCGCCTCGGCCAGGCTCATCCCCGCCGGAATATATCCGTACAGCGGGTCATGGGCGCTGGTCTGATCCGTCAGCAGATCGGGAACCACTCCGCGCTTTACCAGCTCCGGCAAGACTTCGGCGCAATTGCCCACCAAGCCCACCGAAGTGGGCTGCTTCTGCCGGATGGCATTGCGCAGAATACGCAGCGCTTCGTCCAGGTCGTTCACCTGAATATCGCAGTAGCCGCTCCGGACCCGGCGATTGATATGCGCCGGATCGACCTCGACGCCCAAAAAGGCCGCACCGTTTAGCGTCGCTGCCAGCGGTTGCGCGCCGCCCATGCCGCCCAGTCCGCCGCTGACCACCAGCTTGCCGTGCAAGGAGCCGCCAAAGTGCTGCCGTGCCGCGGCGGCGAAGGTCTCAAACGTCCCCTGCACGATTCCCTGCGAGCCGATATAAATCCAGCTACCCGCAGTCATCTGGCCGTACATCATCAGCCCGCGCCGCTCCAGCTCATCGAACTGCTCCCAGTTCGACCAGTGGCCCACCAGATTGGAGTTGCAAATCAGCACGCGTGGCGCGTAGCTGTGCGTCGCGAAAACGCCCACCGGTTTGCCCGACTGTACCAGCAGGGTTTCCTCGTTGCCCAGCTTTTCCAGCGCGGCAACAATAGCCCGGTAGCAATCCCAATTCCGCGCCGCCCGTCCGCGCCCGCCGTAAACCACCAGATCCTGCGGCCGCTCGCCCACTTCCGGGTCGAGATTGTTCATCAGCATCCGCATCGCCGCCTCTTGCGCCCAGCCGCGGCAGCGCAACTGGGTGCCGCGTGGAGCGCGGATCGGACTGGTGGGCGCTATGCCCAGCGGAGACGATGAAGTGGTGGTCGGCATAATTTTCAGTTTACAGGTTGCCGGTTACAGGTTACAGATGAGAGCGCGATGGATGCGTACTTGATTTGGGCGCTCAGCGCGGCAGTGGCCTGGGGTTCGGCCGATTTCTGCGCCAAAAAAGCCGCCGAACGCCTTGGCTTCTGGCCGACCGTCTGGGGCATGAACGCGGTGGGTGCGCTGGCGCTGGCGCTGGTATGGGTCGCCGGCGGCGTGCAGATTCCCGCCTCGCAGTTGCCGCTGCTCATCTGGCTGGGCGTGGGCAATACGGTTGGCGGCGTGCTGTTTTATTACGCGCTCGAGAACGGTCCGCTCGTGCTGGTGTCGCCGATTACCGCTGCCTACCCCGTGGTTTCGGCGGCTCTGGCCTACGTCATTTCCGGCGAGCGGCTGGCGGCGTTGATGGCCTTCGCGGTTGCAGGTGTCATTGCCGGGACTTTATTAGCCTCGCTGGCGGCGCGGCGGGGTACGGCGGCAGGGTACCCTCGGCGCAAGTCGGCGCTTTGGGCAGCGGTCGGTGGTGCGCTGGTCTTCGGCACGGTCTTCTACGCCCTCGCGGCGCACTCAGCGGCCAGCGGTTCTACCGCTCCCGTCCTGATTTTCCGCTTCGCCGGCGCCGGCCTGCTGGCCCTGCCGCTGCTCGCCGGTTTTCGTCCGCCTCGAAACTGGTTCCGTTCCGGCTGGATGTGGGCCACCGGCCTGCTCGACAGCTCGGCCTATATCTTCTACGCCGTGGGCGCACGCCACCTGCCGGTTTCGGTCATCTCGGCGCTAAGCGGCCTGTTTACCGTCTGGACACTGGTGTTGGCCGTGGTCTTCCTGCGCGAGCGCCTGGCCTGGCGGCAATGGCTCGGGGTGGCGCTCATCGTCGCCGCCATCGCCCTGCTCGCGTTAAGATGAATTCCATGGTTATCTGTCCCATCTGCGGCCTCTCCGAACGGTGTCGCAATCACTGGGTAGCTTCGCAGGAGCCCGGCGGCGAGGTCGAATTTCAAATCGGCGCCATGACCGCCAGCGAGGATAACCTCATCCTGCTGCGCAATAAACTGAAAAATCCACCGTTACGGACGCTGTTTGAAAAGATAAACCTGGCGCCGGAGTGGGTGGAAGAGCAGGGAAGAACCCTGGCCTACCTGCCCTGGCCACTGGAGCTCCGCGGTGCCGTCCATCGCACCTTGTTCCCGCTCGGTACGGGCAATAGTTCCCCGTTGCCGCAGACCGTCTTCCACACTCATCGTCTGGAAGATTTGACCCTCGATAGCATCGAGCTGGACGCCGTCAATTGTCTCCCCGATGAGCTGATGTACAAAGCTCGCTTTCAGCTCCGCCTTGCAGACGTGGGCGCAGTGCCCTTCGAGTATGTTCAACTCGTCTTCGCCCCCGGCGTCGAGTGGGCGCCAAAGTTGGCGGCATCCTCGAAGCGGCAGGCTGCCGAGGCGCTGGTGCGGCTGCTGCTTGGCGGCTTGGTCGACCCTTTACGCACCCTCTTCGCGGGGCATGAAGTTCAAGTGTTAAGCGAGGAGCAGCAGGATAAACTGGCGCCTGACAAGCTGATCGACGAACTCGCACTTCCCGGTGAACCAGAACGCCACCTGGGCGAGGAAATCGAGAGGCTGGTCAATGAGCGCCGGCTGCAGCCGATGCTCCGCGACCAGCTCCTCAGCTTGCTTGCGACAGAATATTTGACATAAGATCCATTATCAGACATTATGTCGCCTGGCGGCAACTTGCAGGATCTCTGAGCCATGCGGGCGAAGGCTCCCGGGAATCGAAGCTCGCACTCCAACGGGAGCGACCCGGGCAAAAAGTGGCGAGCCACCTAGGCCGCTAACCTCCTGCCGCCGCTTTCCCCTTTGATTTCGATCTTGCGCGGCAGCGCCTTCTCACTCATCGGGGCGGTAATTTCCAACACGCCGCTGTTGAAATTGGCATCGATCTTTTCGGTCTGCACCCCTTCCGGCAGTGTGACCACGCGCTCGAAGCTTCCGTAGGTGATTTCGCGCTGGAACGAACGGTCTTCGGCCGGGGTGACGTCCTGTTTCCTTTCGCCGGAAATGCTGAGCTCATTTCCGTGAACCTGCAGGTTGACTTCACCTGGCTTTACGCCCGGCAGAGCCATGCGGATGTGGTACTTATTCTGGTCGATATAACTCTCCACCGGGGGAACCCAGGCCACAGCACTGCCGCTGGTGGACCAGCGCTCCCAGAACGGGTTGGTGAACATGCGGTTGAAGAAGTCATCAAAGCCACGCCGGGGATCATAGATATCGTAGGGGTCGCGACGGGAAAGGGACTGTGAATGCATTGCAGAACCTCCTTCGCGCTACGATGGCGCCCCAGCCCAAAAGGTGGTCCCTGCTCTACTCCTGCGGTTGCGGATTGGAGGCGCTCTCGCAGGGGACCGGGGACAGCACTGCCGGGCGCTCGTTGATCGGGTATTCCGTATCCGCATGCCGCACGATCTTGTCGAATTCCAGCTGTTGCGCGGGCGTAAGCAGGTCCCGGAGCTGGGCGCGGTCACGCTGCCGCAGAGCGTCAAATTGCGGTGCCAGTTGCGTCTCCAACTTCTGGTAGCGACCGATCGTGTCGCGCAGCACGGCATCCACCTCGGTCACCTGGAGAGGTGTGAGATGGAGACGACGCCCCATTTCCGTGGCAATCTTGCGGTGCTGGCGGATGTCGTACTCGTTGTGCGGGTGCATATGAAACCAGTAATGTTCCGCCAGGTTCATAAAGGTGCCGCCCAGCAGTAGGCCGCTGACAAAGAGCAACGCGATAAAAGTGGTTGTCCGCCGGTCCCGCATAGCCTTCCCTCCCTCACGGATTCATGAGGTTCAACATGGCGTCGGCGAGCCGCGGCTGCACGTGCGAATCCGCCGGATGCTGCGGGTTGATGTGCGGGACATCGAGCGCCATGGCCTCGTCGGCATTGGGCATCTCGGTACGTTGCAGATTGTAAGCGAACGAGCCCAGCGCGGCGACGAACAACGCCGCCGCGAGGGCCAGGTGCAACCACCGAATCTCAGCCCGGCGATAGCGCGGCTGCAACGTCTGAATGCGCGCTCGCAGCCGCTCGTAAAAATAAGGATCCGCAGCCGGTTCTTTCTCGGCCTGCAAGCGGTGCAGCAGGCTGTGGCTGGCAAGCATTACTTGCCAGCGGCGCGTGCAGAGGCGGCAGATCCCCAAGTGGGGGGCTAGACGCACCGGTGCGCCCCCTGCCGCTCCCGGATGGGTTGCCAGAAAATCTTCCGCTTCCCGGATAAACCTCCGGCACCCCGCCTTCTTCAGCAGCCAGTGACCAGTTCCCTTCATACTTCCCACACCTCGGCTTCAGACCCGCTTCCGCCGCAACGCCGTCAGGAGCGCTTGACGGGCGCGGAACAGACGTACCTTCACGGTGTTCTCATTCAATCCGACGATGGCAGCCACTTCCCTGACGCCGTACCCCTCGACTTCCTTCAATATCAGCAGCACGCGGTCCTCGGCGCAGACCCGCGCCAGCAGCTTGTCGGCCAGCTCCCGTACCTCAACCTGTTTGGCCAGGCTGGCCACTCCCAGGTGTCCATTAACGTCCAGATTTTCGATCCAGGCCGACTCCTGTTCCGACAGGTCCGCCAGGATTTTCGCCCGCCGAACCTTCTGTTTCCGCAAGTGGTCGTAGCATTCGTTCACCGCGATCTTATAGATCCAGGTGGAAACCGCCGACTGGAAGTTGAACTTGTTCAGGGCAAAATAGACTTTCGTAAATATCTGTTGCGCAATGTCGTCGCAATCGTTTGACTGGCGCAGGATGCCCCGTACGATCGCGCTTACGCGCGGCTGAAAGCGCCGCACCAATTCCTCGAAGGCGGCATCGTCACCCCCCTGACAGCGCCGCAGCAGCGCCGCCTGGCCATCCGCCTCGGGCGTCAACACCAGCCCTGGGTGGGTGACTGCAGCAGCGGCCGCCGGCAACACAGCTTCCATGTCGGGTAAGACGTGGCTCATGACGGTTCCGTTTCCCCTACTTCTGCCGTCATTGTAGCGCCGAAGAGGCCTATTCCCACTCGATGGTGGCAGGAGGCTTGGAGCTGATGTCGTAGACCACGCGGGTGATCCCCGGGACCTCGTTAACGATGCGGCTGGAGATCGTGCCTAACAGGTCGTACGGCAGCGGCGCCCAGTCGGCGGTCATGCCGTCTTCGGAGTGGATCGCGCGCAGAGCGCAGGTAAGACCGTAGGTGCGGAAGTCGCCCATGACCCCCACCGTGCGCACCGGAAGCAGCACCACAAACGACTGCCAGAGACGGTGGTAATAGCCGGCTTTGCGGATCTCCTCGAGTGCGATGGCGTCGGCGGCGCGCAACAGCTCCAGCTTTTCGGCGGTGACCTCGCCTAGGATCCGCACTGCTAGTCCAGGCCCCGGGAACGGCTGCCGTCCGAGCAGTCCGGCATCCAGTCCCAGATCGGCCCCCACCCGGCGTACCTCATCCTTGAATAGGTCGCGCAGCGGCTCGATCAGCTTCAGTTTCATCTCTGCCGGCAGGCCGCCGACGTTGTGATGGCTCTTGATCACCGCCGATGGACCATGCACCGAGACCGACTCGATCACATCCGGGTAGAGGGTTCCCTGCACCAGGAACTCGGCCCCGAGCACCCGCGCCTCCGGCTCGAAGGTTTCGATGAACAGCCGTCCAATGATCTTGCGCTTTTGCTCGGGATCGGTGACGCCGGCAAGTGCCGACAGAAATTGCCGGGTGGCATCGACAGCACGCAAGTTCAGGCCCAGGCGCTCCCGCAACGCCTGCTGCACCTGCTCGAATTCATTCCGCCGCAGCAAGCCGTTATTCACAAAAACGCAAACCAGCCGGTCGCCGATGGCGCGGTGTACCAGCGCCGCGGCGACACTGGAATCGACGCCGCCGCTGAGGGCGCAAATCGCTCTTCCCTGCCCGCCAACCTGTGCCTGAATGCGCGCCACCTGCTCGGCGATGAACGACTGCGGGGTCCAATCGCGCGTCACGCCGCACAAATCGAGAAAATTGCTCAACAGCGCGGTTCCGTGCTCGGTATGCCGGACTTCGGGATGAAACTGCACCGCCCACATCCGCCGCCGCACATCCGCGACCGCCGCCAAGGCGCTGGGACTTTGACCGATCGCGCGGAACCCTGCGGGGAGCTGCTGCACGGCATCGCCGTGCGACATCCAGACCACCTCGCATCCCGTGCTGCCGCGGAACAGGCCGTCACCCGGATCTACGGTAACTTCGGCACGTCCGAACTCACGTTTCGCAGCATTCTCGACCGTCCCTCCCAGCGCATCGACCATAACCTGCAGGCCGTAACAGATACCCAGCAGCGGCACGCCCGCCGTCCAGATCGCCGCCACCGGCCGTGGCGCGTCCGGCGCGTACACCGAAGCGGGCCCTCCGGAGAGAATGATGCCGGCGGGCTGGTGCGCTGCGATTTCGTCCCAGGTGGCATTGAACGGCAACAGGAGACTATGGACACCCAGCTCGCGGATGCGCCGGGCAATGAGCTGCGAGTACTGCGCGCCAAAATCGAGAACGACGATTGAGCGGTGAGAGCTGTTCATAACACAAAGTTCACCAGGCGCCCGGGAACGACGACTACCTGACGGGGCGTTTTTCCCGCCAGCAGCGGGGCGATCTTCTCGTGGGCGCGAGCCGCAGCTTCCAAATCCTGCTTTTCCGTCTCCGGCGCGACGCTCAGCCGCGCCCGCAGCTTGCCGTTCACCTGCACCACGACTTCAATGGTTTCCTCTTGCGCCAACGCAGCGTCAAATTCAGGCCAGGGCTGGCGGGCAATCTCGCCGCGTTCCCCCCGGCGCATCCAGAGCTCTTGCGCTAGAAACGGCGCCAGGGGCGCCAGCATCAACAGTACTAACCGGATCAGCTCCGCCCGCACGGACATCGAAAGCTCGTTTTGGGCGCCATAGATGGCGTTCACCAATTCCATCAGGCCGGCGATGGAGGTATTGAAATGCCAACGCGTTTCAAAATCTGCCGTCATTCGCCGCAGCGTCTGATGTGCCCTCCGCAGCAGGCCGATGTCGGCGGTGCCGCTTCCCGCTTCAGCGGGGCGGAGGGCCAGTCTCCACACGCGGACTAGAAAACGGTGAATGCCCTCGACGCCCTGATCGCTCCAATCAAAATCCTTCTCCGGAGGTGCGGCAAACAGTACATACATGCGGGTCGCATCGGCGCCATAGCGATCGATCAATGCTTCCGGATCAACGACATTGCCTTTCGACTTCGACATCTTGGCGCCGCCGCGGGTGATCATGCCCTGCGTGAACAGTCGCTTGATGGACTCGTCGAGCTTGCCCAGCCCCAGGTCGCGGAAAACTTTGATAAAGAAGCGCAGGTAAATGAGGTGCAGGATGGCGTGTTCGATGCCGCCGATATACTGATCCACCGGCAGCCAGCGGCCGATGGCTGCAGCATCAAAGGGCGCGCGCTCGTCGTGCGGGCTGGTGTAGCGATAGAAATACCAGCTCGAGTCCACAAAGGTATCCATCGTATCGGTTTCGCGCCGCGCCGCCCCGCCGCATTTCGGGCAGCGCACCTGCACGAACGCCGGATCGGATGCCAACGGCGATTCGCCCTCGCCGGTCAGCTCGACGTTGTCGGGCAGCAACACCGGCAATTGTTCCTCCGGCACCGGAACGACGCCGCACGCCGGGCAGTGAATCATGGGGATGGGCGTGCCCCAAAACCGTTGCCGGGAAATACCCCAGTCCTGAAGGCGGTAGCGGACGGTTCCCTTCCCGAAGCCGGCTCGTTCCGCTTCGGCGATCATGGCCGCCATCGCTGTCCGGCTCTCCATGCCGCTGAAGCGGCCGGAGTCAAAGAGCTTGTCGTCCTCCCCGACCACGGGCCGGATGGGCAGCCCGTACTTGGTGCAGAAGTCAAAATCACGCGCGTCATGGGCCGGCACCGCCATGACCGCACCCGTGCCGTAACCCATCAGTACAAAGTTCGCCACCCAGATCGGCAACCGCTCGTTATCGAACGGATTTACGGCGAAATGGCCGGTGAAAAAGCCTTCCTTCTCGGGTTCCTGCCCCGGCTCCAGGTGCGCCTGCCGGTTGCGGAGCGCCCGCGCCCGCTCGCGCCCCGCCTCATCGATGAATTCGCCCAGTCGCGGATGCTCCGGCGCCAGCAGGATCGCACTGGCGCCGTAAATGGTGTCGATCCGGGTGGTAAACACGCGCAGCGGCTCGCCGTTGCCGTCGGCGAGCGCGAACGCAACTTCGGCGCCCTCGCTGCGGCCGATCCAGTTGCGCTGCATGGTACGGACGCGCTCGGGCCAGCCCGGCAGCCGGTCCAGATCCTCCAGTAACTCCTGCGCATAGGCGGTGGTGCGAAAGTACCACTGGCTCAGTTCGCGTTGTTCCACCGGCGTATCTTCGTGCCGCCAGCACACCCCGCCGGCCACCTGTTCGTTCGCTAGAACGGTCGCACACTTTGGGCACCAGTTCACCAGCCCCTTTTTGCGGTAGGCCAGACCCTTTTCATAGAACTTGAGGAAGAGCCACTGATTCCAGCGGTAGTACTCCGGCAGGCAGGTGGTGACTTCGCGCGACCAGTCGTAACTGAACCCAAAGCGCTGGTCCTGCCGTTTCATGTGCGCGATATTTTTCAGCGTCCACTCGCGCGGGTGGGTATGGTTCTTAATTGCAGCGTTTTCCGCCGGCAGCCCAAACGAATCCCAGCCCATCGGGTGCAATACGTCGTAGCCGCGCATCCAAAAGAACCGCGCCAAGGCATCGCCGATGGCGTAGTTGCGCACATGACCCATATGCAGCGCGCCGCTGGGATAGGGCAGCATCTCCAGCACGTAGTACTTGGGTCCACCGGCGTTGGCGCCCAGCAGAGGGTTCTTGGCCGCCCAGCGTTCGGCCCATTGCGGCTCGAAGCTGCCGGGATCGTAAGAGGGGGACTCGTCCATAGAAGCTGAATCTTCTATTCTGCCAGACGGCGTAGCGCCGCCAGGTCGGCCACCTGGCCTTCCGGCGGCGTTTCGACGATGAAGGTCTTGCCCCGCAGCCGCCGATCGTGGAGCAGCAGCCGGAAAGCGGCTTCTCCCAACTGGCCCTTGCCGATATGTTCGTGTCGGTCGTGATGGCTGCCGCGCGCCGTCTTGGCATCATTGCTATGAAAGACGGGAACGCGCTGCAGGCCCACCGTGGCCTGCAGCTCTTTCATGGTGGCCGCATAACCTTCCGGCGTGGTCAGATCGTAGCCGGCGGCCCAGGTGTGGCAGGTGTCAATGCAGGCGCCAACCGGCAGACCTGGAAGGTCGTCGAGGATCGCGGCCAGGCCGCCAAAATTGCCCGCCAGGTGCGTCCCTCCGCCCGCCATATTCTCGATCAGCAGCATCAGTTTGCCCCAGGCGAACCCCTTGGCCGCCTGCTGAATGCCGGTGACGCACCGCTCGACGCTGCCGCTGCCGGGATGCAAAACCAGAAATTCGGCGCCAATGGCGCTGGCCCTCTCCAGTTCCCCACGCAGCGCCGCAATCGACTGTGCTCGGAAGCGATCGGTCTCGCCGGCCACATTGATCAGATAATTGGCATGCACGACCAGTGGCCGCAATTTGTATTCGCGGCATAGCCGCTGTAGCGCCGCCGCTTCTTCGGCCGGAACGGCTTTCGCCCGCCACTGCCGCGGACTGGCGGTGAAGACCTGCAGGGCATCGCAGCCCAGCTCATGGGCTCGTTCTGCGGCCCGGGATACGCCACCGGCGCTGGATACGTGCGTGCCAAAACGCATAGAAGAAGAGGTTATCAGTTTTCAGTTCTCAGCTTTCAGTCAAGCTGCCACGCCTGACGAGCCTTAACTGAAAACTGTTAACTGTAAACTGTCTTTATGCGCCTTGGCATCCTCACCGGCGGCGGCGACTGCCCCGGTCTCAACGCCGTGATTCGTGCCGTCGTGCGCAAAGGCACCACCTTCTACGGAGATTCCGTGGTCGGCTTTCTCGAAGGCTGGCGCGGTGTGGTCGAAAACCGGGCCATGGAACTCGATCTCGACCGCATCGCCGGAATCATTCACCGCGGAGGAACCATTTTGCGCACTTCGCGCACCAACCCCAGGCAAATGCCGCAAGGCTTGGAACAGGTGCAAGCCACCTTCGCCGTGCAGCATCTGGAGGCGCTTGTCGTCATTGGTGGCGATGACACGTTGGGCGTGGCGCAGTGGATTCACGAGGCCGGCCTGCCGGTGGTCGGTGTTCCCAAAACCATTGACAACGATTTGTCGGGAACCGATCTTTGCTTCGGGTTTGACACCGCCGTGGGCATAGCTACGGAAGCCGTCGACCGCTTGCATAGCACTGCGGAAGCGCATAACCGGGTTATGGTGGTTGAGGTTATGGGCCGCGAAGCTGGTTGGATCGCGCTTTATGCCGGGGTTGCCGGAGGCGCGGACGTGGTGCTGATTCCGGAGAAGCCATTCCGTGTACAGGAGGTCTGTGAGTTGCTCCGCCGCCGGCACGCGCGGGGCAAGTATTTCAGCATTGTCGTGGTCGCCGAAGGCGCGCGCTGGGCCGAAGCTCCGGAAGTCGAGAAAGATGCCCCCCGGGACGCGTTTGGCCATGTGCGCCTGGGCGGCATCAGCAACCGTCTGGCGGAGCAGATTGAAAAGCACACCGGCTACGAAACCCGTGTGGTTATTCTCGGCCACACGCAACGCGGGGGCACGCCCACGGCGTTTGACCGCATGCTGGCCACACGCTATGGCATCGCCGCCATCGACATGGTGCATCGCGGCGAGTTTGGGCGCATGGCCGCACTGCAGGGCCAGCAGTTGACCTCGGTGCCACTGACGGAAGCCTTGAGCCGGAATCGCACGGTGGGGGAGGACTTGTACGAGCTTGCCTCGGTCTTTTTTGGCTAGTTTTTTGGCTAGTTGCGCCGTGCTGCTGGCTCTGTTCGCCGCCGGCTGCTCCTCCCTGGCGGCGCGTTCGGCGGCCCCGCATATGTTGTTGGTTACGGGCGGGAATGAACTGCAGACAATCAGTACTCAGGATCTGCAACTCCGCGCGCAATTACGCCTGCCCGGACCGGTCGTCGCCGCTGCCGTGAATCCGGAGCGCAATGTGCTCCTGCTTGCCACGGCCGGCGCCCAGCCCTATTGGTTGAAAATCGGCAGCACCGGGAGCCGCATCCTGCAGCGCCGGCCGTTGGCAATGATACCGGCCGCCATGGTGATGCACGATCGGCAAGGTTATCTTGTGGGTTCCAACGACACGGGATCGTGGGTGCAAGCGTTTGATCCGGCGCACTGGGCGGCGCCTTGGCCGCTTCCCGGCCACGCCGTAGCCCTGGCACTCACCCCGCAGGGCGTATTGGCGATCGCGGCTACGCAGCCCTCCAGCCTGGTTCTGGCCGACCCCACCACCCATCGCTGGCGGCGGGTTGACCTCACTTCCCCGCCCCGTCAGGTCGTCACTTTACCTTACGGCCACAAGGTGTTTGTGCTCTGCGCCACGACGGTTGCGGTCATTGATACGCACATTCCCGGCCTGCTCGCCTACTTGCCGCTGGGACAGCAGCCGCAGCAGATGATCCTCAAGCCCGACGGTGGCGAGCTCTACGTCAGCAATGCGGGCGGCTCGGTGAGCGTCATCAACACTTCCGCCAATGAAGTTTCGGGTACGATTCCCGCCGGCTTGGGCGCCGGCGCCGTGGCGATTGGCGCCGCCGGCCTGAACCTGTACGTCGCCAACGCAGCCGCCGGTACGGTTACGGTCATTTCGACCGCCGGCCGCAGCGTGCAAGTGGTAATCCATGTCGGCCAGGACCCGCGCGCGCTGGCCCTGGGTCCGGACGGCTTGCTGTTGTTTGCCGCCGACGCCGGCTCGGACGACGTGGCCGCAGTGCGAGCCCAGGATCCCACCAACCCCAATTCTCTGATCACGTTGCTGCCGTCGCCACCCAATCCCGGCTACCTCACCGTCCTGCGTCCATGAAAATCCTGCACCGCTACGTCCGGCGCGAGATTGCCGTGTATGGCGGCCTGGGGCTGCTGCTGTTCACCTTCGTAATCTTCATGCAGAACCTCGGCCGCGCCATGGATGCGGCCGTGCACGCCAACGACGCAGCCGTCGGCTTGCTGTTTCTTTACGTGCTGCCGGCAGCGCTGGTATTCACGCTGCCCATGGCGCTGCTGGTGGGCATTCTCACCGGACTCGGCAGGCTGGGCGCCGATGGCGAACTGATGGCTCTGGCGGCCTGCGGCGCCGGAGCGCGCCGGGTGGTGCGGCCCCTGCTGGGCCTCACCGTGGTGGTTCTGGCGGTAGCCCTCCTTATGACGCTGTGGCTTGCGCCCGCCGCCCGCGGCCGGCTGCAGGCCCTGACCACGCGGCTGGCCAGCTCTCAGATTGCCGCTGCGGTGCAGCCGCGCATCTTTTTCGAGCCCGACAATAATCCCAACTGGGTGGTCTATGCTGGCGATATTACCGCCGGCGGCAGCGTCTGGAAGCAGGTCCTGGTGGCGCAAATGGACGCCGCCGGGACACCCGAGCTGACGCTGGCCGATTCCGGCGTGCTGGTACATCGCGGGGCTCAGGAAGTGCAGTTGCACCTGCTCGGCGGAACGCGCTACACGGTGGGACCGGCACACCCGGAAACCAGCCTGGTGAGTGCGTTCCGCTCGGTCGACATCCCGTTCCTGCTGCCTGCCCGCTCGCATGGACCGCCGGCGGTCAACGCCGAGGCCCTGGCTCCTCTCTGGCAGCGGGCCCACACGGCTGCTGACTGGCGTGCGGCGCGGGTTGAATTCTACCGCCGCTGGGCGCTGGCGTTTGCCTGCCTGGCGCTGGCGCTGGTGGGCATCGCGCTCGGCCTGGGCGGGCGGCGCAGCGGTCGCGCCGGTGGTTTCGTGCTGACGCTGGGGTTGGTGCTGGTCTATTACCTATTGTTTGTCTTTGGCATGGGTATGGCCAAGCAGGGCAAGGTGCCGCCGTTTTGGGGGGTGTGGGCGGCCAACCTCATCTTTCTGGCCTGGGGCGGCTGGGCGCTGTGGCGCCTGGACCGTCATCCTCCGCGGCCGCGGGAGCCGCTCGACCTGTGGGTCCGCCTGCGCCGCCTCATTCCACGGCGGCAGGATCATGTCCTTGCCGTGACCCCGGCGCGAGGACGCTCGTGGATGCCGAACCTGATCAGCGGCTATGTCACAAACAGTTTTCTGCGCTATACGCTGCTGCTGCTGGTGGCTTTCGTCATTCTGGTCCTGATCTTTACGCTCTTCGAGTTGTTGGGCAGCATTCTGCAGCACCACATCGGCCTGCGTGTGATCGCGGAGTACCTGCTCTACTTCACGCCGCAGATGGTCTACCAGATGATTCCGGTGGCGATACTGGTGGGTGTGTTGATCGCGTTCGGGCTGTTGGCCAAGAATAACGAGATCACCGCCATCAAGGCTTGCGGCGTGAGCGCCTACCGCCTGCTGGCGCCGGTACTGGTGGCCGCCGCCATCCTCTGCGCGCTGCAGTTCACTCTGGGCGCGACCTGGTTGCCAGGGTTCAATCTCCGCCAGGACGAACTGCACGACCGTATTAAAGGCCAGCCTGCCCAGACCTATCGCAATCCCGAACGCAAATGGGTGTTCGGCCGCGGGAACGACATTTATTATTTCCGCTTTTTCGACGTCCAATCGCGCGCTTTCGATGACGTATCGGTCTTTCAATTTGATCCCCAGCGCTTCCAGCTCACGCGCCGCATCTTCGCGCACCAGGCGCGCTGGGACGAAACGATCCGCACCTGGGTCTTCGTCAATGGCTGGACGCGCACCTTCTCACCCCAGGGTGATACTGGTTTCGAACGCTTTGTGGTGGCGAACTTCACCGGCCTGCCCGAAACGCCGGCCTACTTCGCCGGCGACGCCCGCCAGGGCACGCAGATGACCTATGCCGAACTGCACCGCTACATCACCGTGCTGCGCCGCGGCGGCTACGATGTGAGCCGTCTGCGCATCACCCTGGCCAAGAAAATCGCCTACCCGCTGATCACCGTCATCATGGCGCTGCTGGCCTTCCCCTTCGCGCTCAGCGTGGGCCGCCGCGGCACCGTGGCCGGCATCGCCGCCGGCATCGCCGTGGCCATTGCCTACTGGACCTCCGCCAGCCTGCTCGAAGCCCTCGGTAATCTCAACCAGCTCCCTGCCGCCGTCGCTGCCTGGACCCCCGACGTGCTTTTCCTCGGCCTCGGCGTCTACCTGCTCCTGCGCGTGCCCACGTAGGGGCTTTTTGCTTGCTATAGTGGGGGCATGATGCCGCGAGTTGCCAAGCAGATTAGCGCTGAGCACGACTCGGCCAAAGAGTGGTTGGTGCGGCGGATGAATGAGTTCATCCCGGACCTCAAGGTGCTAAAGGTGGAAATCGAGGAGAAAGAAGACTCCGATGGCCAACCGAGCCTGTTTGTGCATGTTTTGCTGGCCCGCCATATGAAGCCGGCTGAAATTGCGGCTCGGATGTCGCTGCGCGCTGATTTTCGCATGTGGCTGCTCCTCCAGGGCGACGACCGGTTCCCATACTTTGAATTCGTGACGAAATCTGACCTACGCGAGCGAAATCAGAGCAATTGATCACGCCCAACAAGTTATTGGAGCATGCGCGCAGCGAGCTTGCCTACTCGGGCCAGAACAAGCCCCGCCAGGCTGATTTGCATCGCGCCGTTTCCACAGCCTACTACGCAGCGTTTCACAGTCTCTCTCAGACCGTTGCCTCCGAGTTCGTACCCGCAGCCTCGAAGGAGACCCGGCTGGTTTTTGCCCGGGCAATCGATCACGGAAAGGCTAAGGACATCTGCGCTGCCTGGTCGAGTTGCTCCGATCCGGTATTACGCAAGTTCGCAGCGGCGCTCAAGAACCTTTATCAGCAAAGGACCGACTGCGACTACAACCTGCAATACAAAATATCGAAGGCCGAAACCCTCGTCGCGATCACCGAGGCGGCTGGCGCAATGCAATCGCTGGATCGAGCAGATCCGGGCTTGCGTCGCGACTTTCTGGCCGCCGTCCTTCTGAAAAGGCGCTAAATTTACGCGGTGCGCGCCGCCTGCCCTTGCTCGTCGCTGGCGCCCGCTTGTGCCGCAGCCAGCCGCGCTGTCAGCACGCGATAGGGCGAGCAGGAGACGTAGTTCAGCCCGGTGCGGTGGAAGAACTTCACCGACTCCGGGTCGCCGCCGTGTTCGCCGCAGATGCCCACTTTGAGATCGGGCCGCGTGCGCCGGCCGCGCTCGGTGCCCATCTGCACAAGCTGGCCCACGCCGCCCTGATCGATGGAGGCAAACGGGTCCTGCTTGAGCACGCCCTGCTCGAAGTACACCGGCAGAATTTTGCCGATATCGTCGCGCGAGAAACCATAGGTGGTCTGCGTCAGATCGTTGGTGCCGAAGCTGAAGAACTGTGCTTCCGCGGCAATTTCGCCGGCCACCAGCGCCGCCCGCGGTAGTTCGATCATGGTGCCCACCAGATACGGAAGTTTCACCGCCGCGGCCGCAAGCACCTCGTCGGCCACGCGGCGCACAATCGCCGCTTGCAGAGCAAGCTCCTTGGCAGTGCCGACCAGCGGGATCATGACCTCCGGCTTGACCGTCTTGCCCTTCTTCTGCACCTGCACGGCGGCTTCGAAAATGGCGCGCGCCTGCATCTCCGTGATCTCCGGATAGAGGATGCCGAGGCGGCAACCGCGTAGCCCCAGCATGGGATTCACTTCGTGCAGATCCTGAACCCGGGCCAACAGATGCTCGAGCGAGGCGAGGTCGGTGACGGCGTAGTCCTTGTACTTGGCGCGGATTTCGGCCAGCACCTTGCGCTTGGCCGCGCCGGAAGTAAGCCGCAGCCGCTCGCGGTCCACCAGGATCTCCTCGCGCTGGGGCAAAAACTCGTGCAAGGGCGGATCCAGGGTGCGGATGGTGACCGGGAATCCATCCATGGCCTCGAAAATGCCGGCGAAATCACGCCGTTGCAGCGGCAGCAGCTTGCGCAGTGCCGCGCGGCGCTGCTTTTCATCGTCGGCCAGAATCATGGCGCGCATGTACTCGATCTTGCCTTCGCCGAAAAACATGTGTTCGGTACGGCACAGGCCGATGCCCTCCGCGCCAAACGACCGTGCCGCTTTGGCGTCCCGCGGAATATCGGCATTGGCGCGCACCCCAATCTTGCGGTGCGGTTCGGCCCAGGCCATGAAGGCCTGCAACAGCGGATCTTTCGGATCGCCAGGCACCGTTGGCACCTGGCCTGCGTAGATATTGCCGCTGCTGCCGTCAATCGAAATCCAGGCGCCTTCGGCAAAGCTGCGCTTGCCGATGGTGAGCTTGCGGGTGTGCTCGTCCACCACGATGCCGCTGGCGCCGGCCACACAGCACTTACCCATGCCGCGCGTAACCACGGCGGCGTGGCTGGTCATGCCGCCGCGCGAGGTGAGAATACCCGCGGCGACTTCCATGCCATGAATGTCTTCCGGTGTCGTCTCGGCGCGCACCAGCAACACCGGTCCTTTCTTCTTTTGCGTCCACGCGACGGCAGCGTCTGCAGTAAACACGATTTGGCCAACGGCCGCGCCCGGCGAGGCCGGTAGACCATGCGCCAGCGGCTCGTAATTCTTCAACTGCTTTGGGTCAAAGCGCGGGAACAGCAGCTCGTAGACCTGATTGGCATCCACGCGGAACACAGCCTCGACCTTGGTGATCAGCCCTTCGTTGACCATGTCGGTAGCCAGCTTCACCGCGGCGCGGCCGGTGCGTTTGCCGTTGCGCGTCTGCAGCATATACAGCCGGCCGTCCTGAATAGTGAACTCGAAATCCTGCATATCGCGGTAATGCCGCTCCAGCCGCGTGGTGATGTCGCGCAGTTGCTGATAGACATTGGGCATTTGCTTCTCGAGCTCGCGGATGGGCACCGGCGTGCGAATCCCAGCGACCACGTCTTCGCCCTGCGCGTTCATCAGGAACTCGCCGTAAAACTCCTTTTCGCCCGTTGCCGGATTGCGCGTAAAGCCCACGCCCGTGCCGCTGGTTTCGCCCAAATTACCGAAGACCATGGCCTGCACGTTTACCGCGGTGCCGAGGTCCTCAGAAATATTATTCATACGGCGGTAATGCCGCGCGCGATCGTTAAACCAGGAACGGAAGACGGCGTCGCGCGCCATGGTGAGCTGCTCAACGGCATCCTGTGGGAACGGCTTGCCGGTGTGCTTCTGGATCAGCTTCTTGTAGCCGGCGATGACCGCCTGCAAATCGGCGGCGTTCAGATCGGTGTCCAGCTTCACGCGCCGGCGTTTCTTCTGCCCGTCGAAAATCGCGTCGAAGGCATCTTTGGGGATTTCCTGCACCACGTTGCCGAACATCTGCATCAGCCGCCGATAGGAGTCGTAGGCGAAACGAGGATTCTGGCTGCGCTTCGCCAGCCCCGCCACCGTCTGGTCGTTCAGCCCGAGATTGAGGATGGTATCCATCATGCCCGGCATGGAGAATTTGGCCCCGCTGCGCACGCTCACCAGCAGCGGATTGGCGGCGTCGCCCAATTTCTGCCCAGCGGCGCGCTGCAAGCCCTCAAGCGCCGCCCGCATCTGCGTATCGGCCTCCTCGGGCACGCGGTTGCCGAGCTTGTAGTACTCGCGGCAGGTCGCCGTCGACAACGTAAATCCAGGAGGCACCGGCAGCCCGGCGTTGGTCATTTCCGCCAGACCCGCGCCTTTTCCGCCCAGCTCATCCTTCATTTTGCCGTTGCCGTCCGCCTTGCCTTCACCGAATGAAAATACGTATTTGGCCATTGCCGTTCCTTCTCCTAAACCTTCCCTTGTCAGAATAACAGGACCATGACGATGTCCCACGCGTCATGCACGCGTGCAAAAACCTTTGCCGTTGCCTTCCGCTTTTTGTCACAATGCGAGCTTCAAGCAGAGTTGTTCGTAACCCGAGAGGATTTCTTGCCATGACGTCACGATGTTTCCGCTGGACGGGCCTTGTCTTGGGCCTCGCCCTGGCTGCCAGCGTGCCCGCGACGGCTCAGTTTGCCGCCCGGCCCCAGACATTCGCCTATGAAACTGCGGCCACCGATCCACCGCCGGTCAAAACCCAACACAGCATTACCGTCGGCGGCAAGACGCTTAGCTACACCGCCGAGGTGGGCAAGATAGCCGTTCCCGATGCCAGCGGCAAGACCATGGGGCACATGTTCTATGTGGCCTACATCCTCGACAACCCGGACCCGAGCCATCCCCGCCCCGTGACGTTCAGCTATAACGGCGGCCCGGGATCGGATTCGGTCTACGTGCACATGGGGGGGTTCGGCCCGCGCCGTGTGGTCCTGCAGGACAACGGCAACAACCCTCCGCCGCCGTACACTATCGTGGACAATGCCGATACCTGGCTCGATTCTTCCGACCTGGTTTTCATCGATGCCATCGGCACCGGCTACAGCCGTGCCACCTCGCACAAGAACCTGGTCTATGCCTCCAGTGCCCAGGGCGACCTCGAGTGCTTCGCGCAGTTCGTCCGCCTCTGGCTCTATGACAACAATCGTCTGAACTCGCCCCTTATTCTGGCTGGCGAAAGCTATGGCACCTTCCGCTCGGCCGGCCTGGCCGACGTGCTCTGGCAGCATCACATTCCCGTGAGCGGCATCGTGCTGCTCTCGAGCGTACTGAACATGGCGACCCTGCGGCCTTCCTACAGCAACGATCGGCCCTACTGGCTGGCGTTGCCCACGCAAACCGCCATCGCCTGGCATTTCCACAAGCTCGCACCTCAATATCAAAAAATGTCGCTGCCCGACGCCGTCAAAGCATCCGAAGAATGGGCACAAACCAAGTACGAGCATTATCTCGACCTGGGCGATGCGCTCCAGGGCGCTCAGCGCCAGCAGGCACTGCAGGAAATGTCCGGCTTCACCGGCCTCTCGCCCCAATTCCTCGATAGCTGGAATCTGCGCGTGAGCACGGCGCTGTTCGACGCTTCTCTGCTCCGTGGCCAGCGCGAAACTATCGGCCGCTACGATGGCACGCAAATCGGCACCTCGCAGACGCCCGGCCAGACGCGACCGGATTACGACGCCAGCGACCTGCTCGGCGTGCCCTACCTGCATGAGTTCGTGAGCTACATGGAAAACGAGCTCGACTATAAGACCACGCTGGAGTACGGCGATCGCGGTATGGGGGGCGCCGGCATCGAGCGCTGGAACTACAACATCAGCAGCGGTGGCTTCGGCAACTTTTTCGGAGGCGCGGGCGACGACGTCAGCCAGGATTTGGAGCGCGTCTTCGCCCAGAATCCGTCCATGCGACTCATGCTGTGCGAAGGCTACTTCGATCAGGCGACGCCGATGCTCGAAGCCACCTACAGCATGCGGCATCTGTTCATCACCCCGGCCGAACAGAGCCACATCAGCATCGAGCATTACTTGTCCGGTCACATGATCTACGCCCACAAAGATTCGCGCGAAAAGCTGCACCGCGACTTTGGCGCCTTTGTGAAGACGCTGCCGGGAGTCGCCCAGTGAGGCGTCTGGCGCTCGCCGCGACCCTGGTCCTGAGCATTGGCCTGCTGGCCAGTGCTCAGCGCCGGCGTCCAGAAACCTTCGGCTATGAACCTGCGGCTACCGATCCGCCACCGGTCAAAACGCACCACAGCATCACCGTGAACGGCAAGACGCTGAGCTACACGGCTGAAGTGGGCAAAATTCCGATCCCCGACGCCAGCGGCAAAACCATGGGCCACATGTTCTACGTGGCCTACATGCTCGACCATCCCGATCCGGCGCATCTGCGTCCGGTCACCTTCAGCTACAACGGCGGCCCGGGGTCGGATTCCGTCTATGTGCATATGGGCGGCTTCGGTCCCGAGCGCGTCGCCCTGGACAACAACGGCAGCAATCCTGCGCCGCCTTATGAAATCGTTCCCAATGCCGATACCTGGCTCGACGTAACCGACCTGGTGTTCGTTGATGCCATCGGCACCGGTTATAGCCGCGCCACCTCGCGCAAGACCTTGATGGAAGCGGCTACGGCGCAGGGCGACCTCGAGACCTTCGCGCAGTTCGTCCGCCTCTGGCTCTACCAGAACAATCGCCTCAACTCGCCGCTGATTTTAGCCGGAGAAAGCTACGGTACCTTTCGCACCGCCGGACTGTCCGACGTGCTTTGGCAGCATCACATTCCGCTGAGCGGCATCGTGCTGCTGTCGGCCGCGCTCAACATGAACACCATTACCGCTTCTTACAGCGACGATCTGCCCTACTGGCTCGCTCTCCCAACCCAGACCGCCATCGCCTGGCACTTCCATAAGCTGCCGGCAAATTTGCAAAGCGAGCCGCTGCCGCAGGTCGAGCAACAAGCTGAGCAGTGGGCCGAAACCAAATACGTTCATTACTTGAATCTGGGCGGCGCACTGCAAGGTGCTGAGCGTCAGCAGGCGATCGAGGAGATGTCGGAGTACACCGGCTTGTCGCCGCAATTCCTCGATAGTTGGAACCTGCGCATCTCCACCGGCCTGTTCGACTCTTCCCTGCTGCGCAGCCAGCGCGAAACCATCGGCCGCTACGACGGCACGCAGATCGGCCACAGCCGCACGCCCGGCCAAACTTATCCGGATTACGACGCCAGCGATCTGCTTTCTACGCCCTACCTGCACGAGTTCGTGAACTACCTGAAAAACGACCTCGATTTTAAAACCACCGTCGAATATGGGGATCGCGGCATGGGCGGCGCGGGCATTCCGGCCTGGACCTATAACATTCGTGGCAACGGCAAAGCCGGTGGCTGGGGTACCAGCGGCGGCGGCAACGACGCCAGCCAGAATCTCGAACTCACCTTCGCTCAGGATCCTTCGCTGCGGCTCATGCTCTGCGAGGGCTACTTTGATCAGGCCACGCCAACCCTCGAGGCCGAGTACGCCATCCGGCATCTCTTCATTACACCCGAGGCGATGACCCACGTCACCATCGAACATTACATGTCCGGCCACATGATCTACGCCCACAAAGATTCGCGGGAAAAACTGCACCGCGATTTCGATAATTTCGTCAAAACCCTCCCGGGAGTTGCGCAATGAAATCGAAATTTACCCTCTCTCTCCTGGCGCTCGCGGTCGCGGCCACGCTGCCGACCTTTGCACAACAGACTCGCCCGGCACGCAACCGTCGCCCCAACTCACAAAACAGCTCGCAGGCGACGGCGCAAACCAATGCTCAGCCCAAGACGCCCACGCCGGCGCCAGAAGCTACGCCCGCGCCAGGCCGCGGCAACCAGATGTACGGCTTTGAGCCGGAGGCAACTGACCCGCCGCCGGTCAAAACCCACCACAGCGTGACGATCGACGGCAAGACCTACCAGTACACCGCCGAAGTCGGCAAAATGCCCATCGCCGATGCCAGCGGCAAGACCATGGGGCACATGTTCTACGTGGCCTACCTCGTCGATAATCCCGACCCCTCGCATCCGCGCCCGGTGACCATCAGTTATAACGGTGGCCCGGGCTATGCCTCGGTTTGGGTCCATGTCGGCGGCTTCGGTCCGCGCCGCGTCGCGCTCAACGACAACGGCAGCGTTCCTCCGCCGCCCTACAAGTTGGTCAACAACGCCGACAGTTGGCTCGACGCCACCGACCTGGTTTTTGTCGACGCCGTCGGCACCGGCTATAGCCGCGCCACCGATCTGAAGAACCTGAAAGCCGCGACCAATGCGCAGGGCGATCTGGAAGCGTTCGCCCAGTTCATCCGCATGTGGATGTATCAAAACAATCGGCTGAATTCGCCGCTGATTCTGGCCGGTGAAAGCTACGGCACATTCCGCTCCGCCGGTTTGTCCAACGTCCTCTGGCAGCACCACATCCCGGTGACCGGCATCGTGCTGCTTTCGAGCGTGCTGAACTTCGATACGCTGCGACCCTCCTACAGCAACGACCGGCCCTACTGGCTGATGTTGCCCACGCAGACGGCGATTGCCTGGCATTACCACAAGCTCGCACCTCAATATCAAAAGGAAACTTTACCCGAGGCGGTAAAGCAGTCCGAGGAGTGGGCCGAAACCAACTATCAACACTACCTCGATTTGGGGGATGCTCTCCAGGGCGCTCCGCGCCAACAGGCCCTGAAAGAAATGTCGGCACTGACGGGTCTTTCGCCGCAGTTTCTGGACGGTTGGAATCTACGTATTTCCACCGCTCTGTTTGATTCTTCCTTGTTGCGCGACCGGCGCAAAATCATCGGCCGCTATGACGGCACACAGATCGGAACCAACCGCACGCCGGGTGACATCCGCCCCGATTACGACGCCAGTTCCGACCTCGATACCGCCTACCAGCACGAGTTCGTCGAGTACCTGCGCAATAATCTCGACTACAGGTCCACGCTCGAGTACGGTCAGTATGGCCTCGGCGGCTCGGGCTTTCCGGGCTGGAGCTACAACATCAGCAGCGGTGGCCGCTTTGGCCGTGGCAGCAGTGGCCCCGGCAACGCCAATGACGACGTGAGCCAGGATCTCGAACGCGCCTTCGCTCAGGATCCCTCGCTACGCGTCATGCTCTGCGAGGGTTACTTTGACCAGGCTACGCCCATGCTGGAGGCGACGTACAGCATGCGCCACCTGTTCATCACGCCCGCCGAACAGACCCACATCTCGATTGAGCACTACGAGTCCGGCCACATGATTTACGCCATCAAGGGCACCCGCGAGAAGCTGCACCGCGACTTTGACGCCTTCGTGCGCTCTGTCACTGGAGCTGGACAATAGGTAGCAGACGCCACAACCTATCACGTCGCCCGCCGCATCGCAGCGAGCGATGTTGCTCATCCTGGCGATTCTGCTGCTGGTGTCGTGGTGGTTCCTTTGGGGAATCTTCCATCTCGCCGGCAGCGGCATTCATCTCGCCTTGGCCGTCGGAATCGGAATTCTCGTCCTTCGGCTCGTCCGCCTGAGCGATGCGCGCCATCCTCCTACAGCCCAGGTCTCTGCTAACATCGAGAAACCATGACTAGCATCATTCCAGATCAGGACGGTCTTCCCCTGGAGGCTGAAACCGCATTGGCGCAGCGTTCGCTTGCCACTGCGGACACTACCCTGCTCTGGATGGTCCTATGGCCCTAGCCGAACCCTCCCATTGCGTCCCCAGAGGTTTTCTGCGCTGTATCACCTGCGGTGCACACCCAGGTGCTCTCGCCAATGATGCGCTCTGTCCCTCCTGCGGCGATTTGCTCGAATGGATATGGGACGATGGCTTTTGGCATGCGCGCACTCCTGCCCAGTGGCAGGCTCTTTGGCGTGCGCGCCGTACCAGCAATGCCCCGCTCGATCGCAGCGGCGTGTGGCGCTTCCGCGAAATGCTGCCGCTGCTGGCGGACACGGAGCAACCCGTAACCCTGCAGGAAGGCAACACCCCCCTCTATCCTCTGCCCCGCTACGGTGCGGCAATCGGCGTCGGAAATCTTTTTGCCAAGCATCAAGGCGCCAATCCGACCGGTTCGTTCAAAGACACCGGCATGACCGCCGCGGTTTCTGCGGCGCGCGCTGCGGGCGCGCGCTGGCTGGCCTGTGCCTCAACTGGAAACACCTCGGCCTCGATGGCCGCCTATGCTGCGCGCGCCGGCCTAGGCTGCCTGGTGCTCGTTCCCGAGGGCAAAATCTCGTGGGGCAAGCTGGCGCAGGCACTCGACTACGGCGCGCTCACCTGCCAACTGCGTACCGACTTTGACGGCTGCGTGCGCATTCTCAAAGAGGTCATCGCCCGCTTTCCGGCCGCAACCGTAAATTCGATCAACCCTAACCGGATTGAAGGTCAAAAAACCGTCGCAGTCGAAATAGCTGAGGCGTTCGACTGGCAAGCCCCCGATCACGTTGTCGTTCCCGGTGGCAACCTGGCCAATGCTTCCGCGCTGGGCAAGGGATTTTTGGAAATGCGTCCCTGGGGCCTGATCGCGCGCGTTCCCCGCATCTCGATCATCCAGGCGCAAGGCGCGAATCCATTGGTTCGGTGCTGGCGCAATGGGGGTGAACAGATGGTTCCAGTCGTAGCCGATACGCTCGCCAGCGCCATCCGCATCGGCAATCCGGCCTCCTGGAATAAAGCCGTGCGCGTGCTGCACGAAACCGGCGGTGAGTGCCTTGATGTAACCGAGGCAGAAATCGCCGAGGCCAAAGCCACGCTGGGGCGCGAAGGCGTCGCCTGTGAGCCGGCCTCCGCAACCACACTGGCAGGCGCTGCCAAGCTTGCGCGCCTAGGACGCATTCGCTCCAGCGAATCAGTCGTTCTCATTCTGACCGGGCACGGGCTGAAAGACCCCGATATTACGCTTGCCTTGCACCGCGGCCAACTTCCCTTCCCCATTGATCCACCGCTGCGCCGCGCTCCGTTGGTGCTCGAACCGCAGGCGGACGCTGTTCTCCATTTACTGGATGCGGAAGTAAACTAAGAATTTCCGTGCTTCCCATCCTCGTTCATTTTGGCGGTTTCGTCATTCACACCTATGGCGTAATGATTGCGCTCGGCGCGGTGGCGCTGATTTACGTCGCATGGCATTGGGCCGAACGCTTCGGAATTGACCCGGAAAAGCATTTTCGGGGCGCCGTCTACCTGGCTTTGGCGGGCATCATCGGCCCGAAGCTGTTCCTGGTGATTCAGGACTTTCATTTCTACGTTCGTCAGCCCGCTGCTCTGCTCACCGTTAGTTTCTGGGAGTCGGGCGGCATTTTTTACGGCGGCATCGTGTGCGGCCTGCTGGTCCTGACGGCTTACACGTATCGCCATAAGCTGAGCTGGTTTGGGGTCGCGGATGCGCTGGCGCCGGGCATTGCTATTGGACAGTCGATTGGCCGCCTGGGCTGCTTTTCCGCCGGCTGCTGCTGGGGCAAGCCCACCACCGGTTTCTTCGGCTATACCTTCCACAGCGCGTACGCACATGCGACTGTCGGCGTACCGCTCGGCGTTGAGCTCTACCCGACGCAACTGCTCATGGCGGCAGGCCAGCTCGTGATTTTCCTAATCCTCTGGCGTGTAGCGTCGCGCCGAACCTTTGACGGCCAAGTCGCTGCCATCTACCTGCTCTGTTACGGCGTCTTCCGTTTTCTAATTGATTTCTTACGCTACTACGTTCCCTCGGCGATGCTGTTTGGCGGTCTGCTCACCGACGCCCAGCTCACCAGCCTGTGCCTGATCGCCCTGGGTATTGGAATTTGGATCGCGCGCAGCCGCCTACCCGCCGCGCTCCCCGCGGGTGTGGCTAGTATTGCACCGTAATTTGCTGGCTTGTCGTCACCGCGGGGAACGAAGTGCCCTTCCGCGGTATTCCTGTGGCCGTAACGGTAATCGTCGCCGTCTGGTTTGAAGGAGTGGGCGGCAGGCCACCGCAGGCGGCGAGGGCAACACCGGCTACAATCATGGACCATGCCAGACGCTGCTTCCGGCTTTTCAGCAGCCTCAATCCGGTCAGCAGCGCGCCCAGCAGACCAAGTAGAACCCAAACCCAGCGCCCAGAGCCGCTGCCGCCCTCCCCAAGCCACGCGAACCCGCCGCTTTGGCTAGTCGATAGTGTGAACACTAGATTGCGTTGTACGGACGTATTGGTGCCGTCCAAGGTAACACTGTCTGACTGAGTCTTGAGGTCCGGCGTCGTGTAGAAACTGCAGGTGCGACCCATGTCTGCAGGGATCCCGGAGCAGCTCAAGGCGACGATTCCCGCATAATTCCCTGTGGGCGTGAGTGTGAGCGTAGTGGCTATTTGCGCCACGTTAATACTTGTGGGGTTGATCCCCATCGTAAAGCCTGCGTTCCCCGGCGCCCCTGCCACCTGCACCTGCACCGTATTCGAGGCTGCACCTGCAAAATCAGTGTTGGGGAAAAACGTTGCCTGGAGTGTATTGGTTCCGAGCGTATTCAGCACGGGGTTTACGATTGCCTGACCGCCTGTTGTAAACGCGCTGATCAGCGTCCCTGTCTGGGTCGAGGTGGTGAACAAAATGAGACCATTCGCCACCGCCGGCGTCGATGACGTCGCCGTGGCCGTAAGCGTAATGGGTACGCCCGCGGCAATCGAACTGGCCGATGCGGTCAGCACCAGCGTAACCGTAGCTTTCGTGACCGTGATGCTGCCGCTCACATAGCTGATTGCATAATTGGCATCGGCTGCTCCGGCGCATGCGGTAGCGGCAGTTGTGCCGGGTGCGGATGTCGCCGTGGCCGTGGTAGTGCAGACCGGCTGCGTGGACAGCAATTTTGCAGTATCCCCACCGACGAATCCAGTGAACAACGGTGTTACCGCCGGCGTCTCCCCATACTGCATCGTTCCGCTCGAGGCCGTAATTGTCAGCGGCGCTGGCGCCACCACCAGCGATTGCGACACCGGCGTCGCCGCGGCGTAGGTGCTATTGCCGGCCTGCATCGCCTCAACCACCACGGTGCCTGCGCCGATAACCGTGAGCGTCGAGCCGGCCACCGTCGCGGGGCCGCTGAGGATCTGAAACGTCGGCGCCAGACCGCTGGTGCTCGTCGCGCTCAGCATGATAGGCGCGGCGCCATAGCTCACCGCCGCGAGTGGACCGAAGGTGATGGTCTGCAGGCTCAATTTGGAAATCGTCAAGACGCCTGCAACGTAGCTGAAACCGTAATTCGGGTCGACCGCGCCGCTGCACGTCGTCGGGTACGTGCCTGCCGGACTGCTGCTGCTCGCCGTCGTGGCGCACGCGGGCGCAGTGGTCAGCGCGGCCGCGGTGTCTCCATTCACAAATCCTGTATACACCGGGGTAACCTTGGGGATGGCAGCTCCGAGGTTGATCGTGGCACTGGACGCGGTAATCGTCAGCGGCGCGGGCGCTACTGTCAGGCTTTGTGACACCGGCGCCGCCGCCGCGTAGGTGCTGTTCCCCGCCTGCTCGGCCTCCACGACGACGGTTCCCGCTCCGGTTACGGTCAGCGTTGTGCCCGAAACCGTTGCTGGGCCGCTCACAAGCTGAAAGGTTGGCGCCAGCCCGCTGCTGCTCGTCGCGCTCAACGTGATGGGCGCGGCTCCGTAGGTCACGCCCGCCAGCGCGCCGAACGTGATCGTCTGCGCGGTGAGATTGCTGATCGTGATCGCGCCCGGCGCGTAAGTAATCGCGTAGTTGGCGTCTACCGCCCCCGAGCACGTTGTCGGATAGGTGCCCGCAGGGCTTCCGCTTTTCGCCGTTGTGGTGCAGGTGGGCGCGGTAGTCAGCGAGGCCGCCGTATCGCCGTTAACAAAACCCGTGTAAACGGGCGTAATCGCCGGAATCGCGGCCCCTTGCGCCACCGTGGCGCTCAGACCCGTAATTTTCAGCGCCGCTGGCGTCACCGTCAGGCTCTGCTGCACCGGCGTCGCCGCCGCGTAGGTGCTGTTGCCCGCTTGCTCCGCCTCCACTACCACCGTGCCGGCGCCCGTAACCGTCAGCGTCGTGCCCGCAACCGTGGCCGGCCCGCTGACCACGCTAAACGCTGGCGCCAGTCCGCTGCTGCTGCTGGCGCTCAACGCAATGGGCGCGGCGCCGTAGCTTACGCTGGCCAGCGCACCGAACGTGATGGTCTGTACCGTCAGCTTCGTGATCGTGATCGTTCCCGATACATAGGTGAAGCTGTAATTGGCATCGACGGCGCCGTTGCACGTGGTCGGATACACTCCCGCCGGACTGCTGTTGGTGGCCGTCGTCGAACAGGTCGGCGCGGTCGTTAGCGACGCCGCCGTATCACCATTGACAAAACCTGCATACGCGGGCGTAATTTTCGGAATCGCTGTCCCGAGGGTGATGGTGGCGCTCGAAGCCGTAATCGTCAATGGCGCCGCCGTACCCGTGCCGTTGAACACTACTTTCTGGAGAGAGCCGCTCACGCCCAAATCGTCGTCGCTGAAGTTGATGTTGCCCGCGACCGCGCCTAGCACCTGCGGCGAAAACGTCACCGTCTCGCTGCAACTGCTGCCGTTCGCCACCGTCCCGGCGCTGCAGCCGCTGGCCACGAAGCCCGATCCCGGATTGCTCACCGAGGTGAAGGTCAGCGGCAGCGTGCCCAGGTTCAGGAGCGAAAACGCCGACGTACCCGTCGCGCCCAGCGCAAGGGAGCCGAAGTTGAGGGTTGGCGCAGATCTGCGGTCGATCCGCTCCATCTGTCCCGCGCTTGTGCCTTCCCAATATGCAATTCCCTTCGCGTCCACCGCCAATGCCTGACTATTGCTTGTGCCCGCGGTAGTCGCCGTAGTATAGCCGCTGGCCGCGCTCAGCATCGTGACCTGATTCGTGCTCTTGTCGTATATGTACAGGTTGCCAGCAGCATCCAGCGTCAACCCTGTTGGATTGGTGAGATCGCCCACGCCCAGCAGGTGCGTGGTGTACGCGCCGTTGTCGGGCACGGCCTCCAGCACTGCCTGCTGTCCCGGATCAGCGGCGAAAACGGTTCCATCGCCTGCCACCGCCAGCCCCCCTCCCTGCGGCAGCGTCGCCGTAACTACCGTAGACTGCACGTAGTTGCCCAACACCGGCGTTTCACGGATCACTCCGGTCGTATACGCAACGTAAATCGAGCCGCCCGCGTCTACGGCAATCTGCCCTGGTGTAGCCGGTATGCCGGGGACAAGGTTCGTCTGGGTATAGCCGCCGCCGGAGGGAGTCTCTTTGTAAATATTGCTCGTGCCCGTGTCCGAGATGTACACGTTTCCGGCACCATCTACGGCGACACCCTGTGGTGCATTGATGAACGTGCCAATCGTCGTCTGTGTATACCTGCTGCCCGATAGCTTGTCCTCATACACGCCCGGCGCAGTACCCGTGACGGCCACAAACACGTTGCCTGTGCCATCAACGGCGGCTTCAAACGATGTGCTCAGTGTCCCGCCGATAGATGTCGCGGTGCCTGGCCCGAACGCCACTTGCGGGCCATCTCCCGTTCCGCGCACCGGGACGGAAATCTGGACAACGCCTGTGTTATCGGTGAGTTCGATGGCGCCCAGGCGGAGGCCCGCCAGTGATGGCTTAAACGACGCTGACATCGTGCATGACTGGGCGCCGAAAAAACTTCCCGTACAGGTTCCAGCAGCAGCGGTAAAATCAAGTCCTGAAACCCCGCCGGTGAGCGCGAGCGGTGTACCCATCGTCACGCCAGCCGTAAAGTAAAAGCGCAGCGTGACCGCGCTGGTTGCGGCGCCCACCGCACTCCCACCAAAATCTACTCCCAACGCCGGAAATTCCAGCACTAGATTCAGGCTGCCATCGGCGACAAAAATACTGCCTTCAGTGTCCACGTACAGACCGAGGGGCTGTGCCAGCCCGTTGTGCGAGAAATCGGCAACCGCGGTCGCGGAGTAGGAGGTGCCTGACGGCACTTCTTTAGTCACCTGTTCGAACGAAGTATCAATGACATACACGTCACCGGCGCCGTCGACCACCAGCGCGCCGGGTGCTGTGATCGTGGTGTCAATGTTGGTTTGCGTGTAGGTGCCGCCTGCGGCCGGCGTCAGCTTGACGACTTCGTTCAGGGCCGAGTACGAAAGATAAATGTTGCCCGACGCATCGACCCCGACGCCGTCGGTCAGATTGCCGGAAACGATCGTGCGCGCTGTGTAGGTGCTGCCGTTGGGCGTGTACTCGACCACCTGCCCCGAACCCGATGAGCTGGCCACAAACACGTCACCGTTCGCGTCCACGGCAACGGCATTACCGTCGTAGCCGCTCGCAATCGTGCTCGCCGTATACGTACTGCCGGAAGGCGTTTCTTTAATGACCGCGTTGGCTTCGCCGATATAGACGTTGCCACTGGCGTCGACCGCCAGTCCCGCGCCGCCGCCCGCGTTCAAGGTCAGACCGCTGGCCACGACACTCTGCACCCCCGACGGCGTCTGCTGGATCACTTCGCCGTTAGCCTGATCAGCTAGGTACAGATTGCCGGAGGCGTCCCGCGCCACGGCCACCGGCACGGCGCCGGTTTTCTGGAACACGACCACACCTCCAAAATTGACCACGGGGGAAGTCGCGCAAGCTCTTGCGGGAGTCAGGCCAATGCCAATCGCAACACTCACAAAGGCCCAAAAGAAAGCTGCCGGCAGACACCGTGCGTAAAACATGAAACTAGGAGTCTACTGTCTGGTCTCTCTCGGAGTCAAGTCTTCCTGATGTCGTTCGTGGCTGGCTCCCTGAAATTGGATTAAAACGTTTGGTACTGCACCGTGATCTGATGCGTAACCGTCTCGTCCACAGGACCAGAATTCGGCGCTACCACCGCGGTGGCCGTTACCGTGACGCTTGCGGTCTTTTTTGTCCCAACCGGCATGGGCGGTGGATTGTAACCACAGACAACGAGTGCGGCGCCGGCAATCACCATCGGCTATGCCAACCGCTGCTTGCGCTGCGCCAGCAGCCACCAGCCGGTCAGCAGCATGACCAGCAGATCCAGCAATATCCACGCCCAGGACCAGCGGTTGCCGCTGCCCTTGCCGGACCACGGCAACGCGCCGCTCTGGGGCAAAGGGCTGCCAAAATAAATCAGCCGCTGTAGCAGGGTTCACGTCGAGGGCTTGATCGTCATCGTGAAACCCTGGCCGAAGGTCGTCACGCTTACGGGAACAACATTGGATCCCGATCCGGCAAAATCTGCGTTGGGGACAAAGGTTGCTTGGAGATTAAATTCGCAACCGGGGGCTTGCTACTGCCGGCGTTGCACTCAGACCGGCAACAAACGCAGCTCTCAGGGCGACCCGCATGTTCCCCAGAGAGATGCGCGGCGACACATAAAGCCGAGAGTGTATCCGCGACCGGTGCCCCCGTCAAATGGATCCGCGCAAGCTAAAATTTCGTCACTTCGGTGAAGTTGAAGCCCCGCACCTTGAGTGCGGGCACGACCATATCAAACGATTCCTCGCCGCTGGCGCGCACCGAGGGGCTCATCGCTTCAATCGAATTGAGCAATTCGATCATGTTCTGGTTGAAGCGGAAATTGCGCACGCCGTGCGCCAGCTTGCCGTTCTCGATCAGGAAGGTTCCGTCGCGGGTCATGCCGGTCAGAATCTTCTGGTACGGATCGACTTCTCGGATGTACCACAGCCGTGTGACCAGAATGCCGCGCTCGGTCTCGCCGATCATGCGCTCGACTGGAACGTCTCCGCCGGCGAATACCACATTCAGCGGAAACTCTCCGTAGGGGTTCGGCAGCGGCAAGCCATGGCCGGTTGGTGCGGGTGCTGGATCTTCTGGATGCCGCCGCTTCCATTCCGCCGCCGACTGGCGCGAGTAAACCAGGTTGCGCACCCAGCCGTTCTCCACTAACACCACGCGCTGCCGTGGCACGCCTTCGCCATCAAACGGCGCGCCGGTCTGCAGCGGATCCCGGCAATTATCCGTGATGGTCACGTTGTCGCCGAACAGTTTTTGGCCCATCCGGCCGCTTAAGAAGCTGCTTTGCTCGAGAATTTGCCGTGCGCTGAAATCCCACATCACAAAGCCGAGCAAATCCAATACCGCCGCCGGCTCGAGAATTACCGTGTAGCGGCCAGCGGGAACTTCCGTCGGGTTCACGCTCGCCAGTGCCTTCGCGGCCGCGATGCGCGCGCCGGCGACCGGATCGAGATCGCTCCAGCGCACCGAGCCGCCTTTCGCCCAGCCGCTGCTCAAGCCTCGCAGCATCGTCACGGAAAACTGCGCGCCGGTGGAACGATAGAAATCCTCAACGCCGTTGGTGTTGACGATGGCCGTGGCATCGTGCTGGCTCGAGCAAATGCCCGCCGCGGTTAGGCCCTCTTTACGCGCCACCTCGACCATGCCGGCTACGGCATCGGCACGCTGTGCGGGCGTGAGTGCCGCCGTCGCATCGTCCCATCGGCTTACCGGCTCGATCGCCGCCGGCGCCGCCATCGGCAGCAACTCCGCATCCTGCGCCTGCGACCGCGTCAGGCTCAGTGTGCGGGCTACCAGGTCGGCGATGCCGGTGGCGTCGTTTCGGTGCGACGTGGCGCGTGCCGTGCGGCCTTCGATCTGCGCCCGCAGCGACAGCGTCAGGCTGGCATCCGCCATGTGTTGATGAATGGCGTTGTTGGCGAAGCGCGTCAGCTCCGAACTTGACTCTTCCAGCAGCAGCTCCAGCGCCGTACCCGTCGGTGCGGCCTTCTGCGCCTGTTGCAGCAGCTCGCGGGCATACTCGGGCTTCAGACGCAAGCTCATTTCTGGTATGCCGTCCCGATCTTGATATTGCGGAAGCGCGCCGGCGCAGCCCCGTGCCCGGTGCCCATGGTCTGCTGTGGCTGGCCCTTGCCGCAATTGGGCGTGCCCCACAGCGTCCAGTGTTCGCGCGAACAGATGGCGTCCATTGAATTCCAGAATTCCGTGGTTATGCCCGAATAGCTCGGGTTTTTGAGCATCCGCACCTTTTTACCGTGCTTGATCTCCCATCCGATTTCGGTCCCGAACTGAAAGTTGTAGCGCTTGTCGTCAATCGACCAGCTCCGGTTCGTCTCCATGTAAAAGCCGGAATCGGTATCGGCGATTAACTCCTCCGGGCTTAACGGCCTCGGCCCCGGTTCAATGCTGATGTTGGTCATCCGGATCAGCGGCAGCCGGTTGACGGCTTCCGCCCGCATGCAACCATTCGAACGCGGCTGGCCGATCTGCGCCGCAGTCTCGCGGCTGGTGATATAGCCGGTAAACTCGCCGGCCGTAATAATATTCGTCCGCTGTGCGGCCACGCCTTCATCATCAAACGCGAATGTCCCCAGGCCGGGCCCATGTTCCAGCCGCGCATCGGCCACCACGTTGACCACAGGCGAGCCGTAGCGCAGCTTGCCGAGCTGATCGAGCGTCAAAAAGCTCATGCCCGCAAAGTTGGCTTCTGTGCCCAGAACACGGTCCAGCTCAATCGGATGCCCGATTGACTCATGCACCTGCAAGCCAAGCTGCGAGCTGTCCAGAATCAGTGTGCCCACCGCCTGCGGGCACTGTTTGGCCTTATGCAGGGCGACCGCTTCCTCGCCCACGCGCTGCGCGTTTTCCAGTAGCTTCAGCTCCTGAATGAGTTCGTACCCCTTGAGCTGATATTGCCCACCAAACGAGTTCGGGTACGACCGCTTTTGAATCTCGCCCTCCGCAAACGCGAGCGCCGTGTACCCCGCCCCGCTGAGCACACGCGTTTGCTCGATACGCGAGCCTTCGCTCGACAGAAACAACTGCTTCTGCCGGATGAAGTTCATCTGTGCTTCGGCCAGCGTCACGCCCTTCACGGCGCGCAGTTCCTTGTCAATGGCCAGCAGCAGCGCGAGGTTTTCGTCCACGCTAACCGCAAACGGATCACGCCGGCAAGGTGCGATCCAAGTGGCCTGGTGTGCCGGTTCCGGCGCCAGCCGCACTTCTGCCTGCTTGACCCGTGCCGAAGCCCGCGCAATCGCCAGGGCCCGCTCGGCGGTTGCGATCACAGCCTCGCGCGAGCAGTCGTCGCTGGCCGCGAAGCCCCAGGCGCCATGGAGCAGTACCCGGACGCCGATGGCCTGCGCTTCGCTGTCGGCCGCATGGCCGAGCTTGCCGTTTTTGGTGATCAGACTGCGATGCCGCTGCTCGCCCACCCGCGCATCGGCGTAGCTGGCTCCCCCGCTGACTACGGCGTCCAGTGCCAGTTGGCCAATCTCATCCATCACTTGAACAATTTAACGCGCGGACGCCATTTCACGGGCGCCTATCACCGCCTGCAGTTCCTCGACCTTGTCTTCGCGCTCCCAGGTGAAGTCGGGATCATTCAGTCCAAAATGGCCGAACGCCGCCGTCTTCTGGTAGATCGGCCGCCGTAACTGCAAGGAGTCGATAATGCCCTTGGGCGTGAGCTGGAAGCACTTGCGTACCGCCGCGCTGATTTTATCCTCCGGTGTGGTGTGCGTCCCAAAGGTTTCGACGCGAATCGAAACCGGCTCGGCCACGCCAATCGCGTACGCGAGTTGGACTTCGCAGTTCCGCGCCAGACCTGCGGCAACCACGTTGCGCGCAATGTAGCGCGCCACATAGGCCGCCGAGCGGTCCACCTTGGTCGGGTCCTTGCCGCTGAAGGCGCCGCCACCGTGCCGTCCCCAACCACCATAGGTGTCGACGATGATCTTGCGCCCGGTCACGCCGGTGTCGCCCATCGGCCCGCCAATCACAAAACGTCCGGTCGGGTTGATGTGGTACTTGGTCGCCTTGTCGATCATCTCCACCGGCACAATCGGGTCGATCACATGCTCGCGGATCGCCGCGCGCAGGTCTTCGGTCGTCACTTCTTCGCTGTGCTGGGTCGAGATCACCACCGCATCGACGCGTACGGGACGTCCGTCTTCGTACCCAATTGTGACCTGGCTTTTGCCGTCCGGACGCAGGAACTCGAGCTTGCCCTCGCGCCGCACTTTCGAGAGCTGCCGCGTCAGCCGCCGCGCCAGCGCGATGGGCAGCGGCATTTTCTCTGGCGTCTGATCGCAGGCATAGCCGAACATCATGCCCTGGTCGCCCGCCCCCTCGCGGTCCACGCCCATGGCGATGTCGCCCGATTGTTGATGTACGCTCACCATCACGCCGCAGGTATCGCAATCGAAACCAAAGCGGGCGTCGGTATAGCCCACCGAGCGTACGGCCTCGCGCGCGACCTGCTGATAGTCGATCTGGGCGCGCGTCGTGACCTCGCCCGCTACCACAATCAGGCCGGTGGTGAGCAGAGCCTCGCAGGCAACGCGGCTTTGCGGATCTTCCGACAAGGCGGCATCAAGCACGCCATCGGAGACCTGATCTGCGATTTTATCGGGGTGACCTTCTGTGACCGATTCGGAAGTAAACAATGTGCGGCTCGACAAGGTGGGGAATCCTTTCGGAGAGATTCAAACAGTCAGCATACGGCTATTCAGGCAGCGGCGCCAGCAATTGTTCCTTGCGATACACCATGGACCCGGCGTCGTAGTTGGCCAATTCAAACCCGTGTCCATGCGTAATGGCGTCGGTCGGGCAGGCCTCGACACAATAGCCGCAAAAGATGCAGCGATTGTAATCGATGTTGTACACCTTGGCGTAACGTTCGCCTGCACTGATGCGCTGGGCGGCGGTGTTTTCCGCTGCTTCTATGTAGATGCAGTTGGAAGGACACGCGGCGGCACACAGGAAGCAGGCGACGCACTTTTCCAAGCCATTCTCGTCCCGCTGCTGCACGTGGACGCCACGGAAGCGAGCTTCAAAGCGCACCGGCTCGTCCGGGTAAAACTCCGTGACCGGTGGCAGGAACATGTTCTTCAGCGTGACCCCAAGGCCCTGGGCAATGGCGCTCAGATCCTTGGCCGGCTGCAGCAAATCAGGCATGCGAAGATTATACCGTGCGTATTGACTTGCGACAGCCTGATCAACTGCGTCCGGTTCGCTTCGAACCCGACTTTCTGCCCACCGCCGAAGGCTCGGTCCTGGTCAGCGTAGGCAACACCCGCGTCCTCTGCGCCGCCACGCTCGAGGAAACCGTGCCCGCCTTCCTGCGCGGCCAGGGCAAAGGCTGGGTCACCGCTGAATACGCCATGCTGCCACGCGCCACCCTAACCCGCACACCACGTGAGGTCACCAAGGGGCGGCCCTCGGGACGAACGCTGGAAATTCAGCGTCTGATCGGCCGCGCGCTGCGCTCGGTAACGGATATGCAGGCGCTGGGCGAGCGCACCCTCGTCCTCGATTGCGATGTTCTGCAAGCCGATGGAGGAACGCGCACCGCCTCGATCTGCGGCGCCTTTGTGGCTCTGGGCATGGCTTTGCAGCGCCTCGTCGATGCGGGCACCCTCAAGCGGCTGCCCTTGCGCCAGTACCTGGCGGCCATCAGCGTCGGCATGGTCAAGGGCGAACCCGTACTCGATCTCGATTACCAGGAAGATTCTCACGCCGATGTCGATATGAATGTCGTCATGACCGGCGATGGCTGCTACTCTGAAATCCAGGCGACCGCGGAAACCCGGCCCTTCAGTGATGACCAGGCACGGGAACTGCTGCGCCTCGCCCGCGTCGGCATCAGCCAGATCATGATGCTGCAGGACGGCATCCTGCACCTGCCTTTGCCGCGGTTGGCATGACGATTTATCTGGCCACCGGCAATCCCGGCAAGGTCGCCGATTTTCACGGCATCGGCCTGCCGCTCGAGATGCTGCCCAACTTCGCTTCCCTTCCCTCGATTGCAGAAACCGGCGCAACCTTCGAAGCGAATGCCCGCCTCAAGGCCGAACATTACAGCCGCTTCACCACGGCCATGGTTCTCGCCGACGACTCCGGCCTCGAGGTCGATGCCCTCCAGGGCGCCCCGGGCGTTTACTCCGCCCGCTTCGCAGGAAAACATGGCGATGATGTCGCCAACAATCGCCTACTGCTGCAAAAGCTGGAGGGAATCCCTCAGCCGCAGCGTAGCGCGCGTTTCGTTTGTGTCTTGGCGCTGGCGCAACTGGGCCGGCCTATCGCCACGTTTTGCGGCACAGCGGAAGGCCGCATCCTGGACGCCCCGCGCGGCGACGGTGGCTTCGGCTATGATCCTTTGTTCTATTCCCCGGCGACTGGCGCCAGCTTTGCGGAACTGCCGCCCGACCGCAAAGCGCAGCTCAGCCATCGCGGTGCTGCCGCGCGCGCAATGCTAGAGTGGATCGGTGCCCAGCAAGCGCACAAATCCTGAGCGCGTTCGCGCCATTCTCAAAGGTCTCGCCGAGGCTTACCCGGATGCCCAATGCGCCCTCATCCACCACTCCGCCTGGGAGCTGCTGGTGGCAACCATTCTCTCGGCGCAGTGTACCGATGTGCGTGTCAACCTGGTTACGCCCGCGCTGTTCCGGAAATATCCAAAGCTCACTGATGTCGCCGCCCTCAACCCCGGGCAGTTGGAACCGGACATTCGCAGCACCGGCTTTTACCGCAACAAGGCCAAGTCCATAGTGGGCGCCGCCCGCCGTATTGTTGACACCTACTCGGGCGTCGTTCCCGACGCCATGGAAGCGCTCCTCACCCTCCCCGGCGTCGCCCGCAAAACCGCCAACGTCGTGTTGGGCGTTTGGTTCCACAAGGCCAGCGGCATCGTGGTCGACACCCACGTCATGCGCATCAGCCGCCGTCTCGATCTGACCCGCAACGAAGCTCCTGAAAAAATCGAGCGAGACCTGCAGATGCTGATCCCGCCGCAGCAATGGATCGCCTTCAGCCATCGCGTCATCGCCCACGGCCGTCAAACCTGCCTCGCCCGCAAGCCCCGCTGCGCCTCCTGCCCCATCGAACCCCTCTGCTTCTCGAAAGATAAAGCTGTCTGATCTGTTGCAATCTTGACAGTGTTTGGTCAAGGCATCATGATGTCATCAAGCGGACCACTGTGACATTGGATGCGGACGTGCTGCGCCTGTTGCAGGACGAAATGCATCGAACGCGCAGCAGCTTTAAGCAGAGCCTGAATCAGGCCGTGCGGCGCGCACTGACTGTAGGACAGCCCCGCAAGTCAGAGGCCTTTGTGTTGCGCCCGGGCCCCCGGGGTTTGCGGCCCGGAATCGACGATACCCGGCTGGGGCAGTTCGCCGACCAACTGGAAGACAAAGCCCTGGTGGAGCGCATGCGCCGAGCCGAAGCGGCTGCGGCGGCAATTCAGGAGCGGGCCACGAAAAAGCGACGGGGCCGGTCTTGATTTTGCCGGATATCAATCTCCTGCTGTACGCCTACAATCCGGAATCCCGTTTCCACCGTGAGGCCGCCGCTTGGTGGCTTGGAGTCATGAACGGCGCCGAACCCGTGGGCTTGGCTGTACCGGTGGCGCTGGGATTCGTGAGACTGTCTACCCAGAGCTTTGCCTTCCGCGAACCGCTGTCGGTCCAAGCGGCTACCGCGATAGTGCGCGACTGGATCGCACGCCACCAAGTAAGCCTTCTGCACGTCGAGGCATCGGATCTGTCGCGTGCATTGGCTCTGCTCGACGCCTGCGGAACCCCAGGCAACTTGGCAAGCGATGCTGTCCTGGCCGCGCTCGCTATCGCTCACGACGCCGTCGTCCACACCGCCGACGCCGACTTCACGCGGCTCAAGTCGGTGAAGTGGCGCAATCCGCTGGCGCGCTAGGGGTGCTTTCGCTGTTCCGCGATCAGAACGCTGCCGGCGCCGGGCGCTTTCACGATCACCGTGCCGATCATGCCGTTATGCTCGTGCTGCGTGCACACATAGCGGTAAATGCCCGGTTGCGTGAACACCCGCGTGTAGCTTTGTCCGGGCTGCAGGAACGAGGAGGCGAACGTTGCCGCGCCAATCGGCAGCATGACGTCCGCGCGGCTCAGCGCCACGTTGGGATCGTCCACCACGGTATGCATCGTGCCCGAGGTGTTGACCCACGTCACCGCCTGTCCCGGCCGGATCTGGATCACCGCGGGCACGAAGTTCATGTCCGTCATCGTGACCTTGGTGGTCGAGACCACGACCGAGCTGGCAAGCTCGGCCGCGATCAACGGCGACGGCGCATCGGACTGGTCCGCCAGAAAAGCTTCCTCCGCATCCTCCGGCGTGATCGCCAGCGGCGGAATTGCCCCGATGCGCTCATCCGGTCCCGCGTACATCAGATGAGCGACATCCTCACCGCTGACGCTGAAGATGCCCACCAGGCCCTTCGTCACCCGCTCCAGAGCATGATCGACCAGCGTAAATTGCCCCGGCATCTTGGCCTTCATCTCCAAAATGGCCGCGCTGCCGGGCGGCACGGTACCGGTCTGTACACCCTCGAGCGGCGGCGACTCCAGCGATCCAAACGGGTAGTAGTGCGTAAACATCTCCCCGATGACGTGCGGCGAGGAGGTGAGATTCGGTCCCGCATTGCCGAAGAAAATCCGTACCGTCTGGCCGACGCGCGCCCTCAGCGGGTACTGCTTGGTGAGGGCATCGACGGCGCCATTGAAGACGATGAACTGCGGCTTTTCTTCCAGCAGTCGCGTTTCATCGAGCGATAGCGTGTCACCGCGCTTGCCCGGACCATCGGTGTAAATCTCGCCCTGCATCACGTAGTACTCGTGATCGACACGGCGCAGGCCGCCGGGCGGTTCCACGAGAACCAGCCCGTACATGCCGTTGGCGACGTGGTCCGCCGCCACCGGCGTGCCACAGTGATACACGAACAATCCGGGAACGGTGGCTTTGAAACTGAATGTGCGGCCCCAGTTAAGCTGGCCTCCAGGCTCCGGAGGCAATTCGGAAAGCCCCATGCCGCCGCCCGGCCCAAGTGCTGCGTGAAAATCCAGAGAGTGGGCCATGTGATTGCTCGCGTTGTTGTACAGCGTCACCTCAACGGTGTCGCCGACGCGCACGCGAATCATCGGTCCAGGAACCTTGCCATCAAACGTCCAGTAGCTGTACGACACGCCGGTCTCCGGATCGAGAGGCGCCACCAGTTCTTTGGCGGTCAGAACCACTCGTACCACTTCCGGTCCGCGTGTGCCGATCGGAGGAGGAACATCGCTGGGATTCCGGACAATGATCGAACCTGCCGGCTGGACATTCGTTTTTGACTTCGGTTCTGACCGGTGCTGCTGGGCCAGAACCGAAACAGCGGGAAATATGAAAAACAGTAGTAGAGCAAGCCAACGCCGCCCGTGCGCTCGACGCGCAGAAGCCGCGGTGGTCGTATAAAGAGGTGTCATCAAAGTTCACCTGCTTTACCCTAGCCCACTACGCCGTCTGGGCCAGTGACCGAGGTCACTTCTATCAGAAGTGGGATATATCCCCGCTCCGCGGCGCCGACCGCGGGCCGTTTCGACTACAATGAGATCCAGGCATGCAACCCATGCTGCACGCCCAAGCACAGCGCTCGGCTGAGTCTGCACCCCGGGGTAGATCGCAGCCAGCCTTCCCCCAGCAGTTTTGGATTCCGTTGGCCGCGACGGCATGCCTGCGAGTCGGATTCGGCTGGACTTACCTGGAGCGTGTAAGCCACAGCGCTGTACCGATCGCGCCCTTCGCCTTCGAATCCGGCAACATCGCCCGCGCCTTGGCGACCGGCCATGGCTTTGCCTCGCCGCTGCCGGTTGCGAGCGGCCCCACGGCCTGGGTCGCACCGGTCTACCCAGGGCTGCTGGCCATCCTGTTCCGGCTTTTCGGGGTGGCCTCGTTTTCGGCGTTTATCGCTGCCGTGTCCCTGAACGTCGTTTTCGCCACTTTGGTGTGCCTGCCGTTATTTGCTGCAACCCGAGCGATGGCCCGGCACGTCGGCAGCCAGCGCACGGCCCAGCTTGCCGGCCTGCTCGCCTGCTGGCTTTGGGCCATCTATCCGAACGCCATCCTGCTCACCTACCAGAGCATGTGGGATGGCTGCCTCTCCGCCCTGCTGGGGATTACCGTTTTGTGGCTGACGCTGCGACTGCTCGACGACGGCGACCGCGCGCGGGATTGGGTTCTCTACGGCGTGCTCTGGACTGTCCTTCTGCTGACCAATCCGGTTTTCATTGCGGTGTTGCCCATCTTGTTTGCAGTGCTGCTCTGGCGGCGGGCCGCCATGCCACGCGCTGCCCTGGCTCTGCTCGTGACCGTTCTGTGCGTCCTGCCCTGGACAGTCCGGAACCGCGAAGCGTTCCACGCCTGGGTGCCCATACGCAGCGACTTGGGATTGTCACTTTGGTTGGGCAACAACACCGATACCACGGTTCCCTGGCACGGTCAGCAGCATCCGCTCGACGATCTCAGCGAGCGGGCGTTATTTGTGCGCCAGGGCGAAGTGCCTTACATGCGCGCCAAGTTTGGCGCCGCGCTTGCCTATATTGCGGCACATCCTCTCCAGACGGCAGAGCGCGCGTGGCTGCGCTTCCGGGCATTCTGGTCCGGCGGCACGCCGCACCCCCTCCACACTTTTCTTTGGGGAAACTGGCAGGTTCGTTACGTTCTGTTCGCCGATCTGTTGCTCGGCCTGGGCGCACTCGCCGGCATCACTGCCCTGCTCCGCCGCAAAGCCACCGTCGCTTGGGCAGCGGCAATTTTCCCGATACTGATTCCCTTCGCCTACTATTTCACTGAAGCCATTCCGCGCTACCGGCTCGCCCTCGACCCGGAAGTCATCCTGCTCGCTGCCTGCTGGATCGCCCTGCGCGCGAACCGCGCCCGCGCTGGCACCGCCTCATGATCGTCTCCATTATCATTCCGGTTTACAACGAGATCGGAACCCTAGCGCAGGTTCTCCAGCAGGTACTCGCTGCACCCTTGCCTCCCGGCTGCGACCGCGAAATTCTCGTCGTCGATGGCGGCTCGACCGACGGCTCCCGCGCCTTCCTGACGTCCATCGCGCACCCAGGCATCAAGACGATTCTCTATGCCAGCAACGGGCGTCCTCCCTTTGGCAAGGGCACGGCCATTCGGGTCGCGCTGGATCAGGTGCGCGGCGAGTGCGTGCTCATTCAGGATGCTGACCTGGAATACGATCCCGCCGACTACTCCCGGCTCTTTGGCCCCATGATCAGCGGCCAAGCCGAGGTCGTCTTCGGTTCCCGATTTCTGAATGGCTGCAGGCGGCAAGAGCTCGGCATGAGCTCCGGCTCTTGGCTTGCCAACCGCATTTTGTCTGGAACCGCCAACATTCTCTACCGCGCCGGCCTCAGCGATGAGGCGACGGCTTACAAGGTCTTCCGCACGGAGCTGCTGCGCAGCCTCCAGCTGCGCTGCCGGCGCTTCGAGTTCTGCCCGGAAGTGACCGCAAAGCTCTGCCGCCGCGGCATCCGCATTCACGAAGTGCCCGTTCAGTATCATGCCCGCAGCCGCGCCTCGGGCAAAAAGATCCGTGCCCGTGACGGTTGCGTGGCGCTATGGACGCTGCTGCGCTACCGGGTCGGAAACTAGCGGCGGCAGAGTGCCTTCAGTGTTGTACGCCCGCTGAACCCGTGTAAACCGCCGCGACTGCTGCTCCCAGTACATGCGCTCGTTGTCGTAGCGCACCAGAATGTTACCCACAAAGTAGGGCGTGTTGCCCTCCAGCCACAATGCTCTGTACTCGCCCCGCAGCGTGGTCACGCCATCGCGCATGTCCTGCACAAGGCCGTTGATCGAATTAATGCGGTTGAAGATCCGGTTGACCTTGTACGGGGCCTGGCCCGGCTTCCCGGCCTGCTTGTACAGTTGGGCGATCAGCACCGCGTAAATCGCCTTTTCCCCCACAAAATCAAAGCGGCGGGCGGCAAATTCGACCGGCATCAGCAGTTTCGGGTAGCGCCGGGCGCCGTCGCGGTGCGCTGCCATCGACGCAATCACATCCTCGGCGAGCAAGCGCACCGGATGTGCCGCTGGCGCCATCTCGCCGTAGATGCGCTGGCCCTCCGGGCTGAAGGCTTGGTGCCACATCAGCCGGTCGCTGCCATCAGCATGGATGGTCTTCTCCAGCAGCGCATGGATCTGCGTGAGCGTTTCGATCTGCTTCAGGAAGAAATGCCCATCGGCGCGGTACAGCGCCCAGTCGTAAGCGCCCTGAAAACGCGGCACCGAAGGCTGCTCTTCCCATCCCTGCGCAGCGCCCAGCGCAATGCCGTACCAGCAGTAGTCGAACATGCTCTCGCCGTCGTCATTCCAGTTGGTATTGAGAATGCCGGTAGCACCGAGCGCACGGCCGTCACGCACGAAGTTGACGATGTTGGGCGTGGCTTCGTTGTAATCCGGGAAAATCCGGCTCCAGTTGCTCACGCCCGGCGCGACCCAGGTCTCCAGACCCGCATCGGTAAACGGCTGGATGAGCTTCACGAAGCTCTGGCGTGGGGCGTAGTTCCACGGCACCGCGATCATGTCCTTGGGCAATTGCGAAAGCAGCTCGGGGTGGTTTTGCGCAATGTCGCCCCAGAACAGAATCTTGCGGTGGTAGGGCTCGAGCCGCTGCGCGATGGCCTTAATGTAGTTCAGATACAGCGCCCCGGCGCCTTCGGCCTTCTGCATCGCCTGTGACCGTCCGGTGCCGAGCGCGATGGTCTCGTCTGCGCCGATGTGAAAGAACGGTCCGGGAAAATATTGCGCCAGCTCGGCATACATCTTGCTGATGAAATCGAGCGAGGCGGGGACGGCCGGCGACAGCAGGCCGCCATAGGGCTTCTCCAGCAGATTCTGAAAGCGTTCTTCCCGCAACCCCAGGTGGAGATGCCCGAACGCCTCCTGTTCGGGAATCACCGTAATGTGGTACTTCGCCGCCAGTGAGACGATCTCGGTCGCTTCCTCCGGCGTGATCGCTCCGCCCGGGACCGCCCACACAGGCAGGTTCGAATAGGCGAATGTGTTCTCGAAATACAGCACCAGTGCGTTGATCTTGAACTCCGCCAGCAGTGGGATATCGCGCCGGAACGCGGCCAGCGAAGGAATGGCGCCCCGGCTGAGGTCCATCTGCACCCCGCGCCAGCGCAGCGCCGGCCAGTCCACAATTTGCGTGGCATCGGCAACGGCCGCGTCCGCCAGCGGATGAAACAACTGACGGAGCGTTTCCACCCCGTACAGTATCCCCGCAGCGCTTGCCGCAATCACCACCGCCTGCTTCGGCGACACCAGCAGCACGTAACCTTCGGTCTGCGCTGCCGGCGGCAGACTCACGCCCGCACGCTGCAGCAGTTGTTCGCCACGCTTGCTCTGGGCCCGCACCAGCAGGATCTCGCCGCTGTGGCCCTGCTTGATCCGCACGGGTAGATGGTCGATGCGGCTCAGCTCCTGCGCCAGCACCTGGGCCGCAGACCGATCCTGTGCGTTCTTGCTCTCGACCCCAATCGTGACGCGGCGATTCAGAATCAGCGCGCCACCTTGCATCGTAATCTGCCGGGGATAGGGCAGCAGTTCGGGCGTGCTCGGTGCCGCCGCTGCAACTGCGGCCAAGCATAACAGCAGTATGGTAATGCCCAGGTGGCGCAGGTGCATGGCTCAGTTCGATGATCCCGGGTTTCCCTGACCGGGAGTGCTGGAGCTGTTCAGCCGCATGAAGGCCGGAATATCGAGATCGTCCTCGCCCCCTGCGGCCGCAGCCGCCGCCCCGGGTGCGCCCGATCCAGCGGGCATGCGCGTGGTGGTGCTCGAAGCCGCTGCAGTGATTACCGGTGCTGCCGGCGGCGTGTGTTTCTGCTGCTGAATATACTCGGCGCGGAAGCCGGTGGCGATGACGGTGATCTTGATCTGGTCGCCCATCTCCTCATTCAGTGTGGCGCCAAAAATGATGTTGGCATCTTCGTGTGCCGCCGCCTGAATCACGCTTGAGGCTTCATTGACTTCCGACAGCATCAGGTTGCTGGAGCCGCTGATATTGATGAGGATGCCGCGCGCGCCGTCGATCGATGTGTTCTCCAGCAGCGGGCTCGAAATCGCCGACCGCGCCGCTTCCACCGCGCGATGGGGTCCGGTCGCCACCGCCGTGCCCATGATGGCGTAGCCCATGCCGTGCATGATGGTTTTTACGTCGGCGAAATCGCGGTTAATGATGCCGGGAATCGTGATGATGTCGCTGATCCCCTGCACCGCCTGCCGCAGAATGTCATCGGCAATACGGAAGGATTCCACAAACGCCGCATTCTGCGCCACCATCAACAGCCGGTCGTTGGGAATGGTGATCACCGTATCCACCGCTTCGGCCAGTTCCTTCAGTCCCTGCTCGGCCTGTGCCATGCGACGTTTGCCCTCGAATTGAAACGGCTTCGTCACCACCGCAACCGTCAAGGCGCCGATCTCATTCGCCAGCGAGGCAATCACCGGCGCCGCGCCGGTGCCCGTACCGCCGCCCAGTCCCGCCGTGACAAATACCATGTCGGCGCCGTCGAGCGCCTCGAGGATCTTTTCGGTATCCTCCAGCGCCGCTTGCCGCCCGACGTCGGGATCGCTGCCGGCACCGCGCCCGCCCGTCAGCTTGCCTCCAAGCTGAATCTTCACCGGCGCCAGTGACAGCTTGAGCGCCTGAATGTCGGTGTTGGCGACGATGAACTCCACGCCATCGAGGTGCGCATCGATCATGCGGTTCACGGCATTGCCGCCGCCGCCACCGATGCCGATGACCTTGATTCGTGCCGCTGTGGTTTCGTCCTCATCGAGGACCAGACGAATGGAGGATTCCGAGCTCATTTCGGTCTAGTATACTGACGCCATGGCGCTAACTCCGAGTGAGAAAATTTGGCGGAACGGCAGCATGGTGGCCTGGGACGACGCCCGCATCCATGTTTTGTCCCACATCGTCAGCTACGGTTCCGGCCTGTTCGAGGGCCTGCGCTGCTACTCGACCGCCCACGGGCCCGCTATTTTCCGCCTCCGCGACCACATGCAGCGGTTGCTGAACTCAGCCAAGGTCTACCAGATGGAAATCGGGTTCACCCGCTCCCAGCTCGAGCGCGCCTGCGTCGAACTGATCCGGGTGAATCACCTGCCCCAGGCCTACATCCGGCCCATCGTCCTGCGCGGTTACGGCAGCATGGGCATCGGCATTAAGGATGGTGACTGCCCGATTGAAACCTATATTGCCGCCTGGAACTGGTCCGATTACCTCGGCGGCAAAACCGTTACTGAAGGCGTGGACGCCCGCATCGCCTCCTGGACGCGATTGGCGCCCAACACCCTCCCGGTCATGGCCAAAGCCGCCGCCAACTACATGAATTCACAGTTGATCAAGCAGGAAGCGCTCGCCGACGGTTACCAGGAAGGCATCGCCCTCGACGAAACCGGCCACCTCAGTGAAGGCAGCGGCGAAAACGTCTTTCTGGTGCGGGAGGGCAAACTCTTTACCCCCCCGCTCAGTTCCTCCGTGCTGCCCGGTATTACCCGCGATTCCATCATCCGCATCGCCGGCGACATGGGGCTGGAGGTCGTGCAAGAGCCGCTGCCGCGCGAAGCCCTTTATCTCGCCGACGAAGCCTTCTTCTGCGGCACAGCGGTCGAAATTTCGCCCATCAAATCCGTCGACCATCGCCTCGTCGGCGCCGGCACCCGCGGTCCCATGACCAAGGCCATCCAGGACCGCTTCTTCGCCCTCGCCCGCGGCGAATCTGACGACATCTACGGCTGGCTCACACCCGTGGAGGCCCCAGTCGGAGTGCGGTAATGAGCACGCGAACTCTGCTGACGCTGGCGCAATTCGACGCCCTGCCGCGCGTCGAGCCAAAGAAATATGAGCTCAGCGAGGGAGAGCTGGTCATGACGGCGTCACCACGGCCGCTGCACGGCATTGTGCGGGAGAAATTGGGGAAGTCGCTAATCATTTTTGCCGACGCTCACCATCTCGGCAGCGTTTTTTGGGAGATGGAGTTCCATCTGAGTGCCGAGACCGTCCGCATTCCCGATCTGTCGTTTGTAACCTCCGAGCGCATGCGACTACAAAACATAGACGAGCGCATTCAGGGTGCGCCGGAACTCGCCATCGAGGTCGTGTCGCCTTCTAACGAACCTAGCGATTTGATCCTCAAAGCCAAACAGTACCTGCAAACTGGCGCCAGGCTGGTCTGGATTGTGTACCCGCAAACCCAAATGGTCTACATTTATCGCCCGGGCGAGCGGGTCGAGATTCGCGAAGACGGCCAAGTGCTCGACGCGCCTGAGTTGCTGCCCGGCTGGTCCATCCAATTAGGCGAGCTGTTCAGTGTTTCCCGGAGCTAGGAGGATCGAAATGAGCACGCGGACGCTGCTCACGGAGGCCGATTTCGACGCGCTGCCACGCGAGGAGGGGAAAGCCTATGAACTCAGCGAAGGCGAACTCGTTGTGACCGCCTCTCCCCGGCTGCTACATAACCTGGTGCGTGAGCGCCTACACCTTTCGCTCGGAGCATTCTGTCAGGAGCACAAACTTGGCGTATTGCTCACCGAGATGGACTGTCGCCTGGCAACCGCTACGATCCGCATACCCGATTTTGCCTTCGTGACCGCCGGCCGGCTTCGAGACATGGATCTGAACGACCGCATCGAGGGTGCCCCCGATCTGGCTGTCGAGATCGTGTCACCCTCGAACAGTCCGGCCGATCTGGCCTTGAAGGTCCGGCAGTATCTGCAAGCCGGCGTGCGGCTGGTCTGGGTGATCTATCCAGAGACGCGGCTCGTCTGCATTTACCGACCTGACGGCAGCTTTGAATACCGCGAAAACGGCCAGGTCCTCGACGCCCCCAGCATCTTTCCCGGCTGGAGTCTGCCGCTACCCGATCTGTTCAACGTTAGCTAGCCGTAGCTTCTGCCGTAGCGTAGTGCGAGGCGACGTAGTCTTCCAGAATGGCGATGAACTCGTCGGCGAGCTGCTCGCCGTGGAGGGTTTTGTAAAGGTGGCCGTCGATGTAGACGGGCGCTTTGGGATCTTCGAACGTACCCGGCAGCGAGATGCCGAGATTGGCGTGGCGGCTTTCACCGGGGCCGTTGACGATGCAACCCATCACGGCGACGTTCATCGCCGCAACGCCCGGCCGCTCACGCCGCCATACGGGCATGCGTTGCTCGATATGGGTCTGAATGCGCTCGGCCATGACCTGAAAAAACGTGCTCGTGGTCCGGCCGCAGCCGGGGCAGGCGGTGACCTGCGGCGCAAACGATCGCAGTTCGAGCGATTGCAAAATTTGCTGTGCGACGCGCACTTCCTCGCAGCGGTCGCCCGCCGGCGCCGGAGTGAGCGAGACGCGGATGGTATCGCCGATACCCTCCTGCAGCAGCACCGCCATAGCAGCCGTCGAGGCGACAATGCCCTTGGCGCCCATGCCGGCTTCAGTTAAGCCCAGGTGCAGCGGATAATCACAGGCCGCGGCCAGCTTGCGGTAGACCTGGATTAAATCCTGCACGCCCGATAGTTTCGCGCTCAGAATAATGCGGTCGCGTGGCAGGCCGTGGCGCTCGGCAGCCTCGGCTGAGTTCAATGCCGAAGCAACGATCGCCTCGATCAGGACCTCCTTAGCGCCGAGTGGTTCGGCGGATTTGGCATTTGCGTCCATCATCCGCGTCAGCAGCGCCTGATCGAGCGAGCCCCAGTTCACGCCGATACGCACCGGCTTGCCATGCCGCAGCGCGGTTTCGATCAGAACCTGAAAATTGCCGTAATCCTTGCGGCCGATGTCGGCATTGCCGGGATTGATCCGGTACTTGGCCAGCGCTGCAGCGCAGGCCGGATATTTGGTCAACAGCAGGTGGCCGTTGTAGTGAAAATCACCGATCAGCGGGACTTGACAGCCATGTGCTTCGAGCCGCTCGCGAATGCGCGGCACGGCTTGGGCGGCAGCTTCGGTATTCACCGTGATGCGCACCAGCTCCGAACCGGCACGGGCCAAGGCTCCCACCTGGGCCGCCGTGGCGGCGGCGTCCGCCGTATCGGTGTTAGTCATCGACTGCACGACGATGGGAGCATTGCCGCCCACCCACACGCCGCCCACATCGACCGCGACCGTTTTGCGCCGCGAAGGCATCAGTTGCGGACCACAACAGCGCGGACGATGTCGTTGTAGACGACCACCGTCATCAGAATCAGCAGGAACGCGAAGCCGGCCTGGTAGACGCGCTCCTTGATCCGGGTCGAGACATCATGCCGCAGGATTGACTCGATGAACAGGAACAGAATCATGCCGCCATCGAGCACCGGAATCGGCAGCAGGTTCAGCAGCCCGAGGTTCAGGCTGATGAGCGACGTGACCGAGAACAGCGGCAGCAGCGTGGGGGCGCGCGCCGCCTCGCCCGTCACTGCCGCAATGCCCACCGGACCTTGCAGCGTCTGGATCGAAGCTTTCTGCGAGACCAGCTTACCGACCAGATCCAGGATCACCATGCTGTAGCGCTTATTGTCCTGGAGCGAGTGTTGCAGCGCCTCAGAAAACGGCAAACGCAGGAAGGTGGTGTCGCTGGTAAACGCCGCGCCAATCATCCACTGCCGCTTACTCACATTTTCCGCCAGCGTCGGCGTAACCGGCAGCGTCAGCGACTTCCCGTTGCGTTCCACGGTAAGAGTGATGGTTTTGCCGGGAGTGCCGAGCTTGACCGAATCCAGAGGCGGCTGCACCGCCTGGATTTCTTCGACCAGATTGCCTGGATCGAGCACTTTACGGCCGTCCACGGCCAGCGCCAGATCACCCGGCTTCAACCCTGCCTGCTCGGCCGGCGAATTTTTGTTGACTTCGCCAAAGCGCGTCACTTCTTCGGGCGCCAAACCCACCAGCGGCGGATTGCTGTTGCCATCCTGAATCGGCGTCAGCGCGGTGTGCACAACCTGGCCGCCGCGGTCGATGGTCAGCGACAGCGGCCGGTCCACCGAGATCGCCGTCTGCATGAACAACGTTTCCCACGTGGGGTTCTGGTTGCCGCCGACCTCGATGATGCGGTCCTGGGGTCGAATTCCTGCCTTGGCGGCGGGCGAATCCGGCTGCACTTCGGCCACGACGGCCGGGCGGTCCAGGACCGGATTGTGCGGGTATTCGCGCATGTAGACGGGCACCAGCAGTCCGATCGCCAGCAAAATGTTCATCAACGGTCCGGCAAAGGCGATGATGAAACGCTGCCAGCGCGGCTTGGACAGGAATTCGTCCGGCTTGCCGCTGGGCTGGTCCATCGGATTCTCACCTGCCATGCGGACGTAGCCGCCCAGAGGAAGCAAGCTGATGCGGTAATCGGTATCCCCGGCCGTAAATCCCATCAGCCGCTTGCCGAAGCCGAGAGAGAAGGTCTCGACCCGCACGCCGAAAATCTTGGCCGCAATAAAGTGCCCCAGCTCGTGCACGAAGACGATGACGCCCAGGACAATTGCAACCGCAACAATGTCAATCAGGATGGGATTCATGTTCAAAAGTTGACGTGCTTAGCAGAGCGCCGCCAGCGCCGAAGCCGCCACTTCGCGCGCCTGCCGATCACAGGCCAGCGCTTCCGCGACGGTTGATATCGCAGACGCACCCATACGCTGCATCGTTTCCTCCACCACGCGCGCAATCGCCGGAAACTCGATCTGGCCGGCGACAAATGCCTCCAACGCAACTTCATCTGCTGCGTTGAGAACCGCCCCCGCACCTCCTCCAGCCCGCCATGCCTGCCGTGCCAACTCCAGGCATGGAAAACGCTGATCGTCCGGGGGCATAAATTCCAGCCGCCCTACCTCTTCTAATTTTAACGGCAAACGCTCCGTCGGGAGCCGGTCCGGATAAGTCAGGGCGTACTGGATCGGGGTTCTCATATCGGCCGTCCCCAACTGGGCTATGACGGATCCATCGGCAAATTCCACTAGGGAATGAACAATGGACTGAGGATGGACCAGCACACCTACCTGCGATTCTTCAAGCCCGAACAGGTGGCAGGCCTCCATGATTTCAAAGCCTTTATTCATCAGCGTCGCCGAATCCAGCGTGACCCGCGTGCCCATGTTCCAGGTGGGATGGCGAAGCGCCTGAGCAGGCGTCACATGGGCCAGCTCCGCCGCCGTGAATGTGCGGAAGGGTCCGCCGGAAGCCGTAAGGATCACGCGGGCCAGCTCCTGCCGCTTTCCGGCTCGCAGGCACTGATGAACCGCGCTATGCTCGCTGTCAATGGGAAGGATTCTCCCTCGGCCCAACCGTGCTGCTTCCAGCAAGGCGGCGCCGGAAACCACCAGTGCCTCTTTGTTCGCCAGCGCCACCGTGCAACCGCTGGAAAGGGCAGCCGAAATGGCCTCGAGCGCAGCCACGCCAACCACAGCCGCCACCACAAGGTCTGCGCCACACTGGCTGGCCGCGGCCAGCAGGCCCTCCTGGCCGGCGAGAATGCGAGGCGCGTAGTCGAGCTTCTGCCGCAGCGCTGCAATCGAGTCCTGATTTTTGACGGCGAGGAGTTGAGGCCGAAAGCGGTTCGCCTGTTCTGCAAGGATAGCGACATTGCTGCCGGCGGCAAGAGCGGTGATCTCAAAGCGGCCGGCGAGGCCTTGAATCACATCCAGCGTGTTGCGCCCGATAGAGCCGGTTGCGCCCAGGATAGCAACGCGGCGCGGTGTAGCAGAAGACATTGTTTTTGCTAATGAAAGTAGCTTACATAGTACCAAAGCACCGGCGCGGCGAAGAGCAGGGCGTCGATGCGATCGAGGATGCCGCCGTGGCCAGGCAGCAGGTTGCTCGAATCCTTTACCTGGGCGCCGCGTTTGAATAGCGATTCCACCAGATCGCCGATTTGCGCCGCGACATTGATGACACCGCCGAGCACCGCCATTTCCACGATCGGCCAGTGGCCCGGCGCGACATCGAACCATGCTCCAAATCCAGCTCCCAAGAGGATGGCGACGACAAGCGATGCGGCCGCACCCTCCCAGGTCTTTTTCGGACTGACGCGCGGCGCGATGCGATGCCGTCCCCAGGCGCGCCCGGCGTAGAGCGCGGCGGTGTCGCCAATCCAGACGACAGCAAAGAGAAAGAGCAGCCAAACGATGCCGGCGCTGCTGTTGCGGATGCTACCCAGCAGACCGAGCAATAAGCCCAGATAAAATGCGCCGAACAAGGTCAGACTGGCGTTGGAGGCGTGCGTGGCCATCAAACTCGGCTGGCACAGGGCCCGAATCCCGAGCGCCAGCAGCAGGCCCACCAGCACCGCGACCCAAACTTGCTCTCCGACGGTCATTGCCGTGAGCACCACAAAGGCACCTGTGGCCACGGAGCCGATCCAGAGGAAGGGCGAGGCGCCACACGCGCGCGCGAGGCCGTAAAATTCATGCGCGCCCAAAATGGCTACCGCCGCGAGGAGCACAGTAAATAGCCAGGCCGGCGCCCACACCACTACCGCCAGCACTGGAATAACCAGCGCGATCGCAGTCCAGACGCGCATCATGGACGTCGGCTTCCGCGCTCGGCTCGTGGCAGCTTCAGGCGATACCGTAGTTCCTCCTGGGCGGACAGGCCGCCGAAGCGGCGCTCGCGACTCTGAAATGCAAGCAGGGCCTGGAGCAAATCGGCGCCGCGGAAATCAGGCCAAAGCACCGGCGTGGTCCAGATTTCCGCGTACGCAAGTTGCCACAGCAAAAAGTTGCTGAGGCGCAGCTCGCCGCTGGTGCGAATGAGCAAATCCAGATCGGGCAGGTGTGCGGTGGAAAGATGCGCGGCGATATCGCTCTCGGTGATCGTCAGGTCCTCCAGACTTCCCTGCTGCCGCGCCTCTTCTACGATCGCCTGGCAGGCGTCGGCGAGCTCGTGGCGGGCACCATAATTCAACGCCAGGGTGAGCACCATGCCGGTATTGGCGGCGGTTGCGGCGAGGCTGCTCTCCAGATCGCGCTGTACCATTGCCGGCAGCTCGTGCAGGCGGCCAATGGCGCCCAGCCGCACGTTTTGCTGATTGAGCTCTCGGATCTCGCTGCGCAGATACCGGCGGAGCAGGCGCATGAGGAAATTGACTTCGGCTTGCGGCCGGCGCCAGTTCTCCGCCGAGAAGGCATAGAGCGTCAAGGCAGGAATATGGAGACGGACGCAGGCTTCCACGGTCGCCCGCACGGCGCGCACTCCGGCCAGATGGCCGGTGACACGCGGCCGGTGATAGCGCGCCGCCCAGCGTCCACTGCCATCCATAATGACGGCAATGTGGCGCGGCAACCGGGCCGGATCGACCCGGCGCTCCAGTTCCGTTTCATCCGGCGCGCCGGCGAACGCTGCGGTCGCGCCTTGCGATGCAGGAGCCATGATTCTGAATAGTATGGCGTATTGGCGGGAGCGTTAATCTTCGCTCAGCCAGGAGATCACGTCGTCGGCGGTAACGACGCCCAGGACCCGGCGCTGGTCATCGACCACCGGCAGCGCCAGCAGGTTGTACTTGTTGAACAACTCCGCCACGTCCGCTTCCGCCCGCTCCCGCTCCACGGCAATCGCTTCATCCGCCATATCCTGCAGCAGATTACTTGGGGCGGCGAGCAGAATACGGCTGACGGGGACGGCGCCGGAAAGCTGGCCCTCGTCGTTGAGCAGGAAGATGGTGGTTACACCGGAAATCGGCCCCTCGAAAGCGCGCGTCGCGGCGATAGCGGCAGCCGCGGTAGCGGATTCCGGGACCGCGATGAATTCCGTGGTCATGCGCCCGCCGGCGGTATCTTCTGGATATTCCAGCAGGTCGGCCACGTCTTCGCGTTCAGGCGCTTCCATCTCGCGCAGAATCTCTTCCGATTGTTCTGCGGGAAGGTCGGCCAGGACGTCGGCAGCCTCGTCCGGCTCCATTTCCTCGATGATGTCGGCGGCGTGATCGCTTTCGAGGCCCTCAATCAGCGAGCGCTGCAACTTGGGCGTGACCTCGCCGAGAATGTCGGCCGCCACTTCGTGGTCGAGCGAACCGAACACGGCATCGCGTCCGGCCGGCGCCAGCTCTTCCATGATATCGGCGGCGTCGGCCGGGTGCAGCCGGCCCAGGGCACGATAGGTGATCTGCAGGCGTATGCGCCGCGCGGGGTCGGTTTCTACCAGATCGAAGGCCCGCCAGGGGATGGGGCGCGAGTTCGGCCACTCGGAGGCGCCCTTGAGCCAGGCCCGGGGCACGGCGCCCTGCAGCAGGCGCCGCAGGGCCCCGGAGACGCCGATATCCACCTGCTGGGCGCGCAATTCGTAGCTGCCATCCTTCTCGCGCAGATCCATGCCAATGTCGTTGACGCGCACCACGCGGCGGCCATTGACATCAATGATTTGCTGGTCCAGAACGTCGTGACGCAAGAGCAAGTGGCCGGAGTTGATTTCCATGGGCACGGGCGAAACTTGCCGCATTTCCACGGTCATGCCCTCCAGGTCCAGGCCCAGCAGCCGTAGTGGCACTTCCCACAGGTTACCGTTATGGCGGTAAATCACCCGCCGCACCAGATTGTCGTCCGCCTCCGGTTCGACCACCAGCTCGCGCACGTTGCCGTAACGGTGGCCGTCGCCGCCCCGCAGAGGCAGGTTGATCAGTTCGGTCAGATAGAACATCCGCTACCAGTTTAATTCTGCTGCAAATTAGGCGAAAATGAATGCCGGAGGAGAATACCGCTATGCCTACGCCACCGGATCCCAATCTTACCGTCTGGTTCCGCGGTCAGTATGGACGCCTGGGCGATGCCAACGTGAACATCCTGACGCATGGGCTGAACTACGGCTCAGGCGTGTTTGAAGGCATCCGCGGTTACCACGACGAAGGCGACGGCAATCTCTACCTCATGCGGATTGCCGATCATTACCGGCGATGGAAGCACAACTGTGGCATTCTCCGGCTCCGGGTTCCCGAGAGTGTCGAGGAACTCTGCGAAATCACCGCGGAGCTTTGCCGCCGCAACCAGTTCCACACGAACGTCTATGTGCGCCCGCTCGCCTACAAGGCTTCGGCGGCCATTGGCGTGCATTCGGACAACAATGACGCCTATGCGATTGTGGTCGTGCCCTTTGGCGCGTACTTTCCCCGGCAAGGCGGCTTGCGCGCCGGCGTATCGGCGTGGCGGCGGGTGGATGACAACTCGATCCCCGGCCGCGGCAAGATTACCGGCGCCTATGCCAACAGCGTTCTGGCCGGCGATGACGCAGCCGCCAACGGTTACGACGAGGCCATCTTTCTCAACCAGGACGGTCACGTCTGCGAGGCGGCGGCTGCGAACCTGTTTATCGTCCGCAACGGAGAACTGCATACGCCCTCGATCACCGAAAATATCCTGGAAGGCATTACGCGGGATACCGTCATGGAGCTGGCGCGCGCGGAGTTGAAACTGACGGTGCGCGAGCGCCCGATTGACCGCACCGAGCTCTATATCGCCGATGAGATCTTCCTATGCGGCACGGGCGCAGAAATCGCGCCCATTATCGAAGTCGATCATCATACCGTAGGCGCGGGAAAGCCAGGGCCGCTGACGCAGAAGCTGAGCGAGGTATATCGCAACGCCACGCGTGGACACCTGCCTGCTTATCGCCACTGGCTCGCTCCTGCGTATGCGAACGAGGTTGTGCGTGCCTGAAATCGAGAACGAGACCCCTGCCAACGAAACCCTGCCGGAAGCTACGCCGGAGCCGGCAGCATCGCCGGAACCGGAACCGGCGGAAATGGCTGCGCCTGCCTTGCCGCCAGCGGCAACCGGGCAACCGCCTGCGGAGCCGCAGCGTCCACGGCGGCCACGGCACCGGCATGGCCGGAGGCGTCCTCGCCCCGCACCTTCCGTGAATACGGCGGCCGTGGCGGCCCCGGGCGCTGCGCCCTTGCCGCGCGCCACCCACCCCGCGCCCGCCACTACCGGCGTCGACCCTCGCTTTGACTGGCGTCGCGTCGTCCGCACGATGCTGGTTTCGCGGGCGCTGGACGCACTGGAGGAGAACGAACTCTATCCCAAGAAGGTTCCGTATCAGTTTTCGGCCCGCGGCCATGAACTGGGACAAATCCTACTGGGCACGATGCTGGTGGGCCCGCACGACGCCGCGAGCGGCTATTACCGATCCCGTCCGCTGCTGTTGACGCTGGGCCTGAGCGCGGCGGATGCGCTGGCCGGCGGCATGGGCAAAACCGGCAGTGTCAGCGAAGGGCGCGACATCGGCGCCGTGTACAATCTGCCGCGCCCGCCAGGCGAAGCCGGCGTGATCGTGCTGCCCATGTCGGGCGGCGTCGGCACCCAATTCACAACCACCGCAGGCTGGGCGCGGGCCATCACCTACTACCGCGATGAGCTGCGCCAGGCCAGCTACAAAGGATCGATCGCGGTTGCGCTCGGAGGCGAGGCCTCGTGCGCCGCCAACGGTTTCTGGTCGGCATTGAACATTGCCACCACCGAGCGGCTGCCCATGCTTTTTTACATCGAGGACAACGGCTTTGGCATTTCCGTGCCCGGCACGCGCCAGACGCCAGGGGGCAATATCGCCCAAAACCTGGCTTCGTTCCGCAATCTCCGCGTCTGGGATGGCGACGGCACCGACCCCGCCGACACCATCCGTTGTCTGAGCGGTGCGATCATGGCAGTGCGCGGCGACCGATCCCCGGCTCTGGTTCATCTGCGCATGCCGCGCCTGTCCGGCCACTCCGGTCAGGATACGCAAGCCTACAAGAGTGCCGAGCTGCTGGTTGCCGAACGCGCACGCGACCCGCTGCCGCGGCTGAAGGCGTACCTGGTGCCCTCGGCCTTCTACGAAGGAGAGTGGCAGCGTCTGGAACGTGAGGCGGACGAGGAGGTGCGCGCGGCCTTGGCCGAGGTCGAGCAGCGGCCGGATCCCGACCCGGCCACGCTGCAGCGCTACCTGTTTGCGCCACAACCGCGGGTAGCCGCGATGGAACCGGCCACCTCGGGCGCGCGCATGAACATGGTCGCAGCCATCCGGCGGACGGTCGAAGTGGAGATGGAACGCAATCCGCTGCTGCTGACGTTTGGCGAAGATGTTGGCGCCAAAGGCGGCGTGCATACTGCGACGCAGGATTTGCAATCTCGTTTCGGCCCGCGGCGCGTATTCGACACCAGCCTGTCGGAGGAAGGCATAATCGGCTCGGCGGTGGGCATGGCGTTGGCGGGCTTGCGGCCGGTGGCGGAGATTCAGTTCCGCAAGTACGCCGACTCTGGAACCGAGCAGATCAATGACTGCGGCACGCTGCGCTGGCGCACCGCGAACCGCTTCTCTGCCCCGGTGGTGGTGCGTATGCCGGGAGGGTTTTTCAAGTGCGGCGACCCCTGGCACAGCAAGTCAAGTGAAGTGACATTTGTGCATGAGTTCGGCTGGCAGGTGCTGTTCCCTTCCAACAGCTCCGACGCGGTGGGCCTGCTGCGGTCTGCACTGCGGAGCGAAAATCCGAGCATCTTTTTCGAGCATCGGAATTTGCTTGACGCTGCGAGCGCCCGGCGGCCTTATCCCGGCGACGATTACGTTCTGCCGCTGGGCAAGGCCGCTTGTCTCCAGGAAGGTAGCGACGTCACGGTGGTGACCTGGGGCGCGATGGTGGAGCGCTGCCTCACTGCGGCCGCTGAGCAGGCCGGCTCGATTGAGATTCTTGATCTGCGGACGCTGATGCCCTGGGACAAGGAAGCCGTGCTGGCCTCGGTGCGCAAAACCGCGCGCTGCCTGATCGTTCATGAAGATACGCTCACCGCCGGGTTTGGCGCCGAAATCGCCGCCACCCTGGCTCAGGAAGCTTTTCTCTCGCTGGACGCACCGATCGAGCGGCTGGCCGTACCCGACGTCCCCATGCCGTATAACGTCGGCCTGTTGAACGCCCTCTTACCCAGCGTGGACTCCATCCGCGCCGCTATCTCCCGCTTGTTGGCCTACTGAGGTACCGCGTGCCACGAGTGGGTGTCGTATCAGTGGCCGGCTGCACGGATCGCTCCGGCCAGTACGGTTGTCCTTAGGTCCGCCAGCGGCGTGATGGCCATCGGAAAGTGACCGATCTGCGTGAAAGGGTCGAGGCCGTGCTCATAGAGCACCACCGGTTGTGCCGCCGTCATCGCGCCCGGCTGCAGCGCACCACCCGGCAACTTGAACTCCCAAATCGTGCCTTCCAGCGGCCGCATGGCGCCATTGTCACTTACTTCTACTCTTCCCATGTAGGAGCCTGCGTAGAGCACGCGCACCTTCAGGGGGCCGTGAATTACGTTCTGGCTGGTGTTGAGCACCCGGACCGCAAACGAGACGGTGTGCGTCTTCAGGTTATAGAAGCGCTCCAAAAATTGCAGCTTCACCTGCCCGCTTACGTCCACCAGGTTGGCCAGCGCCGGGCTGCCGTGGCGCACCGCGTCGCCGTCGACGCGGATCGTCGTGGTCCACACTTGCGCCACGCCTTCCGGATTGGCGACCCACAGCGGGTGAAACGCCCCGGCAGCGTCGGCCGCCAGTCCCATGGTGTGTCCGCCATGAAATGCAAACCATGGCAATGCGAGATCGTTGAACAACGGCACGCGTCCGCCACGGCTAGGATCGTAATCCGCCGTTGAGGCCTTGACGCCCGGCACAAATGTATCGCCGCCGTCGCGCGAGGCGCGAAAGCGCACCGCCCACCCCAGGTTGTCCGGCTGATCGCGCCGGTCCAGCCACATTACTCCCACCACTCCGCGATCGTTCACGGCGACGGTGCCATGGATATCGTCGGGCCCGTTCAGATGGTCACCATCCCGGCGTGCCAGATTGTCATCAAGATTCCGCGGCGCTGACCAGGTTTTGCCAAGATCGCTCGAGTAGGTCAGCCGCACACGCGAGCGGCCCGAATCCCAATCCTCCCAAACCGCGTAGATGCGATCACGGAATGGCCCGTGGGTGTGGTCAATCGCCAGCGTGGTGTAGTAGCTGCCGTTGGCGGCCAAATCCACCCACCAGCGCGTTACCCGGTCTACCTGGCTCTTCAATGGCCAGTTGGGCCTTTGAAAGTGCATGCGCACGACGTTAATAAAGCCCGGACGCCACACGCGTTCGTCCTGCCGCTGGCTGCCGGGCGGAGCGACGGTCGGAACGGGAATCACCAGCGATCCATCGCTCAACAAATCGCCGGGGCCCACATTCACAACTTCGGCATCGGCCTGCACGGGCACGATTTGCGTCACAAACGTCGTACCACCATCGCGCGAGTAGCTAACGCGAATGTCGTGATCGCCGTTCATTCCATAGACAAACAGCCAGCCGTGATGGGGTCCTGGTTGATTGTCAACCGTGAGAAAACTGCGCTCCGCATGAATCATCCGCGTGAACGGCAGCCACGTTTTCCCGCCGTCCAGCGACCGGTCCAACCGGTCGTAGCCATCCGGATATTGTCGCGTCTGTGCTTCCGACAATGAATACGCCACGCCGCCCGGCCCATACTCGCACGCCGGATCCCACGCCTCGAGTTGCGCCTTTTGCCGCAAGCTCAGTTGCCACGTACGCCCGCCGTCAAACGTAACGAACGTATCGACCTGGCTGGTCGGAGCCTCCGGTGGAAACACCATCGAACAGGCAATCAACTCTTTTGCATTATTCGGGTTGGCGCCGATTTCAATTTCATAATGTGGGTCCTGCGCCAGGGCTTTGCTCACCTGCACGCTGGCACCCACCTGGATAGGGCTCTGGGCGGCGGTTAATACACCCATAGACAACAGCGCTGCGCCCATCAGACTCTGAAATCGAATGCGCACGATCCCTCCCTAGTCCTTCCGCCCGCGGTTATACTCCTCCACCAGCGCCCCCAGAGCGCGGTCGTTTTCGCGCGGCGATGCCAGCAGATGTTCGGCAACCGCCAACGCATCCCGCCGCGGCTCATCCTGCCCCAGCTTGAACTTCGCTTCGATCTGTTGCACTTCGATGCGAAATCCCAGAATCCGCGGCAGCCGACGCGTAATCGCTTGCTCCGGGATTTCTGCCGTAGCCCACGGCTGCGGATACGGAGCTTCCATCCGGTCGACAAGCTCCTCCAGCGCCTCCCGCAGTGCGGCAGCATCTTGAAATACGAGCCTTCCGCGACAGTGGACCGCGGTGTAATAGTACGTTGGAGGCATGTCACGACCTGGGTACCAGCTTGACGTCACATAACTGTAGGGACCCTGAAAAATCGCCAGCACCGGCTCCGGTTGCGCCTGGAGTGCGGCCGCGTGTGCATTAGCTCGCGCCAGGTGTCCCGTGAGCCGCCAGCCGCCGGGCTGGGCGTGATCCAGCAACAGGGGCAGGTTGGTCGCCACGGGCGCTCCCTCACTCCCGCTGACCAGCAGCGCCCACGGGTGCGTCTCTATGAGCTCGATGACACTGGCTTCGCTCGGGCGCCATTCCCTCCGTACGTACATCTAAGGCCTCAGGTGCGACTCGTACCAGTTGAGCATCCGGGTCAGTGAATCGATCCGGTGCGGCCGCTCCTGGAAGATATGATGCTCGCGCGGGTAGACCACCATCACCGGATGACGGCCCAGGTCCTGCAGTCCATGGTAAAACTCGTAGCTTTGCGCAGCGGTAACCCGCGCGTCCGCACCGCCTACGACGATCAGCACGGGCGTGTGGCAGTTCGCCAGGTAACGTTCCGGTGAGTGGCGATACAGGAGATCTTCGGCGCCCACAATCTGGCCCCAATAGTTGGACCAATACGACGGTGCGATATCGGAGGTGGTCGCGGCAGAAACCAGATCCGATATTCCAGCCCCCATCATCGCAACCTTAAAGCGATCGGTGTGCGTAATCGTCCACGCGGTCATATAACCGCCGTAGCTCCAGCCGCCAATCCCCAGTCGCGCCGGATCCGCAATGCCCTGCTTCTCGAGCTGCGTGACCCCATCCATGATGTCCTGAAAATCGCCGTCGCCCCACTTTTGATAGTTGGCATCGGCAAACGCCGGCCCCTGTCCATCCGAACCCCGTGGGTTGGGCAGCAAGACGACGTAACCATGCGACGCCAGCATCACCATCCAGTCGTACCAGCTGCCATGAAAATCCGTCACGTAGGCTTCTTCCGGGCCGCCATGCACCCACACCACAGTCGGATACCGCTGCCCCGTCCGATAGCCTGGCGGCAAGAGCAGGACCCCGTAAATCCTCGTCCCGTCCAACGTACTCTTCCATTGAATTTGCCGCGTGTTTGGCAGCAGCCACTGTTTGACCTGCGGATTAGCTTTGGTCAGTACCTGCTCCCGCCCGTTCGCGGCAACGCAGATGTCACCGGGGTCGCTCGGCGTCGCGCACACGAACGCGACCTTACGCCCATCCTTGCTTAGTGAGAATTCCTCTCCGCCGGCGGCGCCGCTCACCGGCGTGATCGCTCCCGTCTTAGCGTTGACCTTCAGGAATACGTTCGAGGAGCCCTGAATCGCCATGCCCAGCAGCTCCTGCCCGTTCGGCTCCCAATGCAAATCTCCGATCGTCGCGGGGTAGTTGGCTCCGATCATGCGCGTCGCGCCGGTCGCCAAGTCACGAACCGCCGGCAGTTCCGCAATCCCGTGCGGCAGCCGCATCGAATACAGAATCGTGTGCCCGTCCGGCGACCAGCTTACCGGTCCACCTCCCGCGTGCGCCACCAGCATTTTTTCGGCTCCGGTATGCACATCGATCAGCGCCAGCTTCGAGATGTACCAGCGGTCGTTATAGTGGGTGGTCGGCGAAGTACGCGCCAGAATCTGGCTCCCATCCGGTGACCAGGCAAAACTGTAGATGCTCCCCGCCTCTTTGGTCAGCAGATGCGCGCTGTGCGTTTCCAGGTCAAAAATCCAGAGCCGGCTAAACAGGTAATGTTCATCTTCCACTGTTTGGTCGTTTCCGGCATGGCGTGCCGCAGTTGTTTTTGCGTCCGGCCGGTCGTTACGCACAAAGGCGATCTGCTTGCCATCGGGTGACCACCGGAATCCTGACACCCCTCCGGCAATCGCCGTTAAAGGCAGCGCATCCCCGCCCTGGATCGAAATTGTCCAAATCTGCGATGGCTGCGGCTGCCGGCACGATCTCGACCGAGTACTCTCAGTCTCGCTTGCCAGATCCTGTCCGCTCTCGCTCCCCGCCACGCGGAATCGAAAACTCAGACTCAGCGGAGGCAGTTCGCGATTCGAGAGAAACGCAATCGTGCGTCCGTCCGGCGCCCACTCCGGCGACGTATTGCTCGATCCCCCGAGGATAAAAGCGCGGGGAGCCACACTCCCATCGCTCGGCACCAGCCAGATCTGGCTGTTCTGTCCCGCGCATTTCCCGCTCGGTACGTCCCGCACGTAGGCGACCATGCCGCCGTTCGGCGACAGTTGCGGATCGCTCAGGTTGGTCATGCTCATCAGCTCGGCAGGGCTGATCGCATGCTGCGCCTGCGCTCCCGCCAGGGTGGTCAATCCCACAGCAAGCGCCAGACCAAGGGCCACTTTCATCGCATACCTCCGCAGTTCAGCATGCCATCAAAAGCTGAATTTAATACCCAACTGAACCTGCCGTGGCGTGCCGCTGCCAATTGTTGCTCCCAGCGTCTGGAAAATCTGGCCGAATCCGGCCGTCCCAAACGTCGTGTCGGGCTCAGCGAAGTTCGGATGATTGAACAGGTTGAAGGCTTCAAAGCGCAATTCCATGTTCCGGCCTTCGCCTAGCGGCGTCTCCTTGACCAGTGAGGTGTCCAGCTCGACGAATCCAGGCCCATACACGCTGTTGCGCGGGCAGTTACCAAACGTACCGGCCGCCGGCTCGGCAAAGGCCGCCGGGTTCAGCCAGTTGTTCACGGTCTTATTCGCCGCATAGGGATTCACACCGGGAATACAATTCGCGCGCTGGTTTACATAGTCGCCGTTGCCGTACGGGTTGTCGCCGATGTACACCGTGACCGGGATGCCGGACCGTGCGACGCCGAGCGCGTTCAGGCTCCAGCCGCTGAAAACGGCACCCGCCGCACCGTGGGAAAACAGGTTGTGCCCGCTTCCCACCGGCAGATTGTAGAGTGCATCGAAGCTGACGTTATGCCGCACGTCACCGGATCCGTTGCCGCGCTCGGCTTTGATGTTGTTGTTGTCCTGCGGCTGCGTCGAAAACGCCCCCTGGTCCTCGACATTGTCGATCGCGTGCCCAGTGGTGTAGTTGAACTGGAAGGTGAACGCGGGCCCGGTCTTTTTCAGCGAGACTTGCAGGCCATTGTAAGAGCTGAACCCGCTGTTCATGTTGATGTAAATGTCGCCAAAATTCGGGTTCGGGCGCAGACCCGTAGCCGGATTGATGTAATTGATATCTTCCGAGCGCCCCAGGTTCACGCCATGGTTGCCGACGTAGGCCACTTGCAGCGCCAGGTTTGACACCAGCTCGCGCGCGACGCTGAAGTTCCACTGACCGGAGTAAATATCGGGCTTGTTCCACGAAAAGCCGTTAGCGTTCGGTGGCGGGGGCGTCGCCGCCTGCGACAGGTAGCTGTCGTAGGGGTAGCTCAAAGTTGGAATCTGTTGCTGTAGCAGCGTGACGTTGCCAGGAATCGTGTTCGACGGGACGCCGTAGAAGCCAAATCCCACCGGATAATCCTGGTAATAGATTCCATAGCCGGCGCGGACTACGGTCTTTCCGTTGGGCGACCAGGCCAGGCCGAGACGCGGCCCAAAATCCTTGTTGTTGGGCGCAAAGTATGGGCTGCCAGCCGGCGCGAGCGTGTTCAACCGCGTATCGAACGGCCGCGTGTTATGGAAGGCATCATACGGCACGGTCTCCCGGTCGTATCGTAGCCCGTAGGTGAACGTCAGGTTCGGCCGGAGGCGCCAGCTATCATTGAAATACATACCCAACTGTGTCGCACGCGTCCCTTCCTCCGGCGAAGCGGGCGAAATGCTGACGAACGCCAAACGGTCGTTGATAAAATCCTGCGGCGAGTTGAACTGCATCATTGGCGCAATGCCATTGTTGCCGTTCACCCAGATGCGCCACATCGTCGCGCCCCAGGTCATGGTGTGTTCGCCACGCACGTACGTCATCGAGTCGCCGTACTGGAAACTGGTGTTGTTTTCCGCAAAGACACTCTGCGAGCCGGGCTGAACTGAATACCCGACGATCGTCGTCGCCGGCCACGGCTCGGTCGAATCCACCGAACTCACCCAGCGCTGCATGCCGCCCAGAAACGTATTGATCAGATTGGGGCTAAACACGTGAACTTCCTGAATCGCCACATTGCGCGTCCCCAGCGGCACGTTCTGATGGTCGAAAATGCCGAGCGAGCTTGGAATTACGCCAAACAGGGGTCCGTTCACATACGAGTTGTTGATGTTGACCCGTACGAAGGCCTTGTCCTTGTTGCTCAGCGTCTGGTCAATGCGGATGGACCCGGTGTTCTCCCGCACCGCCGAGACTTGCGACGTAGTAAAGTCGTTCACGTTCGGATCCGAGGTCGTGGACGTGCCGTGCGGGAACATGGCGACAATTGGCGCGAGCTGCGGCGACTTGGCCAGCACCTGTGCCCGCAGCGAGTCACTCGGAACCGTACCCGACCCCGTTATCCCGAGCCGCTGGCGCGAACCTTCGTAATTCAAAAAGAAAAATGTCTTGTTTTTGACGATTGGTCCGCCCACATTGAATCCGAAATCGTTGTAGCGGAACTCCGGCTTGTCCGTGGCGAAGAAGTTGCGCGCATCAAGCGCATCGTTACGGAAAAAATCAAACAACTCACCGTGGAACTGGTTGGTGCCTGACTTGGTGACGATGTTGATGTACGAACCAGCCGCGCGGCCGAACTGCGCTCCGTAGCCACTGGTTTCCACCTTGAACTGCGAAATCGTCTGCAGGCTGCCGGTCAGCAGCCGCGCGCCGCGTTCAAACCCATTCGCCATATAGGGCTGGTCGACGCGAGAGGCGTCAATGCCATCGATGGAGAACTGGTTGTGGACTGTCTCCATGCCATCAAAGGTCAAGTCCGAGATGTAATTGCTGCGCAGAACCGCACCCGGCGTCAGCAGCGCAAAGCGGGTATAGTCCTGGCCGTTGATCGGCAGCTTCGTCACCGCCTTGTTGGTAAAGACCGTGCCGATGCTGGGGTTCTCCTTGTTGAGCAGCGGCGCCTGCGCCGTCACCGAGACCTGTTGACTCATCGAGCCGACCACCAGGGTGATGGTCAGCGTAACCGGCGAGGCCACGGCGACGGTGACGCGCTTTTCCGTCTGCTGCCGGAAACCCTGGTGGGTTACGGTGACATCGTAGTTGCCGACCGGCAGGTCCGGGATCACAAACTCACCCTGCGCCCCCGTTTTGGCCAGGCGCGTGGCGCCCGTCGCTTCGTCGATGGCGATGATACTCGCGCCGGGCACGGCAGCGTGCGAGGAGTCCTGCACGACGCCGTTGATTTGACTTCCGGTAATGCCCTGCCCCCGCGCCGGGGTGAACATCAGGGTTAGACAACCGACGACTGCCAACGCGCACAGAAGTGTTTTCATAGGACTCGGCTCCTCGCAATCAGACGTTTATCAGATGTACGCCTTGCAAACCCTTTCCGCTTTCTCACCACGGCCAAACCATAGCGAAAACGCGACAGCCATTTTTAGCGGGCTTTCCAGGGGCGCGCCCCCGGATCGCGCAAGAGCGTCTTTTGCCGGCTGGCGACGACGTCGCGATCCACGTATGCCTGCTGCATGTGGCGCATTCCGGTATCTAATCGAAAGCCGCGCCGTGCGTGGAACAGACGGTAGTTGTCGACCATGAACAGCTCCCCCGGCTGCAGCTTGAAGACCAGTTGCGCCGCAGCCGAGGAGATGATGCCGGAGTACATCCGCCTCGCCGCGTAAAGGTATCCAGCACATCCGGGTCCGCCGCGACCACCTGATCACATCGCCCATGGAACCTAAGGTGCAGAATGCGGCCGTCCGGGGCTACATCGATAAACGGCGCCGTGTTTTCCAGAATCGCCTGATCATCGCAGTAGCGATACACAACCGGGGTGGTCGATAAGGCGGCGAACAGATCGGGACGCTCCCGCCGGATCGTTTCCGCCACGAACAGCCCGTCGATCAAGACGGACTCTCCTCCTTCGGCATCGTTGCGCAGGCAATGGAGCGTCGTATAACCCGGCTGTGGAATGCGGTACGGATTATCCACGTGCGGCTCGAGCGCGCGCGGCGTCATGCTCAGATCGTAGTGTTGGCCTCGAGGCAGCGCCTTGATGTCCTCGATGTCGCCGTTGTTGGTCATGCGCGTATACCCGATCAAGTCCAGAAACTCGCGGCTTCCTTGGTTCACCGCGGGCACGTGGCGCACCAGCGCAAAGCCCACGCGCGCCAGATCGCTCAGCAACGCCAGCAGCTTCTGCGGGTCAGCGCGCAGCGACTCCAGCTCATGCCAGCGCGGAATTCCCAGGCTTGCATCCCATAGGAGTTTTTCACCCACTAATTCGTCGCTGATGGGGTGCTCGGCCGCGCGTCGCAGCCGGTCCCATGCATAGCCGGCACGATGGCCGTCCGTGAACTCGATTTCGAGCCGCTCCGCTCCGGCTGTCGCGCGCGCGATGGCGATGTTCAGGGGGATCTCATTCGCGTTCTGCAGCTTGTGGCCGGTGATGGGGTCCCGGTAGCCGGGCGCGTCGCTGCTCTCCCGCAGCCAGAACGCATGGAAGGTATGCTGGAAGCCATCCTCGCCGGACAGCCGCAGATGCCGTGTGCTGTATTCGATTTTCATGAGGGGCCCCGGGTGCATTGCAGCACGCCCAGCCGCCGTCAGATTCTGCGCCCGCGCCAATCGATAGCGGGAACAGGTCAGGACTTCGAACGCAGGTACTGGCCGGGGGTGGTGCCCAGCAGGCGCTTGAACGAGGCAATGAACGCGCTCGGGGTGCTGTAGCCGACTTCGGCTGCCGTAAACGTCATCTTCTCGCCCCGCTCCAGCATATCCAGGCTGCGTTGCACGCGCGCGCGCGTGCGCCACTGCCCCAGGCTCAGTCCCGTGTCCTGCCGGAACAGCCGCTCTATCGTCCGCCGGCTCGCGCCCGCCTCGTGGCAAATAGCATCCAGCGAATCCTCCGCCTGCTCAAGGTTGGCCAATGCCGCCGCCACCCGTCGCGCGCGCGGATCGTTGGGCACGATCATATCCAATGCCGGTACCGGCCGCGCAACCTCCATTTCATCCCGGATCACCTCAGTGATACGCAAGTGCTTCGGATCCGTGCCGGGCACCGCCCATTCCGAGGCCCGCACAATCAACTGCCGCAGCAGTGGAGAAACCTCCATCAGTTCCGGCCGCCGTTCCAGTCCGACGTAGCCGCCCGCCAGGTACAGGCAAACGATAGCCATCCCCGCCCCGCACTGCACCTCGTGTACCGTTCCTGCGGGCAGCCACAACGCCCGCAGCGGCGGCAGCACCCAGCATTGCGTAGCCGTTTTCGCCACCAGCACTCCGCGTGGCGAATAGATCAACTCATCCACGTTGTGCACGTGTGGCTGCCACGAGGCACTGGTCTCCGGCACTCGCGCGAAGCTCAGCAGCGGCGCGCCGCCTAAATCGATTGAATCGAGCGCAGGAAGCTGTCGCATTTTCGTTATCCTTCGCCGGTCCGCATGAAGAGAGTAGCTTTCGCGCCGGAGTATAACACAGAGGTGATCTAATTGGTCCAACATGCCCAGCTCTTCCTCCGCCCCAGCCCTGGCACAACGCCTGGGCCTCGTCAGCGCCACGGCCATCGTCATGGGTTCGATGATCGGCTCGGGCATCTTCCTCGTCTCGGCTGAAATCGCCCGCGAGGTCAATTCCGCCGCGCTGCTGCTTTTGGTCTGGCTCATTACCGGACTCATGAGCATGGCCGCGGCGCTTTGCTACGGAGAGCTGGCCGCCGCCATGCCCGCTGCCGGCGGCCAATACGTCTATTTGCGCGAAGCGCTGGGTCCGATCTTCGGCTACCTCTACGGATGGACCGATTTCTGGGCGATTCAGACCGGCGCCATTGCCGCGGTCGCTATGGCGCTGGCCATCTTTCTGGGCAACATTTTCCCCTCGGTATCGTCTTCCCATTGGTTGTTTCACTGGGGCGACTGGGGACCGCTGCACTTCGGAGTCAACACGGTCGAACTCGCCGCCATTGCCTGCATCGCCCTGCTTACCTGGTCAAACACGCGCGGCGTCCGGACCGGTGCCTGGATCCAGAATGTTTTCACGGCGCTGAAGGTGCTGGCCCTTGCCGCCATTATCGCCATCGGCTTATTCCTCATTCGCGTACCGGCCGCGGTCCATGCCAATTTCGCTCACTTCTGGTCGGGCATTCGCTGGACCGAACCGCATCTGCTCCAGCTCGGTGACCGGCACTTCATGGTCACCACCCTCACCCTGATCTTCGTGGCCATGATCGGCTCCCTGTTTTCCTCCGACGCCTGGAACACGGTCACCTTCACCGCCGGCGAAACCCGCTCGCCCCAGCGCAATATTCCTCTGTCTCTGATCCTTGGCACGGGCATCGTCACCGCCCTCTACTTGCTGGCCAATCTTGCCTATCTCAACGTCCTGCCGCTGGCCGGGCATGCCAACGCGCTGACCACGTCCGCGCGCGGCATCCAGCACGCCACCGAAGATCGCGTGGCGACCGCCATGATCTCCGTCTTGCTGGGCCATCACGGCGTGGTTGTCATGGCCGCGGCCATCGTGATTTCCTGTTTTGGGTGCATGAACGGCCAGATCATGGGCGGCGCCCGCGTCTACTACGCCATGGCCAAGGATGGCGTCTTCTTTCGCCGCATGGCGAGGCTCCATCCCGAGCGCCGTGTTCCAACCTTTGCCTTGGTGGCACAGGGTGTGTGGGCGTCGCTGTTATGTCTTTCCGGCACCTATACGCAATTGCTCGAATTTGTAATGTTTCCGATTTTTCTGTTTTACATCCTGACCGTCGCCGGCCTATTCGCCCTGCGCTGGAAACGGCCCGATATGCCGCGTCCCTACCGCGCACTCGGCTATCCGGTACTGCCCGCCCTGTACATCCTGGCGGCCGCGTGGTTCGATTTTCAGATTCTGCGCTTTGAACCGGTCTACGCCGGCGCCGGCCTGACGCTGGTGTTGATCGGATTGCCGGTGTTTCTCGCCTGGCGACGTCCGCGCCGCCCTGTCGCAATCGAACTACCGATTGTCAAGTGAGGACTTCCCTCCCCCCGCCGGGCACTGGCACGATACCTTTCATGGGCGACGAAATAACCCTCATCCTGCTCCATGGCAACGTCTGGACCGGCAGCCTTTCGCAACCGCACGCCGAAGCGCTCGCCATCGCTGGAACCACCATCGCCGCGCTGGGCACTAACGCGGAAATCGAATCCCTGGCGCCGGCGGGTTGCCCGCGCCTCGACCTGGCCGGACGCCGTGTGCTGCCAGGATTCAACGATGCTCACGTCCACTTCTACATGGGCGGCGCCGGTCTTGCCGGCGTCCAACTGCGTACGGCACGCAGCGCCGAAGAATTTCGTGACCGCCTCGCTGCGTTCGCCAAATCGGTCCCTGAGGGCGAGTGGATTCTCGGCGGCTTCTGGGACGAAGCGAACTGGGAACAGCCGGAGTTGCCTACGCGTGACCTGGTTGATGATGTAACGCCTCGCCATCCCGTTTTTGTGCGCGGCATGGCCGGCCACATGTCGTTTGCCAATTCCCTGGCGCTGCGCCTGGCACGTGCCGAAAGCACTCCCGACGTCCCCGGCGGCGTTATCGTGCGCGACGCGCAAGGCCGCGCCACCGGCGTCCTCATGGAAGCTGCCCAGACCCTCGTCGAGCGTGCCATCCCGGTTCCTTCGGTAAAACAGGTTCGCGGCGCACTGCTCGCCGCCCAGCGCCACGCCCTCACCCACGGCGTCACCAGCATTCAGGATATGGGCGTCGTCGGCTCGCAACGCCTCGCCCTCACCGGCCGAATCCTGCAGGTCTATCAGGACTTGCTGCACAGCGGCGAACTGCAAATGCGGGTTTCCTTCCATCTTCCGCTGCCGGAGTTCCGCGAACACCTGGACGCCGCGCTCTCTACCGCTGCCGGGCAGAAACTTCGCGTGGATGCGATTAAGAGCTTTTCCGATGGCGGCCTGGGCTCTTCCACTGCCTGGTTCCTCGACGACTACAGCCATCGGCCCGGCTGGCGCGGCTTGCCGAGCGAGGAAATGTCCGATCCAAAAACCATGCTGCGCAACTTGTTCGACGCGGATCGCGCCGGCTTGCGTCTGGCGGTGCATGCCATTGGCGATCGCGCCAACCGCACCGTTCTCGATATGTATGCGGCGCTTGCCACCAGCGAGGGCTACCGCGACCGCCGTTGGCGCATCGAACACGCGCAACATCTCCATCCGGACGACATCGGCCGCTTTGCCGAACTCGGTGTTATCGCCTCGGTGCAGCCCTATCACTGCATGGACGACGCCCGCTGGGCGGAAGCGCATATCGGACCCGAGCGTGCCAAAGGCACCTACGCCTTTCGCTCGCTGCTGGACGCCGGCGCCCGCCTCGCCTGCGGTTCCGATTGGTTCGTTGCACCTCTCGATCCTCTCGCCGGGCTCTACGCTGCTGTGACCCGCCGCGTGACCGGCGCCAGCCAGGAAACCTGGCACCCGGAACAGGCGATCACACTGACAGAGGCGCTCCACGGCTATACCAGCGGATCCGCCTTCGCCTCTGGTGAAGAAAGTGTCAAGGGAACCTTGAGCCCCGGGAAACTCGCAGACCTGGTGGTTTTGTCCAGCGACATTTTCGTGCTCGACGCCGGGCATATCCGCGACGTTCAGGTCGAATTGACCATCTGCAACGGCGAAGTCGTCTACCAAAGGGAAGCAAAGTCAGTTCCGGCTTAGACCCGCTCGAGGATGGTGGCGATGCCCTGGCCGACGCCGATGCACATAGTACAGAGGGCGAAGCGGCCGCCGGTGCGCTGGAGCTGGTAGGTTGCTGTCGCGGCCAGGCGGCCGCCGCTGGCGCCGAGCGGGTGGCCGATGGCGATAGCGCCGCCGTTGGGATTCACGCGCGGGTCGTCGCCGGCCAGGCCCAGATCGCGCAGCACGGCGAGCGATTGCGATGCGAAGGCTTCGTTGAGCTCAATGACGTCCATTTGATCGAGTGTCAGGCCGGCGCGGGCCAGCACCTTGCGCGTCGCCGGCGCCGGGCCCATGCCCATGATGCGCGGCTCGACCCCGGCGACGGCGCTGGAGACGACGCGCGCCAGCGGGTGCAAGTTAAAACGCTTGACGGCTGCGGGCGAAGCCAGCAGCAGGGCGACGGCACCGTCATTGACGCCGCTGGCGTTGCCGGCGGTGATGGTGCCTGTGGGCTTGACAATGGGCTTGAGCTTGGCGAGGGCAGCGAGGGTTGAATCGGGACGTGGATGCTCGTCGGTATCGACAATATGCGGCTCGCCTTTGCGCTGCGGGACCGGGACGGGCATGACTTCCGATTTGAAGAAGCCACTGTCGTGCGCGCGCTTCCATTTGTGCTGGGTGGCGCAGGCGAATTTGTCCTGATCTTCGCGGCTGATGTGGAATTGTTCGGCCACGTTTTCGCCGGTCTGGGGCATGGAGTCGCTGCCGTACTGCGCATGCAGCGCCGGGTTCACGAAGCGCCAGCCGATGGTAGTGTCGAAAATCGAAGCGGAGCGGCTAAAAGCAGTTTCGGCCTTGCCCAACACGAAGGGTGAGCGCGACATACTCTCGACGCCACCGGCAATCATCACTTCGGCCTCGCCGCACTTGATGGCGCGCGCGGCCTGCGCCAGGGCATCCAGGCTGGAGCCGCAGAGGCGGTTGAGCGTGACGCCGGCCACGACCACCGGCAAGCCCGCCAGCAGCGCGGCCATGCGGGCGACGTTGCGGTTGTCCTCGCCCGCCTGGTTGGCGCAACCATAGAGCACGTCCTCGACCGCGGCGGGGTCCAGGCCGGAGTTGCGCCGCAGCAGCTCGCGGATCGGGTGCGCGGCCAGGTCATCGGTGCGCACCGGCGCCAGCGCGCCGCCATAGCGGCCGAACGGCGTGCGCACGGCATCACAAAGGAGAGCTTCGGTCATCGTATTTCAGGTTAACAAACGCAGTGGCGCCACGGCAGCAATCGAGGTGAAATCGCGGTCGGAGGTCAACAGCGCATATCCCCAGCGTATACATGTCTGAGCTATGAGGCAGTCGACGTAGCCGCGAACGCTCCGCCCGCTGTGGCGAGCTTGTACAAAAAGCTCCGCAGCGGCTACAAAGTCCCAACGATCCAATTCTGGAGCTGGTCTGAGTTCCGCCATTTGTGCCCGGATTCCCATCGCCTGCGCGCCTTCGGCTCCGCAAAACACCTCGCCCATCACGATACTGGCCACCACCAAATGCTCCGCGCTCTTCAGCTCCCGGCTGAGGCGCGCCACTGCTGTGGAGTCGCGGTTACGAAAAAAGTCGATCCATACAGACGTGTCGGGCAGGACCAGCTCCCTCATCGCTTGAACCGGTCCCGCCGCAACTCGTCCAGATCGCCCTCCCACTTCACCTTGCCGCGGAGCTCGAGCAATCTTCGCCCCGCCATTTTTCTGACGTATGCCTGAAGAGCCGCGCGAACCGCTTCGGTCCGGTTCTTGCACCCGCCGAGCTCGACCGCAGTTCGAAGCAGGTCTTCGTCGATATCCAAGTGTGTTCTCATGGGACTATTTTAGGCCGATTTAGTCCCACTGGGTTCCGTGCCGGGGGAGCGGTGGTGGGCGGCGAGCTGGGCGTAGCCGAGGGCAGCGACCAGGGCGACGCCGCCGATGATATTGCCGACGACGGTCGGCAGGAAGAACGCGCTGAAGTAATGACCGGGCGAAATCTCGCGGGTCACCACCAGGTAGAACATCGCAGTTGAACCCGCGATGATGTGATTGAACGAGCCGAGGCCAATGATGTAGGTGATGATGATGATGATGGGCACGCGGCCGGTTTGGGCGCTGGGCAGGAGCCAGACCATCAGGGCGATGAGCCAGCCCGCGAAGATGGCGCGCCAGAGCGCAACGCCGAAGCCCAGGCCGAGGTGGCTGCGGCCAATCTGCAAAAACGCCTGATGCACGATGGGATCGAACATGCCCGTGCGGCCGACGATCAGCGCAAACAGGAAGGTGCCGATCAGATTGAGCAGCAAGACAATACCCCAGAGACGCAGCATCGCGATGAGCGTTTTGCGGTCTTTGCGGATCAGGAGCGGCAAAACGGAGGTGAGGGTGTTCTCGGTGAAAAGCTGCTGCCGTCCGAGGACGACGATGAGGAAGCCCAGGCAGTAGCCAAAGCGGGTGATAAGCGGCGCCCAGGCGCGGTGGGGCAAATGCGCGACCAACAGACCTTCGGCCACCAGCGAAAAACCCATGGATAGACCGGCAGCCAGTGCTGACCAGGCGAGGGCTTGCCAGCTTCGGTTGAGCTCGGCATCGCCCTCGCGCCGGATAGTCTCGTAGACGACGTTGGCGCCAATCGCCTCGCGCTCCTCAACCTGCTTGCGCTCAGCGGGAGTGGATATCGTTGCATCGGAAGGCGGCACTTCGTCCGGCATACTCGCCGGTTGGATGCCTACGCAGAGTTCACACGACGGGAGCGGCCGCGAAACAGAGCGACCACTTCGCCGGCCTGATTGGCTACGGAAACCTCGTAGACCCCGCTGCGTCCGACGAGCGCGGTTTCGACGGCCTCGGCGGTGAGCAGCTCATCCAGCAGTACGGGGCGGAGATACTCGATGGAGCAGCCGGAGGCGACCGCGGCGTAGCCGTGGCTGTTGCAGGCGAAAGCAAAGGTCGAATCGGCCAGCGTGAAGACATAGCCGCCGTGGCAGGTATTATGGCCCTGGAGCATTGCGGCGGTGACGCGCATGCGGACGCGGGCGTAGCCGGGGCGCACTTCGAGCAGCTCCATGCCGAGCGCCTGGGAGGCGCGGTCGCGGTCGAAAAGTTCACTCGTGGACATGAAAACGGCCGGATAGTACCTGTTGGCGGAGGAAGGGCGAGATGCGGTAGCGGTCTTCGCCATAGAAGGCGCCAAGCGCAGCGAGGACGGCATGGATGCGGGACAGACCGATCTTGTGCGCCCATTCCAGCGGCCCCAGAGGATAGTTCACGCCTTTGCGCATGGCCAGGTCGACGCTGGTGGCATCGGCGACGCCGAAGTGTACGGCATCGGCGGCTTCATTGGCGAGCATGGCGACGGTCCGCATGACGGCGAGGGCGGGCAGATCGCGCAGCCGCACGACGGCGATGCCGGCGGCTTGCAAGGCGCCAGCGACCGAGGCCCAGGCGCCGGGGCCGCAATGGGGCGAGACGGCCAGCGCCAACCGCTTCACCGTGCCGTAATCCAGAGCGAGATCGGCGACGACGGTGGGTTGCGGCTGATCCCCAGCCGCCAGCTCACACTCGAGCGCGGTACGGCCATCGGTGACCTGGAGCAGCGTATCAGTGGGCAAGCGAGGCTCGCGGGTGACGTTGATGCCGGCGGCTCCGATGCGGGCGGCGAGCGCATCCGTCAGAGCGTCGCTGCCGGGTGTGCCGGCGATGGCGATGCGATCAGGTTTGGGATGCGGGGGCTCGACCTGAGGCTGCGGCGGCGCGGCACTCTCGCCATAGCGGAAAAAACCGCGGCCAGACTTGCGGCCGAGCCAGCCAGCTTCGACCAGCTCCTGCTGCACGAGCGAAGGCTGAAAGCGCGGATCGCCGAAGTAGGCGTGGAAGACGGAACAGGTGACGGCAAAGTTGACGTCCTGGCCGATCAGGTCGGTCAGCTCGCAGGGGCCCATGCGGAAGCCACCAGCGTCGCGCAGCAAGGCATCGAGCGTGGCCGGATCGGTGGCTTGCTCGGCGAGCAGCCGCAGGCCTTCGGCATAGTAGGGTCGCGCGACGCGATTCACGATGAAGCCGGGGGTGGCGCGCACGCGCACCGGCGATTTTCCCCAGCCGACGGCAAGGCGCTCGATGGCATCGAGCGCGGCAGGGGCGGTGACGACGCTGCCGACAACTTCGACCAGCGCCATGAGTGGCGCGGGGTTGAAGAAGTGCATGCCCACGAGGCGTTCGGGCGCGCGCAGCGCGGTGGCGATGGCGGCGAGCGAGAGCGAGGAGGTATTGGTGGCGAGCAGGCAATCGGCGGCGACGATGGCGTCGAGCGATTGGAAGAGTTGGCGCTTGACGGCCAGGTCTTCGATGACGGCTTCGATGACCAGGCCGGCATTCGCAAAATCCGAAAGCGCGGTCGCGGCGGCCAGCCGCTGCGACGCGGCGGCGGCATCGGCAGCGGTCATCCTGCCCTTTGAGGCAAGCTGTTCGAAGCGCTTGCGAATGGAGCCGAGGGCGGCCTCTGCCGCGCCGGTGCGGGTATCAAACAGCAGCACGGACTCGCCGGCGGCGGCGGCGACCTGCGCGATGCCGGAGCCCATCGCTCCCGCGCCCACAATGCTCACCTTCATTGGCCGGTGAACCTCGGCGGACGCTTTTCCAGGAAAGCGGCAACGCCCTCGGCGTAGTCGGCGCTGTGGCCTAACTCGCGGTTCAGATCGCGTTCCATATCTAGCTGTTGATCCAACGAGTTGGAGGCCGAACTATAAAGTGCATATTTAATCGCTGCCAGGCCGCGCGTGGGTGCTTGCGCGAGCTGGAGGATGAGGGTGTCGACGGCGGTGGCGAAGTCGGCGTCGGGCACTGAACGCCAGATCAGACCCCAGGCTGCGGCCTGATCGGCGGAGATACGCTCACCCAGCAGGGTCATGGCCATAGCCCGCGCCGTGCCCACGAGACGAGGCAGGAAGTAGGTTCCGCCGGTGTCGGGCACGAGGCCCAATTTGCAAAAGGGTTCGTAAAAATAGGCCGATTGGGTGGCGATCACGAGGTCGCAGGCGAGGGCGAGGTTGACGCCAGCGCCAGCGGCGATACCGTTGACAGCGCAGACGACGGGCAGGGGCAGATCGCGCAGGCTGCGGACCAGCGGCGCGTAAAACTTTTCGATCGACGCGCCGAGATCGACGCCCTCGTCTCCGGGCTTCATGGCGCGATCGCCCAAGTCCTGGCCGGCACAAAAACCGCGGCCGGCGCCGGTGAGCAGGAGGACGCGGGCGTGGGCGTCGCGGGCGCGGGCGATGGCGTTGCGCACCTCCAGATGCATGGCCTCGTTGAAACTGTTGAGCTTGTCGGGACGGTTGAGGGTGATGCGGGCCCGGCCGTCGCTCAGCTCGAAGACGATGTTCTGATAGGGTTCCATGCGGCGAGATTCAGCGGTGCTTGAAGTTGGGCTTGCGCTTTTCCGCGAATGCCGCCATGCCCTCGCGGCGGTCGTCGGTAGCGAAGGTGGACTGGAAGGCGCGGCGTTCGAAACGCAGACCCTCGGCGAGCGGCATTTCGTAGGCGGCGTTGATTGATTCCTTGATCATCATTACAGCGGGCAGCGAAAGCGAGGCGATTTTGGCGGCGACTTTGCGGGCCTCGGTCATGAGCTCCGCGGCTGGTACGACGCGGCTCACGAGACCGGAGCGTTCGGCTTCGGCGGCATCCATGCGGCGGCCGGCGAGGCACATTTCCATGGCTTTTGATTTGCCCACCGCGCGGGTGAGGCGCTGGGTGCCGCCGGCTCCGGGCATGGTGGCGAGGTTGATCTCGGGTTGGCCGAAGACGGCGGTGTCGGCGGCGAGGATGAGATCGCAGGCCATGGCCAGCTCGCAGCCTCCGCCGAGGGCGTAGCCGGCGACGGCAGCGATGATGGGCTTGCGGATGGTTGCGAAATGCTTCCAGGCGGCGGCGCGGCCGGAGGGGAAATCACCCAGGAAAACGTCGGTGAAGCCGGCATCGGCCATTTCCTTGATGTCGGCGCCGGCGGCAAAGGCCTTTTCGTTGCCGGTAAGGATGATGGCGCCGATGCCGGGGTCGGACTCGAAGGCTTCAAGCGCCTCACCGACTTCGCGCATGAGCGGGGTGGAGAGCGCATTCAGCGCCGCGGGACGGTTCAGGGTGATGAGGCCGACGCGGTCTTCCCTGCTGACCAGAATATTCTCGTAGGCCATATCAGATGTGGGCGCGGCTTTGGGTGACGCGGTAGCGGCCAGCGACGAAGGCGGGATCGGTGAGAGAGGCGTTAGCGGAGGGATTGGCGCCGGTGCCGTGGAAATCGCTGTAGGCGGCGGACTGGTTGACGTAGACGCCGCCGGTGAGGTTTTCGGAAAGCGAGACACCGGTATCAGCGGCGATGTCGCGCGCCTGGTCGAGCACCGCGGGATCGGTGGCGTAGACCGAGAAGGTGAGCGCGCCGCGTTCGCGGGCGCCACGGCCAGCCAAGGCCAGGCTCTCGGCGGTGGAGGCGGTCGCAATCACGAAGGCTACGGGACCGAAGATTTCATGCATGAAGCTGGCCTCGTCTTTGGCGGCGGCGCGCAGCAGCAGCGGGGTGCGCACCCGCGCTTCGGGAAACTGCGGATGGGCGATGGTTTCGCTGGCCAGTAAAACCGCGCCTGCGTGCGCGGCTTTTTCGAGGCGCGCGAGGATAGCCGGGCTTTGAATGGCGCCCAGAATTTCGACGGCGCGGGCAGGATCGCTGAGCAGCTTGTGCAGCGCCTGCGCGATGCCGTCGGCCACGGCGTCGAAGCTCATGGGGCCTTCGGGCGTCTTGATACCGGCGCTGGGGACGAAAATGTTTTGCGGCGCGGTACACATCTGGCCGGAATAGAGAGCCAGCGAGAAGGCGATGTTTTTGGCGAGGCCGGAAAAATCTGCGGTCGAGTCAATCACGATGGGATTGACGCCGGCTTTTTCGGTGAACACCAGGGCCTGGCGGGCGTTGCGCTCCAGCCATTCGCCATTGGCCGGGCTGCCGGTGAAGTCGATGACTTTAACCGACGGATTCAGCGCCAGCCGCTCGGGGATATCATCGCCTTCAGCGTGGGCGGCCAGCAGCGCCAGATTGGGATCAAAACCTTGTTCGGTCAAAACCTCGCGGATGGTCTGGACGGTCAGCGCCAGCGGCAGAATCACGGCGGGATGCGGCTTCACGATCACGGCGTTGCCGGTGGCGAGACTCGCGAACAGGCCGGGGTAGCCGTTCCAGTTAGGAAAGGTGCTGCAGCCGATGACCAGGGCGACGCCGCGCGGCACGATGCGGAAGTGCTTTTCCATTTTGAGCGGCGGGTTTTTGCCTTGCGGTTTTTCCCAGACGGCGCTCGAGGGCACGCGGCGCATTTGCTGCCAGGCGTAGGCGACGGCTTCGAGACCACGGTCCTGGGCATGCGGGCCGCCGGCCTGAAAGGCCATCATGAAGGCCTGACCGGTGGTGTGCATGATGGCGTAGGCCATTTCGAAGCTGCGCTGATTGATGCGGAACAGAGATTCCAGGGCGACGCCGACCCAGGCTTCGGGGCCAGCATGTCTCCACGACGTGATCGCCGTTTCCGCGGCGGCAACCAGCGCGTCGGGGTCGGCATGGGAATAGCGGATGCCGAGTTTGGGGCCGAAGGGCGAGACTTCGTTGCCGACAGTTTTGCCGTCTCCCGGCTCCTTGAGCGCGAAGGGTTTTTGCAGCAGGGCCTCGTAGGCGGCTTTGCCGTCGTCGTTGGCGGTGGCGCCATAGGCTTTGGCGCTGGGCATTTCGACGAAGGGTGACCAGTAGCCGCGCTCCTCAATCGCCTTGACGGCGGCGTCGAGCGTGGCTTGATATTTGGCGAACAGTGGGTGGGGCATTGCTTAATCCTGATCGAAATCCACGGTCACCTTTTCCGTGACCGGATAGCTCTGGCAGGTAAGGACGTAGCCGCGGGCGACTTCGTAATCTTCCAAAGCAAAATTACCGTCCATATCGACCTCGCCCGACACCAGTTTGGCACGGCAGGTGGCGCAAACACCACTCTTGCAGGAAAAGCGCAGGTCGAGGCCGGCACGCAGGCCAGCTTCGAGGATGGTTTCGCGGCCGCGCTCCATCGGGAACTGGTACTGGCGGCCATCGAGGATCAGCATGACCTGGGTGGTTTCCGGCTTCGCGGCCACGGGCCTGAGCGCACGCAGGGGCTGCTTCTGCTGGCTGCTGGCGAACTGCTCGGTCTTGATGCGCGCGGCTGGATAGCCAGCCTGTTGGAACGCCTGCGCCAGCTCGCGGTTCATTTCATGCGGACCGCACAGGAAGACTGAGTCCATCGCCTCGAGCGGCCCCCAGTAGCGCAGCAGCTCCTGGCATTTTTGGGCGGTCAGGCGGCCATTGAGGAGATCGAGATCCTGATGCTCACGTGTCATCACGTGCACGAGGCTGAAGCGGTTGAGGTAGGTGTCTTTCAGATCGGCCAGCTCTTCCCGAAACAGGATGGAGCTGGAGGCGCGGTTACCGTAGAAGAGAGTAAAGTCGCTGTGCGGTTCGGCGGCAAGCGTGGTTTTGAGGATTGAAAGTACGGGCGTGATGCCGCTGCCGGCCGCGATGGCCAGGTAGCGGCCGTGGCGCTCGGGCGCGAGAGGGATATGGAACAGGCCCGCGGGCGGCATGACCTCGAGAGTTTGGCCGGCCTGCAGGGCATCGTTGGCCCAATTTGAGAACACGCCGCCGGGCTGGCGCTTGACCAGAATGCGCAAGCGGCCGGCCTGCACGGCTTCGCAAATGGAATAGGAACGGCGGACCTCTTCGCCCTCGATGCGCGCACGCACGTTGAGGTGCTGGCCCTGGGTGAAGCGGAAGGCGTCGTGCAGTTCAGGCGGGACGGCGAAGGTGACGGTCACCGCGTCGCGTGTCTCGGGCGTCACCGCGGCGATCTGCAGAGGGTGGTAAACGCTCATCGCAGGGGTTTGAAGTAGTCGAAGGGTTCACGGCAGGCGCGGCAGCGGTAGAGAGCCTTGCAAGGGGTCGAGCCGAAGGCACTGACGCATTCGGTCTGGGAGGAGCCACAGTGTGGGCAATGCACGCGCGGAGCGATGGCGTTGAGTTCCGGGGGGGCGATTCCGAAGCCGTGCAGCTTTTCCCTGCCCTGCGGGCTGAGCCAGTCGGTGGTCCAGGGCGGCGAGAGGCGGGTGGTCAGCTTGACGCGCGCGACACCGTGCGCGTGCAGCGCGGCTTCGATATCGTGGGCGATTACGGCAACGGCGGGGCAGCCGGAATAGGTGGGCGTGATGGTAACTTCCAGCTCGTCGCCGTGCCAGGCGGCATCGCGCAAGATGCCCAGGTCCACGACCGAGACCACGGGGATCTCCGGGTCGGGCACAGCCTCGAGCCATTCGCGGATTTTCCCGACCTCTACCATTGCGCTCCCGGATAGGCGCGCTGCAGGAACTGCATTTCGGCGAGCAGCGTACCGAGTTTTTCGGTATGAACGCCTTGCTTGCCGCCGTGCTGCATCCAGGCATCGGAGGGCACGGCCAAGGTCGCATGGGCAAACGTAGATTCAATTTCGGATTGCCAGCGCGGGCGCAGAGCTTCCAGATCGATCACGCTGCTGTCGACCGCATCGGCGGCGAACATTTCACCGGTGAGGGGCCAGAGGGCAGCGATGGCGGTTTCCATGCGCCGGTGGCTTTCTTCGGTGCCATCGCCAAGGCGGATGATCCAGTCGCGGCTGCGGCGCAGATGATAGGCGGCCTCGCGCGAGGCCTTGGCGGCGATGGCGGCTATGGCTGCATCGGAGCTCGACCCGAGCGTTTCCAGCAAGGGCAGGTGCCAGGCGTCAAAGAAGAACTGCCGCGTCATCGTGTGGGCGTAATCGCCATTGGGCTGTTCGACCAGCAGCAGATTGCGGAACGCACCCGCGTCGCGCAGGTAGGCAAGCTGATCTTCACTGCGTCCGCAGCCTTCGCGCTCGCCCGCGAGCGTGAGCCAGAGCCGCGCCTGGCCGAGGAGATCGAGAGCGACGTTGGCGAGCGCCAGGTCCTCTTCCAGCACTGGGCCGTGGCCGCACCACTCGCCCAGGCGTTGGCTCAGGATCAGGTCCGTATCGCCCAACCTTAGACAGAACTCGAACGGCGCGGTCATATGTTTTTGACCTCGGGAGGGACTTTGAAGAAGCCGGGATGGCGATAGACCTTGGTCTGGGCGGGGTCGAAGAGGGGTTGTTTGTCGCCGGGGGCGCTGGCGGTGATCGCCTCCGAGGGGACGACCCAGATGCTGATGCCTTCGTTGCGGCGGGTGAAGATGTCGCGCGCATTGTTCATGGCAATTTCGGCGTCGGGGGCGTGGAGGCTGCCCACGTGCTTGTGCGCCACGCCGTGCTGGCTGCGGATAAACACTTCATAAAGCATGGCTACTCTCCAGCATGTTTGGCGGCGTGAGCGTCAAGGGCGGCGCGGACCCAGGCGCCTTCCTCGTGCGCGCGGCGACGGGTTTCGAGGCGGTCGCGGTTGCAGGGGCCGTGGCCGCGAATGACCTGGTTGAACTCCTCCCAGGGAATGGGACCGATGTCGTAATGGCCGCGCTCTTCGTTCCACTTGAGCTGTTCATCGGGAACGCGCAGGCCAAGGTAATCGGCCTGGGGCACGGTCTGGTCGATGAACTTCTGGCGCAGGCCGTCGTTGGAGATGAGCTTGATCTTCCAGGCCATCGACTGCGCCGAGTGCGCCGAGGCGACGTCGGGCGGGCCGAACATCATCAGTGAAGGCCACCACCAGCGGTTGAGGGCGTCCTGCGCCATGGCTTTTTGCTCGGCGGTTCCCTGAGACAGCTTCACCAAAATGTCGAAGCCCTGGCGCTGGTGAAAACTCTCCTCTTTGCAGATGCGGATCATGGCCCGCGAATAGGGGCCGTAGGAGCAGCGGCAGAGCGGGATTTGATTCATGATCGCGGCCCCGTCGACGAGCCAGCCGACAGCGCCGATGTCGGCCCAGGTGAGCGTGGGGTAGTTGAAGATGCTGGAATACTTGGCTTTGCCGGTGAGCAGGTCGTCAATGAGTTGGGCGCGTCCGACGCCCAGGGTCTCGGCGGCGCAGTACAGATAGAGGCCGTGGCCGCACTCGTCCTGCACTTTGGCCAGGAGGATGGCTTTGCGCTGGAGCGTGGGGGCACGGTTGATCCAGTTGCCCTCGGGGAGCTGGCCGACGATTTCGGAGTGGGCGTGCTGCGAGATTTGGCGGATGAGGGTCTTGCGATAGGCATCGGGCATGGGATCGCGCGGTTCGACCTTGATGCCCTCGTCGAGGCGGGCCTGGAAGGCAGCATCGGCCAGGCTGGATTGTGTCACGCTCGCCACAGCTCTATTTTACGATGGGTGGCTCGCCACTTTTTGCCCTGGTCGCTCCCGTTGGTCGCTTGGAGGGCAGGCTCCGATTCCCGGCAGGGTTCGCCCGCTGGCGCTCAGGGATCCTCCAAGCCGCCGCAAGCCGTGCGGCGCGGTGTTCCATTGGTTGTTCCATTCGCGCTCCAAAGTGTGCCACTTTGCATCGCAAAGTGGCGTGTTTGCCGGAGTTCTTGCTGGAATGGGGTGGCACATGCCGAAAAATAGATGGAACAGAGGAAGGGTCTGTCGGTCTGGCGATCGATGGGTCTGGGGGTCGGCGAGAGGGGCGGGCATAGCTTGACTGTTGGATCGGCGGTGCGCACCCACGAGGCTGCGGCACACACGGGGGCGCGCTGGCAGAGCGGGGCCGGCGGGCTGCCCGGCGCTGATCCGCTATGAATAGTTAGACGTGAAAAGCCGAAGGAGGGTTGGCCAGTGGTGCAGAATTACAGGCCGGCGGAGCCGTAGATGAGGTTGAGGACCTCATTGCGGCTGGCCTGGCTTTCGACGAAGATGCCGCGGATGGCGCTGGTCACCATGGCGGTGCCGGGCTTCTGGATGCCACGGATGGTCATGCAGGTGTGGGAGCCTTCGAGGACGGCGAGGGCGCCGAGCGGCTGCAGTCCCTCCATGATGGCATCGGCAATTTGGTCGGTGAGCCGCTCCTGGACCTGGGGGCGGAGGGAAAAGGCTTCAACCACGCGGGCGAGCTTGCTGAGGCCGACCACGCGTTTGTCGGGCAGGTAGGCGACGTGGGCGTGGCCGACGAAGGGCAGAAAGTGATGCTCGCAAATGGAGTGGAAGGGGATGTTGCGCAGCAGAACGATCTGGTTGTACTTCACGTGGAAAATGGTTTTGAGGTAAACGCGGGGGTCCGTGCGCAAACCGGCGGTCAGTTCGGCATAAGAGCGAGCGATGCGGCGCGGGGTGCGTCGCAGGCCTTCGCGTTCTGGATCTTCGCCGATGGCGATGATAATTTCGCGGACGGCACGCTCGATGCGGGCGAGGTCGATTGAGTGGCGCGGGGCCTGGCGTGGCTGCGCCCGTAAACGACGCACTGCGTCATTGACCCCGGCTTGACGCTCGGCCGAGCTGGAGGCCCCGAGAGCCCCAGCTCGGCCTGCGCGTACTGTCTTCCGGCTGGCGGTGCGCATCGGGCGGGTGGTCGCCATGCGAGAATCATAACATTCGGCATTCGCACGACCCCCAAACCATGTGGACCTTGGCGCTGGAAACAGCATCGCAACACGGCAGTCTGGCGCTATTCGAGGGAGACAGATGCGTGGGGTGCGAGGGGCTGGAGGGGCGGGCGTACGCGGCCACATTGATTCCAGCCATTGAGCGGCTGCTGCGGGCGCAGGGACTGAGGCCGGCAGCATTGGGCTTGCTTGCCGTGGCGGATGGGCCGGGTTCGTTCACGGGAGTCCGGATCGGGCTGGCGACGGTGAAGGCGCTGATGGAGACGAACCATACGCCCGCGGTTGCCGTGGGAACGCTGGAGGCGGTAGCGGGCGCGAGCGAGGACGAGCACACGTTGGCGGTGATGGATGCGGGTCGGAATATGGTCTATGTGCGGCGGGACGGTGTTGAAGAAGAGGAAGCAGCGGAGGCGTTCGCCTCGAAACTGGAGCAATGGAGAGGCAAGGCGGTGACGCCGGATGCGGCGCTAACGGCGCGCTGGCCGGTGCTCGAAGCCATCGAGCCCCGGCTGGCGCCAGCGGTGGGGCGGCTGGCGCTGGCGCGCTGGCGGCGGCAGCCGGGGGCAGCCGATGATGTGCTGAGGCTCGATGCGCGCTATCTGGGAGCGCGCTGGGGCACGTAATGGAAGAGACTGCGGTTTTCCAGATCCGGCGTTCGACGCCGGCCGACGTGGACGCGATTGTCAGCGTGGCGCAGACCTGTTTCGGCGCGAGCGCCTGGGGAGCAGCGCATTTTGCGCCGCATCCTTCCCGGGTGACATTTGTTGCCGATGTTGCAGACCAGACCTGCGTCGGTTACAGCGTGCTGGAGTTTGCGGCCGATCAGGCGGAGCTGCAGGCGATTGCGGTGTCGCCCAGCTTCCGCCGGTTGCATATCGGCTCGGCGTTGCTGGAGGCGGCGCGAACGCTGGCGCGCGAGCGGGGCGTGCGAACGATGTTTCTGGAAGTACGGGAGGGTAACGCGCTGGCGCAGGAGTTCTATCGCGGCTTTGGGTTTGCGCCCTGCGGGCGCCGGCCGGCGTATTACCGCATGCCGGAAGAGGCCGCGCTGGTGATGAGCGCGGCGCTGTAGCGGTGGTTCGCCACTTTGCCCTTGTCGCTCCCGTTGGTCGCTCGGAGTGCGGGCTTCGTATCCCGGCAGGGTCCGCCCGCTGGCGCTCCGGGCTCCGCCAAGCTGCCGCCATCAGCGCGGCGCGATCATAGCCGCTGCATGGCGTCTTTGACTTGGAGTTTGAGTTTTTTTAATCGGATAGCTTCCAGTTCTTCTTCCGGCGTAAGGAAGCGCTTTTGGTGGAGATGTTCGAGTTGCGTGTCGAGCAGGGTGTGCTCGTCGGCCAGTTGCTGTTTGGAACCCGTCGCCAAAACCGAGGACTGCATGGTTGCCATCCCAAATCCTCCGTAAACTTGCCGGATAAGCACAAGCTACCACCGCTCCGTGGTAGGATCAAGCCCTTGACGGGGGCTCTAATAGTCAACAAACCAGCCGGGCTGACCTCGCATGATGTAGTGGCGAGGGTGCGTCGCATTTGCCAGGAACGCTCGGTGGGGCATTTGGGCACGCTGGACCCGGCGGCAACGGGGGTGCTGCCGCTGCTGCTGGGGCGATTGACGCGGCTGGCGCAGTTCTTTCAGGGACGGGAGAAGGAATATCAAGGTGCGATCCGTTTCGGATTTGCTACAGACACCTACGACGCTGCGGGGTCGACGGTGAGCGAGACGAGCAGTTCCCTGCCGGAGGCGGCAGCCATCGAGGCAGTACTCGTGCGCTTTCGCGGCAGTATCCAACAGACGCCGCCGCCGTTTTCGGCCAAAAAGGTGAACGGGGTGCCGGCCTACAAGCTGGCGCGGCGTGAGCAGCCGGTAGTACTGAAGCCCGTTCAGATTGAGGTGCGAGCCTTCGAGTTGCTGAGGTTCGAGGGCGACCGGATGGAGTTTCGGGTGGTCTGCTCGGCGGGCACCTATGTCCGCTCGCTGGCACACGATTTGGGTCAGGCGTTAGGGGTGGGCGCGCATCTGGCCGAACTCGAGCGCACGCGCGTGGGCGAATTCACGCTGGCGCAAAGCCACACGCTGGAGGAGCTGGCGGCCGTGGCGGAAGCCGGAACGCTTGCCGGTGCGTTATTGCCTGCGCTGCAATTGCTGCCGGAGATGCCGGCGGTGGTGGCGCCGCCGGAAGCTGCGGCGCGGCTGCTTCACGGGCAGGCGGCGAACCTACCCGAGTTCAGCAAGGCGCCGCGGGTGCGCGCTTTCAGCCCGGATGGCAACCTGCTGGCTATCGGCCGGCGCATCGCTGGGACGCTGTTTCAGCCGCAGATCGTGCTGGCTGGTTGAATCGCCATCGGTTGAGCGCTTACGGGCTGCGGCGCCAGCCGGCGCGTTCCAGACAGTCGCGCAACATCGCGTAGGCGCGGTGCAGGAGGACGGCGAAATGACTGGGAGTGACGCCGAGGCGGCGGCTGTGTTCGGAGCGGGGGGCGGAGTCGAGTTGCTCGAGGTGGAAGGCGCCGCGCTGGCGCTCCGGCAAATTGGCGAGGCAATGGCGGATGGCCGCGCCGGCTTCGGCGGCGGCGGTCAGGTCGGGGGCGGGTTGCGTGCCAGGATCAGTGGAAAGCGGCTCGAAACGGCGGGTGCGGCGGTAGGCGCGCATTTTGTTGCGCAAAATGCCGCACAGCCAAGTGCGGAAGCTGGCTGCGGCCTTCGAAGCGGTCGAGGCCGGAGAGAAAGGTGACGAAGGTCTCCTGGACCAGATCGTCGGCGTCGGCTTCGGGCACACCCCAAGCGCGCGCCACGCGGTAGAGCACCGGCGCGTTCTCAGCGACCACGGACGCCAGCACTTCCGGATCGTGGCGGCGGAGGGCTACCAGATCCGGGAGGCTGGGAGTGAATGGTAGTGCGTTGGCCAAGCTTCAGTTTAGTGCGATCAGCGAGCGACCGACATCACCGCAAGGGCGTCGGAGCCATGGCGATGGACGATGGTTCCCTGCACCGTGACACCGGGCACACCGAGGTCATCGTAAGCGGCCTCCGGCAGCGGCATGCCATCGGTCGCGGTTAGCACGGTGTAGACGTGATTGCCGTGAATGAAGACGACGGGCGAGCCCGCGGCCACGCAGGCCTTGGCGCACATCGCATGATTGTGGCCGTGCAGGCCCTGGCTGAGATAGCAGTTGGCACCGGTCAACTCGCCGGTCCAGCTCACTTTCTCGCCCTGGACGGGCATGCCGGCCATGAGCAATACGTGGTTCATTTTGGCCATTTTCATGGCGTTCATCTTCATGGCGGGGTTGGACAACATGGCCTTGATTTTGGCGTAGGGCATGTCATTCATATCCATTTTTTGCATGCCCATGGCCTGTTGAGCGTGGGCGAACAGCGCCACTCCGAACATGGCGATGAGGGCGAGCAGAAGCCAGCGGTTACATTTGCAGCACATAGGGAATCGGTCCTTTCGTTTATGCTCGCGCCGGCCTGGCGGGTATGCTTTCCAAGCCGGCGCGAGTCAGGAGAATGGTCGGACAGTAGATATGTGCCGGTGGAGCGATAGAAATTACAGAGATGGGGGATTATTTCGTGGCTTGGGGCGGTGGGAGAGTTTCCGGGCTTGGGCGAGAACCTTTTCGACCGGTTCGCGCAGGCGGAAATTGCTGGCCTGATGAATCCAGCGGATGATCCCCTGTTGATCAATCAGCACCAGTGTCGGCGTGTTGACGCTGATGCCCAGGAGATTTCGGTACTCCGGAGAGCGGGTGCCATACAGTTTCATGACCTGTTGTTTCGCATCCGACAGAATGGGGAAAGGAGTGTGGAGGTGATCGTGTACCCAGCGGGCTTTGGCGATGGGATCAACGCTGATCGCCAGGATTTGGACATCAAGAGCTCTAAACTCGCCTGCGTGCTTCGCGAACTCACCGAGTTCGCCCATGCAGTAGGGTCACCAATAGCCGCGATAAAAGTCGATGAGCACACTGTGCCCGCGATAGCGGCGCAGCTTAACCAATCCACTCTCCGCTGAGGGCAAGACAAAAGCGGGCGCCTGCTGGCCGACATGGATATGCAGGGGGGCGATTTTGTCTTGCCCTCTGGCGGAGGCAGGTCCGAAAATCGCCGTGATGGCCGCGAGGCACAGCACAACGCTGAGAGCGGTGTGGCGAGATCTTAGTTGTCGTAGCGGCTTCACAGCAGGTAGGGCAGGTTGGAGGCGTGGGTAGGATAGGTAAAGAGGGGATCGGCGAGGGCCTGGATGCGGAGGCCGGAGCGAATCGCCAAGGCGAAGAGATTGATCGTCTCTTCGGCGCCGGGGCCGAGGAGATGAGCGCCGAGGATTTTGTTGCTGTCCTCTTCAATCAGCACTTTGAAGCCAGCGTAGTTTTCGCCGACACGACGGGAGGAGTACCAGCCGCTGGTGTCTTCGCGGTGGGTGCGGAAGCGTAGGCCTTTGGTTTTAGCTTCCTGTTCGCTCAGGCCGGCGGTGGCCAGCGGCGGCACGGTGAAGACGACCGAGGCCAAGCCGGCGTAATTGGCGGTGGTGTGGTTGCCATGGAGCAAATTGGCTGCCACGACCTGACCCTCATAGCCGGCCACGGGCGTCAGTGGCGCACCGGCGGTGGCGGCCGCATCGCCGGCGGCGTAGACGGACGGGTTGGAAATGCTCTGCAAAAACTCATTGACCGCGACGCCGTGGCGGTTCCAGGTCACGCCGCCTGCGTCCAGGTTCATATCGTCAATGTCGGCGATGCGACCGGCGCCGTGCACCGCCAGATCCGTGAGGAACGAGCGGGGCGCTGACTCCGGTCCGGCACGGACGGTGAGGTCCTGGCCGGTACGCTCCAGGGAGCGCACCGGGGTATCGAGTTCGACCCGGACACCCAGGGCGCGGGTTTTGGCGACGAGCACCTCCACGAGGTCGGGATCAAAATGCGCCAGCGGGCGGGCGTCGCGATGCAAGATCGTTACTTCGGCTCCGGCACGTACAGCAATGTGGGCGAATTCGAAGGAAACGTAACCCCCACCCACAAAAGTGATCCGGCGTGGGAGCGTGTCAAGATCCAGGAACTGTTCGCTGGTGGTCAAGAGCTCTGCGCCAGGGATAGCGAGCGGCACGGGCTTGGCGCCAGCGGCAATCGCCACACGGCGCGGCTCGAGCTGTTCCTCACCGATACGGATTGTGGTTGGAGTGACGAACCGGGCGCGGCCGTGGTAGGCGGTGATGCCAGCCTTGCGGAAACTGTCTTCCCGGGCGGCAGGAACGGGGTCGGTGAAGGTGCGCTTGAAGCGCATAAGGGCGGGCCAGTCGATGGTGGGCGGGGCCAAGATCCCCTTGCCTTGCAGGCGCCGTCCCCAAGCCACCGCTTCGGCAGCGCCCGCCAGAACTCTTTTGGGGTCGCAACCGCGCAAAGCGCAGGTTCCGCCGAAGGGCCGCGAGTCCACGATGGCCACTTGCCAGCCGGCCGCACGGCACTGGTGAGCGATCGTCTGGGCAGCGGATCCGCTGCCAATTACGAGGAGATCGAGTGGCCTGGTCACGGTTCCTTATGGATGATGCGCCCGGCGCAATCCGGTTACGGTTTTTTAAGCAGCGCAGCAGGATAGTTTTTTTACATCTCGAGTGAATGTTTGTGCGGCGAGCTTCAGGCCTTCCGCGTTGGTCAAGTACGGGTGGAACATAGAGGCGAGTTCGTCGACGGGGATATGGAAGCGGATGGCGGTCGCAGCCGCCTGGACCATTTCCCCTGCTTCTGGCGCGAGAAAGTGAGCACCCAGGAGTAGACCGTTATCGCCAGCCACGAGTTTGATCATACCCCGGGTGTCGCGCGCCGCCAGCGCGCGGGGCACATAGGACATGGGCAGCCGGGCAACCCTGATGTGGCTCGCCACTTTTTGCCCTGGTCGCTCCCGTTGGTCGCTTGGAGTGCGGGCTTCGATTCCCGGCAGGGTCCGCCCGCTGGCGCTCAGGCCTCCTCCAAGCTGCCGCCATTCGGTTGCATTTTGCTCCCGGGCCTGCGCCTCGGTTAAGCCTACGGAAGCCACGGCAGGATCGGTAAAGGTCACCCGAGGCAACGCGCTCAGGTCATAGCGCCGCTGGTTACCCTGCAGGGCGTTGGTCGCAGCCAGATTTCCGGCGTAGGCCGCCACGTACACGAACATGGGATCGCCGATTACATCTCCGGCAGCGTAAATTCCGGCGTGGTTGGTTTCCAGATGATCGCTCACCAGGATCTCGCCCTTGGCGCCCAGGCGGATTCCAGCAGATTCCAACCCCAGGCCGGCCGTATTGGCGCGCCGACCCGTAGCGACGAGAAGCTGTTCGGCTTCCAACACTGTATTGGCGCTACCTTCGCGGAGGCGCAACTGGTATGCCCCCGGCTGCCCGGTGACCCCGGTCACCATGGCGCCCGCACGGATCGTCATGCCTTCGCCGCGTAGATAGTCCACCAACAGCTCACTGATTTCGGCGTCCTCGCCGGGAAGGATCCGCGGTGCGGCTTCTAATACGGTCACCTGACTGCCCAGGCGCGCGAACATCTGCGCCAGTTCCAGCCCGACTGCCCCGCCGCCCAGCACAATGAGGCGACGGGGAATGGTGCTGAGCGCCAGAGCCTCGGTGCTGGTCAGGTAGGGGACGTCAGCCAGCCCTGAGATGGGCGGCGCCCAGGGCCGCGCACCGGTGGCCAGGAGCACTTTGCCTGCGGGGACGGGTTCGCCTCCCACGCTGACGAGGCCATCCCGGCCCAACCGCGCGCTGCCGACCGCCAGCTTGACGGAAGGATATGCGGCCAGCACATCCCTGTATTTGCTTTGGCGCAAGGAGGCGACGAGTTCGTCTTTTTGCGCCACGATAGCCTCCAGCGCTACGGGCTCCGCGTGGGTACGGACGCCGGCAAAGGCGGCGTGGCCAGCGCGATGGGAAGCCTCAGCGGCTCGAATCATGGTCTTGGAGGGAACGCAGCCTACATTAACGCAGGTGCCACCCAAAGTTCCCCGCTCCACCATGGTGACCGAGGCTCCTAATTCCGCAGCCGCGATGGCCGCCGCGAACCCTGCTGACCCGCCGCCGATGATGAGCAGGTCGACTGCATCCGTGTGAATGGTTTGGGGCATCGAGACTCCTCCTATTTTTGCTTGGCTTTTTCGACGTGCGAAGGGTAACCGGCTCGAGCCGTAACCTTCTCCAAGGCTGCAACATTGGTTTTGGCGTCGTTGTAGCTGACGCGAATTTCTTTGCGGCTGAAATTGACCGTGACCTGTTCAACGCCGGGGGAGCGCTGCAGTGCCGTCTTGACGGTTATCGGACAAACCGGGCAGGTCATTCCGGGAACGGAAAGTACCACGGTGCGCGTTGCTGCCCAAGCGGGGGCGGAAAGAAAAGAGAGCAACGCGAGTGAGAGAACGGAATTGAGAACGAGACGTTTCATTGCGAGCCTCCTGAGTATCGATCAGTAAAACACTGGCGCCAGATAGGGAAAAGCAAATGCCAGCAGCAGCAGCGCGGCCACGACGAAAAAGAGGGAGCGGTAGAGCCGGCGCACCGGCGGCCGGGCGCACATTTTTGCGGGTGCGCACGCCGGGGAAGAGCGAAATATGACACGGTAAGCCAGAGCAAGCGCAATCGCGGCTACCGCCAGAAAGATGGGGCGATAGGGTTCGAGGTTCTGCAAGTGGCTTAGCCAAACGCCGCCCAAGCCTACGGCCACAAAAAGCAATGGTCCCAGGCAGCAGGCTGAGGCCAGAATGGCGAGTACGCCTCCCGCCGCCAGCCAGCCTTTGCCAGTTCCGCGCGGGTTGGATGCTTCCGTTGTTGGGTTCGCCGCCATCGCTTTTTCTGCCTCCACTGCTAGACTAGAACCGTACTTAAGTACGGAGTCAAGGGGAATGTTTGCATGCTCCTCACAGTGGATACGGCCCCGAGGATGACGGTTGGCGAACTGGCCCGGCGGGCGAGCGTCAACGTGGAAACGATCCGCTTCTACCAGCGTCGGCGCTTGCTCGCCGTGCCCTCCCGGCCACTGGGAGGGATCCGGCGCTATGGCGCCGAGGATCTTGCACGGCTGGAGTTCATCAAACATGCGCAACGGTTAGGTTTCAGCCTGGGTGAGGTCCACGAACTGCTGCGCCTGGAGGACGGAACCCATTGCCGGGAGGCGCGCTCGCTGGGCGAAAGCAAGCTGGCGCTGGTGCGCTCGCGCCTGGCCGATCTGCGCCACATCGAGCGGGCGCTGCGCGACCTGGTGCACCGCTGTGGCGACGGCGGCGGGCGCTTGTCGTGCCCCTTGATCGCTGCCCTGCAAGACCCGGGCAAGCGCGGCCGGCGCCTCAGGTAGTGGCTCGCCACTTTTTGCCGTGGCACGGCCACCTCTTTTTGGAGCCGCCCTCCCGCTGGTCGGGCTGTGGCCGAACGTCGCTCCCCGGCAACGGACGCCCGCTGGCGCTCAGGGCGCCTCCAAGTTGCCGCGACTGGTCGCTCCCGTTGGTCGCAGTGCGCACAAAAATAACGCTTGCTCCTACACCCGAGTGCAGGAATTAGCCTGAAGTTGAAAGGAGGCAATATGCCATTGGTGGAAGGAGAAGTCTACCGCTGCCCGGATGCGAGCTGCGGATGTGAGGTCCGCGTGACCCATAGCGCAAATCCGAAATGTGCGGGCCAAGGAAGCCCGCACTGCTGCTGTGGGAAGTCGATGATCAAACAGTGACACTCTCGGGCCCGGCGCGAGCCGGGCCCGTTTTCTTATGCGACTGCGAGGACAGTTCATTTTGGGATGCGCGCTGGCGCTGACAGTGACGCCTGCACTGGCGAACGGCCACGGGCCGGTGTTTGGGCTGGCCACGCCGACCAATGGTAAGGGCGCCTGGACACTGGATTTCGCGCCCATGTTCCGAGCCGGACGCGCGGGCGAGGCGGCCGAGGCAGAAATGATGCGTGCCATGCTGACCTATGGGTTAACCGCGAACTGGGAAATCTCGTTCTCAGCGCCGGCGATGCTCGGGAACACGCGCCGGCCAGCGGCGCGGCTTACCGGGATGATGGCGGCGAATGGCGAGTTTGAGGCATTGACGGGCTGGCGCTTTCAGCGGCGGGAACCCGCTGTGGGCTTGCGGCGGGAGAGCACGGCGTATTTCGGCGTGGACGTACCGGGGCCGCAGGCATCGCAGGGCAAAGGCGTTTACGCGGCGGTGGCAACGGGACTGGCCTCGCGCACGAACTATCTATGGGCGGGGGTTGGCGACCAGTACCTGAGCGCAGGTGGCCAAAAGGCGGCGCTGAACACGGCGTTCTACAGTCTGGTGTATGGGTATCGGCCGTTTGCCGCGCGGCAACACTATCCCGGGCTGGACTGGCGGGTTTTTGCCGAGCTCACGGGTGAACACGACAGCACGGTGCGCAGCTCTGGCGATCAGGTGTTTCTGGGACCTTCGGTGTTGCTGATTCATAAAGACATCGGCTTCAGCGCGGGCGTGCAATGGCCAATCTATTCTGGCGGCGGTGCGGGGTTTCGGCCCGAGCGGCACCGGGTGGTGATTGACGTGAGCTATTTTTTTTGAGGAGGGTCTATGAAGCGAGCGGGTCTGACATTGTTGCTGCTGGTGGCCGCGTTGGGCGTGGGCGCGCGGGCGCAGTACCAGCATATTCAACAGACGATCTACGGAATGGATTGAGGGGTCTGCGCCCACGCCGTGAGCGTGGCCGTAGGCAAGATCCCGGGCGTGACGGGAGTCAAAGTTGAGATAAATCTGGGGCTGGCGGAAATAACGCTGGCGCGTGTCAACCGGGTTGGATTACGTCAGATTCGCAAGGCGATCCGGGCGCAGGGGTTCAATCCGCGCCAGGCGCTGCTGAGCGCCACGGGCAAGCTGCGGCAAGAAGACGGGCACTGGGTGTTTCAGGTGAGCGGCAACGCGGAGGATCTGCGGGTTACCGGGCCGGTGCCGCGCGCGTGGGCGGAGCTGGCGGGCAAGCCGGTGCTTATGCACGGCGAGGCGCCGGCGCCGGGCAGGGACGGCCCGACAGTTCATATCTTTTCGATCGGCCCGTGAGGGCGCTCGATCAGGCCACAGATTTCGCGCGAGGAGCAGGTGGGCTGCGGCTGCTGCTGCCAGCGGGCAAGCGTGCGCTGCAGCTCGCGGCGGTACGCTCGCAGGTGCTCGAGTTTGTAATCGGTGCGCGCCAGCTCGCGCTGGGCCAGAGTCTGCACTTCAGAACAGACGGCCCCGCCGTGTTCGCGGGTTGCGAGCAGGTGGCGGATGTCGTTCAGGGCAAAGCCGAATTCCTGCGCCTGGCGGATGAAGCGGAGCCGCTGCAGATCACGCGCCTGGTAGAGGCGGCGGCCGCCCTGGCTGCGGCCGGGCGCAGGCAACAGCCCCGCACGCTCGTAGAAACGTATGGTGGAGATCTTCACTTCCGCCTTGGCCGCCAATTCCCCGATTTGCATAGTTATGAATCCTTAAGCGATGGATGCAGGCTTCTTTACTATCCTCGCCCTGAAGGCGGCGTTGGCGATAGCCGGAGTGGCTCGCCACCTATTGCCATGATCGCTCCCGCTGGCCGCCTAGTGTACGGGCTTCGATTCCCGGCAGCGTCCGGCCGCTGGCGCTCAGGGATCCTCCAAGCTGCCGCCATTTGAGTACACCCTAGACGTAGCTGAGTGCGCTAACTTAGCGAGAACAGGTCGAGTTTACCGCCGCCGAGGCAGGCGAGAAGGGAGTGGTCGAGGCAGGTGGCGAGGCTGTGGAAGGCGAGATCGACCTGGGCTTCGCCGAGGAGTTTGAGGTCGCTGGTGCGCCAGAGGCGGATGAGGTTGAAGTTGGCCTCGGCGTCTTCTTTCATCACCAGGAAGTAGTCGGAGCCGGCACCGAAGGCGAGGACGGGGAGAGTGTTGGCCTCGAGCGGCAGGAGGTTGGCTTCGACGCCGGTTTCCACGTCGATGAGGGAGACATGGCGCTCGTTGTTCTTGAAGTCGACCATTTCGGCGGCGAGGAGTTTGCCGTCGGGCGAGAGGGCGTGGACGCCGGCGCCGATGCCGAGATCGAAATTCTTCTGGACGGCGCCCAGGCGGTCGAGAGTGAGGACGCGGAACTTGCGGAAAATGAGATCGGCGCCTTCGACCTGCTGGACAGCGCCGACGGTTTCGCGGCCAAAGCAGACCCAGCCGCCATCTTTGCAGGCGAGGGCGCGGATTTGCAGGTTGGGCACGGGAAGGGCGGCGAGCGCGGCTTGCGGGTCGCAGTGCGCACCGGCGAGGGATTCGCCGGCGTTCCAGAAGAGATCGCCGGCATTAAAGGCGCAGGTTTCGACGGGACGCTGCGATTCGGAGGTCCAGAGCTGAGCACCGGTTGCGGCCTGAAACAGGCTCACGCGGCCGCGCGTGGCGGGGTGGTTGTCGCCCACGTTAGCGGCAGCGACGAAGCGGCCGTCGGGGCTATAGGCCAACTGTGCCAGCAGTTCCGGGAAGACGAAACTGGCGTGGGGGGCGCCGGTCTCGACGGCGTAGCTTTGAAATTGCTTGTGGCCAACGGCGATTTCGGAGCCGTCGGGGGAGAAGGCCAGGCGGGTGAGGAGGAACTCCTCGACTTCGAGTGAGTGAACGAGGTCCAGTTTAATCATGCCGCACGCTTCCGTGCTACGGCGACGCCGTCGCGGAGGGGCAGGATCACGGGCTCGAGGCGGGGGTCAGCATAGAGCAGGCGGTTGAATTCGATGATGGCCCGCGTTTCTTCATCGGTTGCAGGCTCGGCGACCTGGCCGCGCCAGAGAACGTTGTCGGCGACCAGCAGGCCGCCGGTTCGGAGGCGCGGGAGGGCTTGGCGGAGCGCGGCGGGATATTGCGGCTTGTCGTGGTCGATGAAGATGATGTCGAGCTCACCGGGTGTCGAGGCGAGTGACTGGAGCGCATCGCCAACGCACGTACGAATGCGATCGGCAAGGCCGGCGCGCTCGAAGTAGCCGCGGGCTTCGGCGGCCAGATCGGAACTGAGGTCGGTGTAGAACACTTCCCCGCCCTCGCCGACCGCCGAGGCCCACCAGAGAGTGGAGTAGCCGATGTTGGAGCCGAGCTCGAAGACGCGCTTGGCGCCCACGAGGCGGGTGAGGAGCGCGAGGCAGCGGGCGACCATGGGGCCGATGATGGGGAGCGAACGCTGCTTAGCCTGGGATTCCATTTCCGCCAGCACGGGCGGGCTGGGCGGCAGCAGGCCGTAGAGATAGTCTTCGACGGGAGGGTTGACAATCATATCGTCTGGCCGGGCTTTATCTCGCAGACTTCGCAGGGCGTGCCGGCGGCCTGGAGTTGCTGGCGCAGGCCGGCGGGCGTGCCAGTGAGCACCGGGAAGGTGGCGAAGTGATTGGGCACGACGTAGGGGACGCCGAGCAGGCGGCAGGCGTGCGCGGCTTCCATGGGACCCATGGTAAAGAAATCGCCCATCGGCAGGAAGGCGACCTCGGGCTGATAGATTTCGGCGAGCAGGCGCATGTCACCAAAGACGGCGGTGTCGCCGGCGAAGTAGGTGCGCAGGCCTTCGGCAAAATGAATCATGAAGCCGGCGGCCTCGCCGGTGTAGATGGCGAGCCCATCCGGACCCTTCACGCTGCTGGAGTGATCGGCATGGACCATGGAAATTTTGGCGCCGCCCAGCTCGATGGTGGCGCCTTTGTGGCAACCGATGATCTGGTCAGCGGGAATGCCTTCTTTTTCGAGCCAGAGGCCGAGTTCGAGCATGCAGACCACTTTGGCGTGCGTACGCTTGGCGAGCGCCACCAAGTCACTGGTGTGATCGGCGTGACCGTGGGTGACCAGGATGAAATCGGCCTGAGTGGGGTTCTTTTCGCTTTCCGGACAGAACGGATTGGGCGTCAGGAAGGGATCCAGATAGAAGGTTTTACCGTTGGACTGGATGCGGTAGGTAGACTGGCCCAGCCAAGTGAGTTTGATGCCGCGGGTGTTGAACATTCCCTTTTTTCTCCTATGCCAAATATAGCCCACCGTTGACGGCGAGCGTTTCTCCGGTGATGTAGGCGGCGCGATCACTGGCCAGAAAGGATACGGCGGCGGCGATATCGGCTTCACTGCCCATGCGGCCGAGGGGCACGCGCGCGAGCAGCGCCTCCTGCACCTTGTCGCCGAGCGATGCGGTCATGGCGGTCGCAATGAAGCCGGGGGCGACGGCGTTGACGGTGATCTGACGCGAGGCGACCTCGAGCGCCAAAGCTTTGGTGAAACCGATGAGGCCGGCTTTGGCGGCGACGTAATTGGTCTGGCCGGGATTGCCGCTCTGGGCGACCACACTCGCGATATTGATGATGCGGCCCCAGTGGGCGCGCACCATGCCGGGCAGGACGGCTTGCGAGGTGAGAAAGGCGCCGGTGAGATCGGTGGCGAGGACGGCGTCCCAGTCCGCTTTTTTCATGCGCAGCAGGAGCTGATCGCGTGTCATGCCGGCGTTGTTGATCAGGATGTCGCATTTGCCGAGCTGGGCGATGACTTGCTGCACGCCGGCTTTGACCTGGGCTTCGTCGGCCACGTCCATAGGGACGGCGAGGGCGCGGCTGCCGGCGGCTTCAATTTCAGCGACGACCGCGGCCAACTTTTCGGCGTTGCGCGCGGCGCACGCGATGGCGCAACCGTCGGCGGCAAGCGCCAGCGCAATCGCGCGCCCAATGCCCTGCGAAGCGCCGGTCACCAGAGCCACGCGACCACCCGACTGATGGCTGATGACTGATGACTGATGACTGATGTCAGGCATGTGCCATCGCCTCCAGAGTTTTTTCGAGTGAGGAAGAATCTTCGACGTTGCAGGTGACCGCGCCGCGGTCGATGCGGCGCATGAGGCCGCTCAGGACCTTGCCGGGGCCGACTTCGATGAAGTGGGTGACACCTTTTTCGAGCAAACCGCGCATGGAGCGCTCCCATTGGACGGGAGCGGTGACCTGACGGATGAGGCCGTCGCGGGCTTCTTCGGCGGCTTCGATCAGCTCGGCATCAACGTTGGTCATGAGCGGCATTTCCAGCTCGGAAAAATAGGTGTTCCAGAGGTCCCACTGCAGCGTTTCCTGCGCGGGGGCCATGAGGGCGCAATGGAAGGGAGCGCTGACGGGCAGCGGAATGGCTTTGACGCCACGCGAGGAGGCGAGCTCGACGGCGCGATCGACGGCGGCCTTGTCACCGGCGATCACGATCTGGCCGGGGGAGTTGAAGTTGGCGGGCGAGCAGACCTCGCTCTGGGCGGCTTCGGCGCAGAGGGCGATGACGGCCTCGGCTTCCATACCCAGGATTGCCGCCATGGCGCCTTGGCCAGCGGGGACGGCTTCTTGCATCAGTTCGCCGCGGCGGCGGACAACTTTGACGGCTTCTTTGAAGTCGAGACAGGCGGCCGCCACCAAGGCCGAGTATTCGCCCAGGCTGTGACCGGCGACGTAATCGGGCTTGAGGCCGCGTTCGGCGAGGACGCGCGCGGCGGCGACCGAGACGGTAAGAATCGCTGGTTGCGTGTTGGCGGTGAGTTTGAGCTGCTCTTCGGGGCCCTGAAAGCAAAGCTGGGAGAGGGGCTCGCCGAGGGCCGCATCAGCGGTGGCGAAAACCTCCGCCGCAACCGGAAAGTGCTGCTGTAGGTCGTGGCCCATGCCGGCGTATTGGGAGCCCTGGCCGGGGAAAAGGAAGGCAATTTTCATGGGAAGTATTTCAGTATTTCAGTAGATCAGTATTTCAGTATCAGGCTCGGGAGTCATGCCAGGGGGCGGGGGGCGGGATCGGCATCGGGGGCGGAGGCGCTGGGGGCGGGTTGGAGGCGGCCGAGTTGGGTTTCGATCTGGTGGTTGATGGCGTGGGTGGCGGAATCGGCGGCGACGCGGATGGCGCTCTTGATGGCTTTGGCGTTGCTGCGACCGTGGCAGATGATGACGCTGCCGCGCACGCCCAGCAGCGGGGCGCCGCCATATTCGGAATAGTCGAGGCGTTTTTGCAGGGCGGCAAAGGCGGGGCGGGCCAGGAGGTAGCCGATTTTGTTGCGCAGGGTGCGGGAGAGCTCGTGGCGGAGGGTGCTGCGCACGGCTTCGACCAGGCCTTCGCTGATTTTGAGGGCGACGTTACCGACAAAGCCGTCGCAGACGATGACATCGACCTTGCCGCGATAGATGTCACGGCCCTCGACGTTGCCCACGAAATTGAGGGGCAATTGGCGGAGCAGGCCCAGGGCTTCGCGGGTCAACTCGTTGCCTTTGATTTCCTCTTCGCCGATCGACAACAGGCCGACACGCGGTCCTTCGACGGCGTCTTTGCGGTCGCAGCCCAGAATCACGCGGGCATAGATCGAACCCATGATGGCGAACTGCTCGAGGTGCTCGGGACGGCAGTCGACGTTGGCGCCCACATCAATGAGGATAGCGGCGCGGCCGCCGGCGGTGGGCACGACGGTGGCGAGGGCGGGGCGCTGAACGCCTTCGAGGCTGCCCAGCATGAGCTTGCTGGTGGCCATCACGGCACCGGTGTTGCCGGCGCTCACCAGCCCCACGGCGCGGCCGGATTTCACCAGGCGGGCGCAGACATGGATGGAGGAGTCGCGCTTGGTGCGGACCGCGCGCACGGCCTTGTCCTCCATGGTGATGACTTCGGTAGCCGGGACGATTTCGATGTGCTGACGGTCGGCGGGCTTATAGGAGTCGAGAGCGTGGCGAAGGCGGTCCTCCAAACCGACGAGGAGGATTTTAACTCCGTACTCCCGAACTGCGGCGACCGCGCCATCCACCTCCGGCGCCGGGGCGTGGTCGCTGCCCATGGCATCCAAAGCAATTGTCAGTGGAGTGGACACGGAAGGGTGGAGCTACTTCTTCTCCTTGACTTCGAAGATCTCGCGATCCTTGTAAAAACCGCAGCGCGGGCAGGCGCGGTGGGGCAGCTTCTGCTCATGGCAGTTGGGGCATTCCGACAGCGAGCCCGCGGTAAGAAAATCGTGCGCCCGGCGGGTGCTGGTGCGCTGATGGGAATGGCGTCGTTTGGGATTAGGCATTGAAAATTCTCCAGATCGCTATTTGTTTTGGCCGGGCGGGCGCAGCGATTTGAGGGCGCTCCAGCGGTCGTCGGCGGCGGGCGCGCATGGGCACGGCCCTTGATTCAAGTTGGCGCCGCAGCGGGCACAGAGACCCCTGCAATCTGACTTGCAGAGCGGCTGCATGGGCAGCGCCAGCAGGATCTGCTCGCGCGCCACTTCCTCCAGGTCGACGCCGGGGCCGGAAAAGAAGGCCACTTCGGTATCGGCGGCGTGAATTTCCGCTTCGGCGCTATCGCCGATGAGGGCTTCGGGCTCGTATAAGAGGTCCACGTCGCGGTCGACCGTCATAGAGATGGGTTCGAGGCAACGCGCGCAGGCGGGGGCGATGTCGCCGCGGACATGGCCTTGCAGGCGCATGCCTTCGCCGACCAGGCGCGCTTTGCCTTCGAAATGCAACTCACCGGTGACTTCCGGCACTTCGGCCAGAGCCTCATCTTTGCCGGCGGTCCAGTGCAAAGCGAAAGGCACCGGGTGCAACCGCAGTTCCTGGACTTCAATCATCCGCACGGAATATTCCTGGTGGGCGCCACTGGGCTCGAACCAGTGACCTCGGCCGTGTGAGGACCGCGCTCTAACCAACTGAGCTAGGCGCCCCAAAACCTACAACAGTATAGGCTATCAGCCGTCAGCAATCAGCTTTCCGCCGCGACGGGCAAGCTGAAGGCTGATCGCTGATCGCTGGGTGTCCTTAGTAGCCGAGAAGGACGATGACGAAGGTGTAGAGCGCCAGCGACTCAATCATGACAATACCGAAGATGAGGGCAAAGCGCACGTGGGCAATGGCGCCGGGATTGCGGGCCGCGCCTTCAGCGGCGCCTTTGGTCGCCATGCCCTGGCCGATGCCGCAGATGCCGGAGGCAATGCCCATGCCGACGGCGCCGAGCTTAATGGCCGAAGAACCGGCAGCGCCGCCTTGCGCGAGCAGGGGCTGGGCGGCAAACAAAATGGCACTGAGAGTGGCAAAAAGGTACATCAATTTAGTACGCATGAGAGCTCCTTGTTTGAACGGCAATGAAATTCCCCACTGGAGGTGGTTCCCGTAGGCGCGGGGGCGTTACGGTCTCACGCGGCGGGGTGCTGCGGGACGGGCATGGCCTAGTGCTCCTCGGCGGTGGCGCCGGAGAGATAGACCATCGCCAAAACCATGAAGATGTAGGCCTGCAAGATGGCGATGAAGACGTGCAGGCCCATGAAGGCGATGCCGGCGATGGGCAGCAGCGCCAGAAAGATAGTGGTGATCATCTCGCCCGCGAACATGTTGGCGAAGAGACGAACGCTGAGGGAGAGGATGCGGGCGAAGCTGCTGATGATTTCGAGCGGCACCATGAGTGGGGCCAGAAAGATCATGGGCCCGGCGAAGGACTTGGCGTACTTCACGATGCCGAGCTTTTTCAAGCCGACGGCGTGGAAGTAGACAAACGTGGCGAGAGCCAGACCGAGCGTGGTTTCGATGCCGGCGGTGGGCGAATCGAGACTGGGTACCAGGCCCATCAGATTGCCGATCAGGATGAAGAAGAACAAGGTGAACAGGAAGGGTAGAAAGCGCTTGCCGCCATGGCCGATGACTTCTTCGCCGTGATCGCCGATGGCGTTCCAGCTCAGCTCGACCGATTGCTGGATGGCGCCGGGACGCTCGACAGAAAGGCGGCTGCGCACGAGGGTGGCGATAATAACCAGAATCAGGGCGGTCAGGACTTCGAGGGCGAAGGTATTGGTAATGGGCGCGGCAGGATAGAGGACGGGAATGCCGAGGAGGTGGAACAGACCGTCGACCGGCGCCGCGAAGAGGGCGTTCAGGATGTGGGTGAACCAGATTTGTTCAGGCATGCTAAACGGTCACAGTCAAAGTTTCTATTCGGAAGCCTGGGGTGCGGCCAAGAGCCGCAGTCCCTCCAGCAGCGCGGCCGCGGGAACGACAAACAAGCCTCCCAGAACCGGCGGCAGAGGCACCAAACGACTGATTAGTATAGCGTAAACGCAGAGGCCGAGCAACGCGAAGCGGACCAGAAACATCACCGCGCCGCGGTACATGGGCCGCGTCATTTGCTGCCCGGCGGCGGCGGCGAGGAGCGCATTGGCGCCCGAGCGCAGCCAGACGTAATTCAGGATGCTGAACACCGCGCCTACGAGCACGCCACTGCCGGCGGCAGCGCCACGCCAACCGCCGACGGCCACCGCGGCCACGAGGGCGAGGGCGATGGCGCCGTAGAAGATGCGCCCTTCGGGGGTCGAGGTGTCGAGAGGCATGGCTCTCTTCCATCCTATACCGGCCTATACCCGCTGTGACTTACTTGGCCGGTGGCGGACCGCCGTTGCCGCTGTTGCGGCGCATTATAGGCTCGCCATAGGCTCGCCGGCGGGCTAGATGTCGTAGTAGAGGGCGAACTCGTAGGGGTGAGGACGGAGGCGGACGGCGTCGACTTCGTTTTTGCGCTTGTAGTCGATCCAGGTGTGGATGACCTCTTCGGTGAAGACGTCGCCTTTGAGGAGGAACTCGTGGTCGGCTTCAAGGGCGTCGAGGGCGGCATCGAGGGAGGCGGGGAGCGAAGGCACATCTTTGAGCTCTTCCGGTTTGAGGTCGTAGATGTCGCGGTCGAGCGGCTCGCCGGGATCGGTGCGGTTCTCGATGCCGTCGAGGCCAGCCAGCAGCAGCGCCGAGAAACAGAGATAGGGGTTGGCCGAGGGATCGGGCGGGCGGAACTCGACGCGCTTGGCCTTGGGCGAGGACGAGTACATGGGAATGCGGCAGGCGGCGGAGCGATTGCGGCGCGAGTAGGCGAGGTTCACTGGGGCCTCGTAGCCGGGGACGAGGCGCTTATAGCTATTGGTGGTGGGCGCCATGAGGGCGGCAAGGGCGGGGGCGTGCTGCAGCAGGCCGCCGATATAGTTGAGCGCCATGGGTGCGAGGCCGGCGTAGCCGTCGCCAGCGAAGAGCGGCTTGCCTGACTTCCACAGCGACTGGTGGACATGCATGCCGCTGCCGTTGTCGCCAAAGATAGGCTTGGGCATGAAGGTCACGGTCTTGCCGTACTCGTTGGCGACGTTGCGGACGATGTACTTGTACTGCATCATGTGGTCGGCGCTCTTCAGCAAGGTGTCAAAGCGGAGGTCGATTTCGGCCTGGCCGGCGGTGGCGACTTCGTGGTGGTGGCACTCGACGTGGAGGCCGGCGGCCTGGAGGCGCATCACCATCTCGGTGCGCAGGTCCTGGTAGTGGTCGGTGGGTGGGACGGGAAAATAACCTTCTTTGACGCGCGGGCGATAGCCGAGATTGTCGGCCTCGCGGCCGGAGTTCCAGCGGCCCTCCTCGGCGTCAATGAAGTAGAAGCCGTGCTGCTCGCGCTGATCGAAGCGGACATTGTCGAAGATGAAAAACTCGGCTTCGGCGCCAAAGAAAGCCTCGTCGGCAAGGCCGGTCGAGAGCAGGTAGGCTTCCGCTTTTTGTGCGATGTAGCGGGGGTCTTTTTCGTAATGCTGGCGGGTGAGCGGGTCGCTAATGCTGCCGATCAGCACCAGCGTGGCTTCGGTGCAGAAGGGATCCAGCATGAACCAGGACGCGTCGGGGGTAAGGAGCATATCGCTCTCATGGATGGCGGCCCAGCCGCGGATGCTGGAGCCATCCATGCCGAAGCCATCCTCGAAGCTGGCCTCGCTGAGCTGGACGATGGGGAAGGTAATGTGATGCCACAGGCCCGGGAGGTCGGTGAAGCGGATGTCGACCATCTTGACGTCGTTCTTTTTGGCGAAATCGAGGATCTCTTTGGGCGTGGGCACGGGCGTCTCCTTTGGGGATAAAATACTTGGTCATCGTAAGCGGCCTGACGCGGCGGGCGCCAATCGATTCTTTTTATAGCGGCTATGGATTTTGACCAGCTTCATGCGTTTCTTGAAGTCGCACGGCTCAACTCATTCAGCCGCGCCGCCATGAGCTGCTTCCGAACGCAGCCGGCGATCAGCGCGCAGATTCGGCTGCTGGAAGACGAGCTGGGCGAACGGCTGTTCGACCGCAGCGGCGGCCGGGTGGCGCTGACCGAAGCCGGCCGGGTGTGGCAGGACTTTGCCCAGCGGCTGGTGGCCTTGCGGCAGGAGGGGCGGCGGGCGCTGGCGGATCTGGCGCAGAGCCCGCGGGGCGAATTGCGGATTGCGGCCAACGAGGGCAGTTGCCTGCACGTGCTGCCGGAGGTGTTTGCGGCATTCAAGCGGCAACATCCAGCGGTGGCGGTGCATATCCGGCGCGGGGAGCACAACGACATTCTGGAGGACGTGCTGGAGCTCCGGGCGGACTTTGGCGTGGTTTCCCTGCCGGTGCGGGATGCACGGCTCAAGGTCGTACCCTTGCAACGGGATGAGATCGTGGCGGTGGTGGCGCCGGGACACCGACTCGTGCGGAGCGGGACGGTAGACGCCGGAGAGCTGACAGGAGAGCCGCTGCTGTTGCCGCGCTCAGGACAGACGCGGGAGGCGATTGAGCAACTGCTGGCACCGTTGGGGCCGATGCAGATTTCGATGGAGTTGGACTCGACCGAGCTGCTGAAAGGGTTTGCCGCAGCGGGGTTGGGGGTGGCCTTTGTAGCGCGGTCGTTGGCGGCGGCCGAAGAACGGGCAGGAGAGTTGGTACTGATGGAAATTGCCGGGCGCAAGCTCTACCGCGAGCTGGGGCTGATTTTTCGGCGTGATCGTGCCTTGGGGCGGGCAGCCTTGGCGTTCATTGAGATCGCGGTCAGCGGTAGAGGCCGGCAATAACGTCGCGGTAGTTGGCCTCCACGGCGCGGCGGCGGACCTTGATGGTGGGCGTGAGCTCGCCACTTTCGATGGTGAAGTCGGAGGGGATGAGGGCGAACTTCTTGATGGTCTCGAAACGGGCCAGGGTGGCGTTGACGCGCTCGACTTCGGTGGAGAATACGGCACGAACGGAATCACTGGTGCAGGCGGCGGGGTGGTCGGCGCAGGCGATGTTTTGCGCTTCGAGGGCGGGCCAATTGGGCACGAGCAGGGCCACGGCGTAGTTGTGACCGTCGCCGATGACGACGGCTTCGGCGATCAGGCCGGAGGCTTTGAGTTTCGCCTCGATGGGTTGCGGGGCGATGAATTTGCCGCCGGAAGTCTTGAGCAAGTCCTTCTTGCGGTCGGTGAGGTAGAGAAAGCCGTCGGCATCGAGACGACCGACATCGCCGGTGTGGAACCAGCCGTCCTGGAGGGCGGCGGCGGTTTCTTCACGCAGATGGTAGTAGCCGGCAAACACGGCGGGGCCGCGCACCAGAATTTCGCCGTCGGGGGCGATTTTGACCTCGACGTTCTCCAACGGACGGCCGACGGAGCCCAGGCGGCGGCCGCCGGGGCGGCTGAGGGCGATGACGGGCGAGGTCTCGCTCAGGCCGTAGCCTTCATCCACCATGACGCCGAGCGCGAGCAGCAAGCGCGCAACCGCAGGCGCAAGGGCGGCGCCGCCGCTGATGATTTTGCTCAGGTGGCCACCGAGCTTGGCGCGCAGCTTGCGGCCAGCTACACGGTCGGCCAGCGCCGCCCGCAAGCGGAGCCAGGCGGGGGCGGTGCGACCTTCGAGGCGATAGGGGATCATGGCCTCGCCCGTTTTTACGGCCCAACGGAACAGGAATTGCGCCAGGGCGGATTTTTGGGCAACTTGCGCCTGGACGGCGTCAGCAACTTTTTCGTACAGGCGTGGCACGGAGACCAGCGCCGTGGGTTGCAACTCGCGCAGATAGTCGGGCACGCGGTCGAGGCTTTCGGCGAAGTACATTTCCCCGCCGTAGAGCATATCGACGTAGGCCATGTGCCGTTCGGTGATATGCGACAGGGGCAGGATCGACAGCCTCCGTTCGTCGTGACCGTAGTCGAAATCCAGGGTCGAGTAATTCAGGTTGGCGCACAGGTTGGCATGGGTGAGCAGAACGCCTTTGGGGGAGCCGGTGGTGCCGGAGGTATAGAGCAGAGTGGCGGGCTGCTCCGGCGGGGTGGTGCGCAGGCGGCCGGCGAAAGCGGCGGCGGAGTCGCCGGGTTCGTGCGCGAGCAGTTCAGTCCAGGTGGCTCGCCACTTTTTGCCCTGGTCGCTCCCGTTGGTCGCTTGGAGTGCGGCCTTCGACTCCCGGCAGGGTCCGCCCGCTGGCGCTCCGGGCTCCTCCAAACTGCCGCCATCGGAATCGGCGAAGCAGCAAATCCAGCGCAAGGCCGGCAGTGCGGATTGTTGGGCGTGGATTTTGGCGGCTTGGGCGGGAGTGGAGACGAAGGCGCCGACGGCGGCGCAATCGTTGAGGATGAAGGCGACTTGCTCGGCGGTCAGAGTGGGATAGATGGGAACGTCGATGACTCCGGCAGCGAGGCAGGCAAAGTCGGCGAGCAGCCATTCCGGGCTGCTCTCGGCGAGGATCGCGACGCGCTCTCCGGGCGCCGCACCCAAGCGCAGCCGCAGACCGGCTTCGAGGGCGCGGACTTGCGCGTAGAAGACCGCGGAATCGAGACCCTGCCAGCAGCCGTGGCGCTTGGCGAAGCGGCGCAACGGGATGCGGCCCTCGCCATGCCAGAGCAAGAGCTCGTTCAGAGTGCACAGACCCGGGGAGTGGCTCGCCACTTTTTGCCCTGGTCGCTCCCGTTGGTCGCTTGGAGTGCGGGCTTCGATTCCCGGCAGGGTCCGCCCGCTGGCCTTCCGGGATCCTCCAAGCTGCCGCCAAGGTGCTTTTATCAACGCACGCGCTGCCATGAATTGAGTGTAAACGGAGGCGCGGCCGCGCGGCTCTGCGACGCCCTCCGCTGGGTTGGGATCGCTGGCACAGCCAGGGCAGTCACGGCGGCGGTGCCCGATGCTGCTGCAAAATTACCGCTGATCGCGCTACCATAACGGATGTGAAAACCAATGCTGCGGAAAGGATTGCGCCCGCCAAGGGCAAGCTGGGAGTGCTCATTCCCGGGCTGGGCGCGGTCAGCACGACCTTTATTGCCGGGGTGGAGGCGGTGCGGCACGGTCACGCCAAGCCCATCGGCTCGCTCACCCAGATGGGGACCATTCGGCTGGGCAAACGGACCGATAAGCGCACGCCGTTGATCAAGGAATTCCTGCCTCTGGCGGGGTTGGACCAATTGGTGTTTGGCGGCTGGGATATCTACAACGACAACTGTTTTCAGGCGGCGAGCCACGCCAAGGTGCTGGATAAGGATCTGCTGCAGCAAGTGAAGCCGCTGCTGGCCTCCATCCGGCCGATGCCGGCGGTGTTTGACAAGAACTTCGTCAAGCGGCTGGATGGGCCGAATGTGAAAACGGGCGCCAATAAACTGGCGTTGGCGGAGATGCTGCGCGAGGATATCCGCAACTTCAAGGCCAAAAACGCCTGCGACCGGCTGGTGATGATCTGGTGCGCCTCGACGGAGGCCTATCGCGCACCCGGCCCGGTGCATGCCACACTGGAAGCGTTTGAAGCGGGGCTCAAGGCAAACCATCCCGACATTGCCCCGAGCATGATCTACGCCTACGCCGCGCTGCAGGAAGGCGTGCCCTTTGCCAACGGAGCGCCCAACCTGACGACCGACACGGGCGCGCTGCTGGAGCTGTCGAAGCGGATGCAAGCGCCGATTTGCGGCAAGGACTTTAAGACCGGCCAGACGCTGATGAAAACCATTCTGGCGCCCGGGCTGAAGGCGCGCATGCTGGGCCTGCACGGCTGGTTTTCGACCAACATCCTGGGCAACCGCGACGGCGAAGTGCTCGATGATCCGGAGTCGTTCAAGACCAAGGAGGAGTCGAAGCTGTCGGTGCTCAACCACATCCTGCAGCCGGATTTGTATCCGGACCTGTACAAGGATTTTTACCACAAGGTGCGGATCAACTATTACCCGCCACGTGGTGATAACAAAGAAGGTTGGGACAATATCGATATTTTCGGATGGCTGGGCTATCCGATGCAGATCAAGGTTGACTTTTTGTGCCGGGACTCGATTCTAGCGGCACCGGTGGCACTCGATCTGGTGCTGCTGATGGATCTGGCGCAGCGGACGCCTTCGTTGCGGGGCATTGGCATTCAGGAGTGGCTGTCGTTCTACTTCAAGAGCCCAATCACGCCGCCGGGGCTGTACCCGGAGCACGACCTGTTCATTCAGTCGATGAAGATGAAGAACACCATGCGGCACATCAAGGGCGAAGAGATGATCACCCACCTGGGGCTGGAGTATTACGACTAAGGGCTCGCGCCCGTGCGCACACAGGTAACACAAGTGTTACAACGGTTGCATGGATACCACAATCCGCAACCTGGACGCGAAGCTGTACCGCCGGTTCCGCGCACGAGCCACCGCAGAAGGTAAAACCGTGGGGGCGCTCGTCAACGATGCGTGGCTCGCCACTTTTTGCCCTAGTCGCTCCCGTTGGTCGCTTGGAGTACGGGCTTCGATTCCCGGCAGGGTCCGCCCGCTGGCGCTCCGGGTTCCTGCAAGCTGCCGCTTTTGTTAGGTGTGGGCAAGCGTCAAGCTGGAGGGCGCAACCATAGCAGAGGCTCCTCGAAGGAGCAGGAGCCGAAACCAAGAAAGAAACGGCGGCCGGCTTCGATGCTTGACAGGGGCCAGGGGTCGGGGGTCAGGGACCAGGGGTCGGCGGCCGCGAGCAGCTCGGCGGCGCGGGCGGGGTCGGCGCCACTTGCGAGGGCGGTGGCGGCGAGGGCCAGATTGAGGAAGCCGTACATGAGGGCCTGCGGGGCATCTGGCTCATAGGTCAGGGGATAGGAGCCGCAGAATGGGTGGTGCAAGCCGGCGGTGGCTTTGAAGCTGATGCCGAGGTCGTGGCAGGTGGTCAGGAAATGCAGCACCAGCTCGAGGCTGGGGATGGCTTCGGCGACGACGCCGCCGGTGCGGAGCTTGGCATGGACGCCGGCGCGCTGCACGGCTTCGGCGGTAGAGCGGAATTCCGGAGCAGCGGGGTTGAGCTCACAGAAGCATTCCAGGCCGCGATGAGCCGCCACGCGCGTGGCAACCGCGTGGGCATCGGGGGTTTTGGCTTCGATGGCTTCGACGCGGAGGCGGCCGTAATAGTCCTGATTGAAACGGGCGATCGCCGCGGCTTCTTCGTAGGGCTCGCCCGAGCCTGCGGCGGCGATGCGCCAGGGATCGCCGCCGTGGCCGCGGGCAATCGCCAGCTCCTGCAGGCGGCCGACGGGGCAGATGAAACGGTTCAGCGCCCAGCGATCTTCGCTCGCCAGGTAGCGGCGGTAGTTCCCTGCCGCCTGCGCCATGTCGAGCGAGGCCGGGGGAAACAGGCCTGCGTAGTCGATGGCTCCGGCGAGCAGGGCGCGTTGCGAGTCGATCATAGGCCGCCGGTAAGCGGGTGCGCGCCGCTGTCTTCGACCCAGGAGCGGTAGTAATCGGTGTCTTCGATGGCGAGGGCGGGTGCGGCGACTTGTAGCGGGCGGAAGGTATCCATCATGACGGCGAGTTCGTTGGTTTTAGGCTTGCCGAGGGAGTCTTCGGTACGGCCGGGATGAGGGCCGTGGGGGATGCCATCCGGATGCAGGGTAACGGAGCCGTATTCGATGCCTTTGCGACTCATGAACTCGGCGTTGGCGTAGTAGAGCACCTCGTCAGACATGACGTTGGAGTGGTTGTAGGGCGCGGGAACGCCCTGGGCGTCGAAGTCGAACGGGCGCGGGCAGAAGGAGCAGACGACAAAGCCATCGCCTTCGAAGGTCTGATGCACCGGAGGCGGCAGATGGAAGCGGCCGACGCGGGGTTCGAAGTCAGCGATGTTGAAGGCGTAGGGGTAGTAGTAGCCGTCCCAGCCGACCACGTCAAGGGGGTGGTGATCGAGCGTGACTTCCTGGATCTGATCGCCCTTCTTGATGACCATTCGGAATTCGCCCGCTTCATTGTGCACGGGCAGCTCGGAGGGCGCGCGGAAATCACGTTCGCAATAGGGGGCTGACTCCAGCAGTTGGCCGAATTCGTTGCGGTAGCGTTTGGGGGTGCGGATGTAGCCGGCGCTTTCAAACACCACGGCACGAAGTTCGCCCGAGAAGACGAAGCGGTGCAGGATGCCGCGCGGAATGAGGACGTAATCGCCGCGGCGGACGGGAATCGAACCCAGGAGTGACTCCAGCGTGCCTTCGCCTTCGCTCAGATAGACCAACTCGTCGGCGGAGGCATTGCGGTAATAGAACGAGTCGGGGCGGGTGGCGCGGACGACGCTCATGGCCACGTCGGCATTGAACAGCAGCGGCCGGCGGTCGAGGGTGGGACTGGCGGCCAGAGCGAGCTGGCCCGTCTTGAAATGGCGATGGCGGAAGGTGGGATCGGTGTCGGCCTCCAGCGCCTGGGTGAGCAGATGGCGAATGGCGGTGACGCGGGTGGGCGCGTGGAGGTGATAGAGCAGCGAAGAGGGACCGGTAAAGCCGTGGTTGCCGATGAGTTCTTCCGGGTGCAGCGAGCCATCCGCCTGGCGGAAGATGCTATGGCGTTTGGCGGGCAACTGCCCTAAACGATGGTAAACGGGCATGGAGAGGCGGCTCGCTTCCTAGAGATTACCGCGCACGGCCTGCTCGCGCTCGATGGCCTCGAACAGGGCCCGGAAGTTGCCCTTGCCGAAGCCGCGGCAGCCGTGGCGGTCAATGATTTCAAAAAACAGCGTAGGGCGGTCTTCGACGGGCTTGGAGAAAATTTGCAGCAGGTAGCCGTCCTGGTCGCGGTCGACGAGCACGCCGAGTTTCTGGATTTCGTGCATGGACTGGTCGATTTTGCCGACGCGGGCGGGCAGCAGCTCGTAATAAGCGTCGGGCACGCGCAGGAACTCCACGCCATCGCGCGCGAGGGCGGTCACGCTGGAGAGGATGTCGCGGGTTTGGAGCGCAATGTGCTGCACGCCGGGACCGCCATACCACTCGAGGAACTCGTCGATCTGGCTCTTTTTGCGGCCGGGCGCGGGCTCATTGATGGGGAATTTGATGGACTCGGACTCGTCGGCCATGACGATGCTCATGAGGGCGCTGTAATCGGTCGAGATGTCTTTGTCGTCGAAGCTGATGAAACGCTTGAAGCCGAGGACGTTGCTGTACCAGTCGGCCCACAGGTTCATCTCGCCCAGTCCGACGTTGCCCACCACGTGATCGATGCGCAGGATACCTTTGCCTTCCGCCTTGATTTCGGCGCGCTTGTAGCCGGGCAGGAAGGGGCCGGAGTAGCCATTGCGCGAGATGAAGGAATGCAGCGTCTCGCCGTAGGTGTGAATGGCGGCGTGGCGGACGACGCCCAGGTCATCTTCCCAGTCATGGGGCTCGATGGCCGGTTTGGCGCCGCGGGCAACGGCGGCGACAAAGGCAGCGTCAGCATCATCCACTTCGAAAGCCACGTCGTGGACGCCGTCACCATGCTGGCGGATGTGCTCGGCTACCGGGCTGTCCGGTGTAAGCGGAGTGGTGAGCAGGAACCGCGCCCGGCCCTGTTCGAGCACGTAACCGGAAAGCTTGCGATTTCCGGTCTCCAGGCCGGTATAGGCGGTCTGCGAAAACCCAAGCGCATTGCGGTAATAGAACGAGGCCTGCTTGGCGTTGCCGACCCAGAACTCGATGTGATGCACGCGCTTCAGCTTCAACGGGTTGTCCGGCATGGTGGACTCCTTCCCTAGTCATTTTACTCATACCTGTGGCGGGCAGCAGCTACGCTCATGCAACAGGCCCGCGCGTCCACGCTTCTCCTAGGTCCAATGGCTGAAAACCGAGGAGTTCTTATGCCCCAGCAACAATTCCGCAGTGTTGTTTCCGCGCTGGCCACAGCGCTGGTGCTCATGACCTGCGGCGCAGTCGCCCGCGCCCAATCAAGCCGGTCGCAGGATGTACAGCGCATCCAGAACGCGACGGCAATATTCCGCTCCGCTTTTGAGGGTGCGGGCGCGCAGATCCCAAAAGACATTCTGCGGAATGGCCAGTGCGTGATGATCATTCCGGGCTACAAAACGCTGGCGCTCGGCTTGGGCGGCACATATGGGAAAGGCATCGCCATGTGCCGCAACACGTCCACGCCGCCGGGCGCCCAACCGAAGCAACCGGCGGCGGCAACGACGGGCATGAAGGGCTGGAGCGCGCCGATCTTCGTTGCCATCGGCGGCGCCAGCCTGGGGCCGCAGATCGGAGTGGAATCGGCGGACCTGCTGATTGTCTTCAAGGATCGGCACGGGATGGAGAGCATGCTCAACAATAAGGTGCGGCTGGGGGTATCGGCCGCCGCTGCCGCCGGACCCATCGGGCGGCGCGTGGAAGCAGCCACGGATGCGGCCATGCGTTCCCAGGTAATCGCCTATGCGCGCAGCCGGGGCATTTTCGCGGGCGTCAACGTCAACGGCGCGATTGTGCAGCCGGATGAGAGTGGCAACCGCGCCATGTACCCGCATCAGTACTGGCAGGACGTGCTGGAGGGCAAGATCAAACCGGCTGCGGAATCCACTCACCTGATCGCCGAACTGAACGGTTCGCCATACACCAACCCCGCCCTGCGGACTCCGGCCTCAGCGGCGGGCGTACCCGCGGGACGCATGGGGGTGTCGCCCACCATGACCATTGGGCCAGGCACGCAAGCGCCGATGCCGTATCAGATCGGATTTGGCTATGAGCACATCACCGGTTCCATGGGTCTCAATGGCTGGGATCTGCGGGCCGGCTGGCGTCCGCTGCTGCATGAGGCTGCCGGACTGAGTTTGATTGCCGATGTCGGCCGCGCCTCGGGCTCGCAAGCTTTGCTGGCGACGAGCGTCAAGAGTACAGAATGGACGTTTCTGTTCGGACCCGAATTTGGAATGCCACACCGGGTGTTCGATCCCTACGCCAATGCATTATTTGGCTACGCGCATTTGTCGCAGGACACGTTGTCGCCGAACGCCTCGAGTTCGGCAGGATTTTCGACGTTCGCGTGGCAGTTGGGTGCGGGACTGAAGCTGAACATCACGCGCTGGGCATCGATCCGGCTGATCGAGGTGGATCTGCTGCATACCTCGTTCGCCTCCAGCGGAGCGAGTCATGCGCGCATCATTTTAGGCGGGACGCTCAATTTTTAGTTCACAGTTGTCAGTTATCAGTAAACGCTCGTCAGGACGGGCACCCCGAGGGCGCGGCCGCAGAACTGAGAACTGACGACTGAGAACTGATAACTTGGTTTCATGGCCCTCAGGTTTGCGCTAGCGCTGCATGCGCATCAGCCGGTGGACAATTTCGACGAGGTGATCGAGGAGGCGTACCGCTCTTCCTACCTGCCGTTTATCAAGGCTGCGGGCGAGCGGGAGTGGCTGAAACTGAACCTGCACTTTTCTGGCTTTCTGCTGGACTGGCTGGCGGAGCGTCATCCGGAATACATCGCGCTTTTGCGCGGCCTGGTGGAGATGGGGCGGCTGGAAATGCTGGGCGGGGGGTATTACGAGCCGATTCTGGCGGCGATTCCGGCAGCGGACCAGCAGGAGCAAATACGGCGGCTGAACGCAGCCCTGCAGCGGCATTTTCATGTCCGGCCGCAGGGGGCCTGGCTGGCGGAGCGGGTATGGGAGCCGGATCTGCCGGCAGTGCTGGCGCAGGCGGGAATGCACTACGTGCTGCTCGACGATGGCCACCTGCAGCAGGCAGGCTTGCAGGCCGACGGCCTGCATGGCTACTGGCTCACCGAGGCACAGGGCGCTACGGTAGCAGTGATCCCCTCGAATTATTTTCTGCGGCAGGCGCTGCCGTTCCGGCCGGAGCCGGAAGGGCTGGCATTTTTGGCGGCGGCAGCGGAACGGCAGCCGGAGAGTCTGCTGACCATGGGGGATGACCTGGAAAAGTTCGGGAGTTGGCCGCATACGGCGCAGCATGTGTATGCGGACGGCTGGCTGCAACGGTTCCTGGACGGCCTCGAAAGCATGCAGACCCAGGTCGAAACCGTGCGGCTGAGCGGCTACCTCGAGACACATCCGGCGCGCGGTCTGGTTTACATTCCTTCGGCGTCGTACCCGGAGATGATGCGCTGGGCAGGCAGCCATAGCTGGCGCGGGTTTCTGACCAAATATCCCGAGGCCAATCTGCTGCACAAAACGCAGCAGGATTTACACCGGCGGCTGACAGGCTATCGTGGCAGTGCCGAGGGGGCTGGCACGGCGCGAACGCACCTGCTCGCCGCAGAGTGCAACGATGTCTACTGGCACGGCTGGTTTGGAGGGCTGTACTCGCCGCATTTACGGCAAGTCGCTTTTGCACATTTACTCGCGGCCGACCGGGAGATCGACAAGCTGGCGCCGGCGCCGGCGCTGCGGCGGTTAGACCTGCTGCGGGACGGCAGCGAGATCGTCGAGATGCGTTCGCCGGAGCTGCGGGTACTGCTGGCGCCGGCGGACGGCGCAACCACGCTGGAGATTGATGCGCGCGCTGCTGATGCCAATCTGGTCAATTCCCTCCAGCGCCGCCCAGAGGCATACCATGAGGACCTGCGGCGGCGCGCGGCGGCCAACCCGGGGAACCTGCCCGGGGCAGCCGAGGCGCCAGCAGCGGAACTGGCGGGCAAACTGCGGTATGACGCCTGCGCGCCGAACGGGTTCCGGCTATACCGAGGGGCGGAAGCGGATAGCGCCGCGTACCGGGTGGTACGAGCCGAGCCCGGGCGCGTGCTAGTGCAAGGGACGGATGCGCGCAAATGGTTCCGGCTGAAGCAGGCAACGCTGGCCTGTGCAATTGCTTGTGGCGCATCAGAAAAGCCGCTGGCGCTGGAGTGGATCTTTAACCTGCTGGCGCCGCAAGCGGCTGACCGCGGCATCCTGCACCAAGACCGGCGCTTGCCGCTCGACTGGCAGGGCGAACTGGCTTCCGGTCCGCTGACACTGTGTGACGGCTGGCGGCGGCTGCACCTTGAGCTGCAAGCGCCGGCTGCCAGTCACTGGACGGTCGAGCCGCGTTACAGCGTCAGCCAGTCGGAACAAGGGTTTGAAGCGCTGTATCAGGGCAGCGCCCTGCGTGCTCACTGGCCCGCCGGCACAGAAAAAATTGCAGGCCAAGTGAAAATTTTCCCTTGTTCATGCCACTTTTAGTCTCTGCTCGTGTACAATCACCTTGATTTTCGTACCCTTCCGGAGGAGGACGCATGGCAGCACTGACCAAGACAATGATCGTTGCTCACATGGCCGAAGCTACTGGCCTGAACAAGAAAGAGTCCGCCCGCTACCTGGACGAGTTGGCCGCACTGGCGGTCAAGGAAACCAAGCGCAGCGGCCAGTTCACCCTTCCCGGCCTCGGGAAGCTGGTGAAGTCGAACCGCAAGGCGCGGCTGGGACGCAACCCGCAAACGGGCGAGACGATTAAGATCGCCGCCAAAACCGTAGTGAAATTCCGCGTGGCGAAAGCGGTGAAAGACGCCATCGCGCCGGGCAAAAAGTGAAGCCGTAAGGGCCAAATTCGTTCGGCAGTACGCGAGCGCGCATTCGCAAAGAATGCGCGCTTATTTTTTAGCGGCGATGCCGGTGGCCAAAAAGACATTGGTATTGTCGCGGCCGCGGCTCAGGGCCAGTCGGCCGTCGCGGGCAAAGGCGTAGGCGAAGATGTGACCGTCACGGAAGTGGGTGAGCGGATGCGGCGCGCTGCCACGGCGTGGCAGAGTCCAGAGGTTGTGATCGCGCACGCAGGTAGCGGCGTGACTGACCGGCCCTTTCGCGATCACGGCGCCGCCGCCGCCAATGAGCGCAAGGCCGGTCCAGCTGGTGCTCGGCGCACTCAGCGGCACGGCGGCGCTGCCATCCGCATTCGCACGCCAGACGCGAACTTCGTCGCCCGTGCGCGCGAGAAAAACAATGTGGCCGTCGGGAGCGACCAACGGATCGATCGGCTCGCCCAGGACTCCCGGCAGCGCAATGGGGCGGGCGTGGGCGCCGTCGACGCTCATGGCCCAAAGCTGGTGATCGTGGTGAAAGACGTGGGTGGTCAGCAGCCAATTGGTATTCAGCCAGGCGAGTCCGGCGACCCCATCGCGCGTGAGGCCGCCGCCAGGCAGCTCGGTGAACGGACCGTTCACCTTTGCTTGCGCCCACAAGGAGGCCTCGGGGGTGCTGTGGAGTACCGCCAGTGTACCGTCGCGCGATGCGGACACGCTGCTGTAGCCCTGGCGGTCATCGGTAATCTGGGCGACCGCACCGTTAGGCCAGGGGACTTGCCAAAGCTGCGTTGCTGCGTGGGGCGAGGTTGCGCCAGTAACGATCAGGCCACGACCATTGGGCAGCCAGACAAGGCCGGAGAGCTTCCAGAACTTCCCTTCCGCCAGGCTCGATAGCTGACCGTCGGATACCGAAATTACCTCCAACGCGTTGCCGCGTACCGCCGCAATCGATTGCCCGTCCGGCGACCAGGCCGGCGTGACCGGCGCGTAAGCGGTGGACGAGAGTTCCCGTGGCTGCGTACCGTCCGGCTGCGCTATCTCCAGGTGGCCGGAAGCGTCGATAAAGGCCATTTGCTGACCTCCCGGCGCAAAACCGGCGCTGCTGCGCGCGGGGGCAATCGCCCGCTCCATGCCGCCCGCGGCTACCGAAACCGCGTGCAGTTCGCCCTTTGCGAGGAAATAAACCCAATCGTCGTCCCTCGAGATGGCAGGCGCGGAACAGCAGTTCGCGCCGTCGCTCACCAGTTGCCGCTCACGGCCGCCGGTCACTGACCGCCAATAGAGCGATTCACCTTCGGGATCACGATGGATGGTCGCCAGATAGAGGCCATCGGGAGAAATCGCTGCGGCGGCGATATTGGCCGTGAAAGTAGCCTGGCTGAAACTGAGGTCCGGCACGGGCAAGGGGCCCGAAGACAGCGACGCCAACTTGCGCCAGGTCACGCCACCAATGAGCAGCGCGATGACGGCAAAGGCGATGATGCGCCAGGACGCTCCACGCCGTCCGGTGCCAGGGATTGGGCGGAGGCGCTCCAAGGCCTCGCGCAAGGCGGTTGTCGATTGAAAGCGGCGGCTGGAATGTTTCGCCTGGCAGCGGCGGGCGATGCGCCGCAGGGCGCGCGCTTGTGCTCCACTGGCCAAGGCCTCAAGGACGATGCCGAACGCCGGCTGGTCAGCACGCGGATCGAATTCGTCGCCCTCGACCAGACCAAAGCCGAGCAGCTTGATGTGGCCGTCTGGCAGCAGCCAGACTTTGCCGGCCGCCAAGCCGCGGTGCAAAATGCCAAGGGCGTGAGGACCTTCGAGACCTGTGGCGATCTCGATGGCGACCTCGAGGGGTTGATCGAGCGGTCCGCGCGCCAGGCGCGCAGCCAAGGTTTCACCTTCCAGCGCGTCCGCACCGAGGCTTAGATACGGCGAATGCAACGCCGCCAATGCGTCAAGTTCCTGCCGCTGGCGCGCACTGACCGGCGCTGGCCGCGCGCCTTCGCTGCTGCCATCCATCGCTCCTGATTATGGCAGGCGAGCGGGAATGGCCCAAGTGCTACCATGTGCTGCATGAGCAGTAAATCGGACCGGGTGGGCGTGCGGGAGCTGCGGCGGAACCTGAGCGAATACCTGCGGCGGGTGAAGAAGGGCGAGCGGTTACTGGTCACCGGACGCGGGCAACTGGTTGCCGTGCTGACACCGCCGGAGGGCAAGGTTTCCCGACGCGAGCAATGGTTCGCCGAAGGACTATTGCAACCGGCGACGCGTTCACTGTGCGATTTGGACCGCCCATTCAGTTGAGCCCTGAACAAACGGCAGCGTTCCACCGCGCTCTCGAAGAGGAGCGAGAAGAACGGTTGCCTTAAATGGCGCGCTACTACCTCGACTCGTCAGCCGCGGCTAAGCTGGTGCTGATCGAAGCAGAATCGGCGGCGCTGAGCGAATTTCTGCGGGGCGAACACGAGCCGGTAACCACCCGGCTTACGGTGCTGGAGGTGGGTCGCGCCGTTCGGCGCACAGCCAGCGGCGAGCCGCTGCGTGCACGATTCCAACAACATTTGGCAGCGTTTCGATGTCCAGGAACTATCGGTGCAGATGCTGGAGGCGGCGGAGGCGGTGGGTCTGCGCACCTGGTCACCGCGGTAGACCGGTGGCGAGGACGACGTCGGTATTCTGGCTGCCGCGGCTGACGGCGAGGCGGCCATCTTTGGAGAATGCGTAGGCGTAAATCGACAGGCCGGTGAAGTGGGTGAGCGGATAGGCAGCGGCGCCACTGAGCGGGAAGGCCCAGAGGTTATCCACCGAGCCCTGGCGGTGAATGTAGGTAATGGCGCGGCCGTCAGGGGTAAAGCCATAGGATCGCAGCATCGTTTTTGTATCGAGCCCGACAGGTGTGGCCGAGGCGACGTGCCCGCTGGAGTCGATATGGAGCAGCACTGGGCCCGAGCTGCCGACTTCCAGTAATACGGTTCCGTCAGGCGATGCGGCATTGGCGCTGTAGCCGATGTGATGGGACCAGAGCGGTTTGGCCGCGCCTCCAGTCACGGGCGCCTGCCAGACGGATTGATTGGCCTTGTCGTCCTCATACATGAAGGCAACGGTAGAGCCGGCGCGAATAAAGGCAAGCTGGCAGCACATGCCGTTGGGCGGAGAAACCGGCGTGGGCTGGGCGCCTTCCAGGTTGGTGCGCCAGACTCGAAAGTTAGACGAATCGGGCTCAGCGGTGTTGAAGAACACAGATCCATCAGGCGCCACCGCCGGCCCAAGCACCGGGGCGTTGAGGCCGGTCAGGGCAAGCGCGCGGGCCTGCGAACCGTCTGCGCTTTGCAGCCAAAGCTGAGGGTTGGCGCCAAAGGTCCGGGTTGCAATGATCCGCCCGTCGGGCGTCCAGGCGAGCCCACCACTCCCTTCTACATTGGCCCCGCCGCCTGGCAGTTGCGAAAACCCGCCGCCAATCTTTGCCTGAACCCAAACCGAGACTTGCGGGTTGGAGTGCAGCAACGCCATCGCGCCAGAACCAGACGCGGTGACGCGGCCATAGCCCTGCAGGTCATCCGTGAGCTGAAGGGGCTCACCTCCGGGCCAGTCGACGCGCCAGAGCTGGGGATGGGCCGGCCCTGACGAGCCGCCGGTGAAGACCAGAGCGCGGCCGCCGGGCAGCCACGCGAGATTGCCGATACCGCGAAAGAGACCGCGAGCCAACAGCGTCGTCTTGCCGTTCGCGACCGAGATGGCAGCAAGGGACGGCAAGCCCTTGCCTCCGCTTGTGCCCTGCGTTACGGCAATGGTGCGGGCGTCGGGCGACCAGGCGGGCGCGTCGGGATTGAATAAGTCGGTCCAGCAAAGGCCGTCGTAGGCATCGCCCGCAGGGGCTTGCGTGAGCATTCGCGATTGCGAACCGTCGGGCCGGGCGAGCATCAGGCGGCTGGTCCGGTTTGATCCCTCGGCGCTGAGGTACGCAATCTGGCTGCCGTCAGGTGCGACACCCGCGCCGCTGCACACGCTGGGCGCGACGGTGCGGACCGCGCCGCCGAGGACGGGAACCGATTCCAGAACGTGATTGGCGACAAAGTAGACCACACTGTCGTCCGGTGCGATGGTCGGAGCCTGGCAGCACCCGTTGCCGGGCGGAACGATCTGCACGTCACTGCCATTAGCGATGGAACGCAGGTGCAGCGAGGTTCCGGCGGGATCGCTGTGAACTTCGGCGAGAAAGCGACCATCGGGCGAGATGGCGGCATCGGCAACATCGCCGGTGAAGGTGAGCTGGCGAAAACTGAGCCTCACCGGGCCGCTGGGCGTGGCGGCGCGGGAGACGAGCCAGTAGGCCACGCCGGCGACGACGGCAATGGCGGCGGCAATAGCGATCTGGCGGCCGCGGCTGCTCTTTTTCGCAACCGGAACGGCGGCGGTGACGCCCGAGGTTGAGCCGCGGCGGAGGCGCTTGAGCTCGATGCGCAGATCGGCGGCGGATTGGTAGCGCAGATCCGGGTCCTTTTCGAGGCAGCGGGCGACCATACGGCCCAGCTCCGGTGGCAACTGCGCCATTTGCGCGGGCTCTTCTTTGAGAATGGCTGAGACGGTTTCCGCGGAGCTGCCGCGCGTAAAGGCGGCACGGCCGCTCGCCATTTCATAGAGCACGGCGCCAAAGCTGAAAATATCGGAGCGCCCATCGAGCGCCTCGCCGCGCGCCTGCTCGGGCGACATGTAGGGCGCCGTGCCCACGGCCATGCCGGGCGAGGTGAGCAGGGCGGCTTCGCCGGCGAAGGTCGCGGCTTCCGAAAGCGCTTCGCCGGTGAGGCGCGCGAGGCCGAAATCGAGAATCTTGATGTGGCCGCCGGGCAGGACCCAAATGTTCGAGGGCTTGAGATCACGATGCAGGATGCCCTGCTTATGCGCCGCTTCGAGCGCCTCGGCGATTTCGAGAGCAGCGTCGAGCAGGGCGTCGCCGGCGAGCGGACCGCGCGCCAGGCGCGCCTGCAGGGTTTCGCCTTCGAGCAGCTCAAGTACCAAAAAGGGCCGGCCGTTTTCATCCTCGCCGGTCTCGTACAGCACGCAAATGTGAGGATGGTTGAGGGCAGCGACGGCTTGCGCTTCGCGCTCAAATCGCTCGCGCGCGGCGGGGCTGGCCTCACGGGGTAGGAATTTGAGCGCAACAAAGCGGTTGAGCCGGGTGTCGCGGGCGCGATAGACCTCACCCATGCCGCCCGCGCCGAGACGCTCGAAGAGTTCAAATCGCTGCATCGTTGAGACAGTCTACTGCACTTTGCGATTGATTGCGGCGGCGACGAAACCGGCGCCGAAGCCGTTGTCAATATTGACGGTGACCACATTGGCGGCGCAGGAATTCAGCATGGTGAGCATGGCGGCGAGGCCTTTAAAACTGGCGCCATAGCCGACGCTGGTGGGCACGGCAATCACCGGCGCGGAGACCAGACCGCCGACCACGCTGGGCAGCGCCCCATCCATGCCGGCGACGACGATCACCACGCGGGCGCTTTGGAGCTTGGGCAGGTCGGCCAAAAGGCGGTGCAAGCCGGAGACGCCACAGTCGACCAAACGATCGACGGGACCACCGAACAGATCGGCGGCGAGCGCGGCTTCTTCGGCAACGGGCAGATCGCTAGTTCCGGCCGATACGACCAGGATGGTTCCCTCGCCGCGCGCGGGATCGGCGCGGCGGAGGGTGAGCACCCGCGCGAGAACGTGATACTCGGCTTCGGGCAAGACGGTCTGAACGGCCTGTGCCGCAGCCGCATCGGCGCGGGTGACCAAAAGATTGGGTGACTGGCGGGCGAGAGCGGCGGCGATGGCCGCCACCTGTTCGGGTGTTTTGCCCTGCGCCATGACGACTTCGGGCGCGCCCTGACGGGCGCCACGATGATGGTCGACGCGGGCAAAGCCGAGGTCCTCGAAGGGCCATTGGCGTAATTGCGCGAAGGCGGCCTCGGGCGTCAATTCCTGTTGCGCAACTCGATCGAGCAAACCTCGGAGTGTCTTAGGATCCACGTCTGATTTTAGGCTATGGGGATGCTACCCTAATCCAGTGCCTTCCGCGCTTACCCTGACGCTTGCGCTCACCGGCGCCAGCGGCGCGGCGCTGACGCGCACGCTGCTCCACATGCTGGACAACGACGCCCGGGTGGAACATGTGGATCTGATTGCCTCGCCGCACGGATTGCGGGTGGCGCATGAAGAGCTGGGGCTGCCGGAAGGCACGCTCGGTCAGCTCCCCGAGCGGCTGCTGGGGCAGGCGACGTTGAAAGTTCAAGTGCACGACAATCGCGATATCGGCGCCAACGTGGCCAGCGGCTCTTACCCCAGCCATGGCATGATCATCGCGCCATGCAGCATGGGCACGTGCGCCGCCATCGCGCATGGCCTGGCCGACTCGCTCATTGAACGCGCGGCGGATGTATGCCTGAAAGAGCGGCGCAAGCTGCTGCTGGCGGTGCGCGAGTCGCCGCTGAACCGCATCCATTTACAAAATATGCTCACCGTGCACGATGCCGGGGCGACGGTGTATCCGCTCACGCCCGCATTTTACGATGGCGCAGAATCGATCTCCGCCATGCTCACTCAATTCGCGGCCCGCCTGCTGGAACAGGTGGGCCTTCCCCAATCCGCTGCCTATCGCTGGCAGGGCTCCGAGCGGCGCGAGGTATGAATGAAGCCGCCCTCACGGACGCTACGCCCCAAAAGAAAAGTCCTACCGTGACTGTCTATTTTTTAATTCTGATCGCCGTCGGACTGGAGGTAGCGGGCCAAATCCTCTACAAATCCGGCATTAACCGCATGCCCGGCATGACCGGCTCGCCGTTCGACTCGTGGGCTCTGGCGATTTTCGCCTGGGAGGCCTTGCGCAATTGGCGCGTGCTGCTCGGCATTGGCATCTATTGCGCGCAAGCAGCGGTGTGGTGGGGGGTGCTGTCGAAAGTGGACCTGACGTATGCGTTTCCGCTCACCAGCCTGAGCTATGTGATTCTGCTGGGGGTATCGCGGATTTTTCTGAAAGAGCAGATCTCAACGCAGAAATGGCTCGGCACCATCGCCGTCGTGTTCGGTGTCTATCTGATTACGCGGACGACGCCGCTCACGATCCCGCGGCATTTATTCCGCCGGCATTAGCGGCAGCCACGGGCAGAGGTTCTTCCGGGATCAGGACCCAGGCGACGGCGTAGGCGAGCACGCCAAAGACAAAGGCGAATAAGACGGTGAATACGGCCCAGAGCACGCGGACCAGAGTGGGGTCCCAATCCAGCGAGTTCGCAATCGCAAGACAAACGCCGGCGATCTTGCGGCCCTGGCGCGGGCGTTCAAGCGGTCCGCGCCGCGCCGGCGCATGACGCGCTGGATTCGCGCGGCCACAGGCGTGACAGTAGGCTCCGTGCAATTCGGTTCCACATCCATTGCAGTACATAAGCTATGCCCCCGTGGAAGTAACACTCAGACTATACGCGTGGGGACACCTGGGGGTTCGCGGGCTGTCAGCTTTCAGCCTTCAGCCATGCGTCAGACCGGTGCTGGGGGCGACTGAAAGCTGTATCCTTAAGCCATGCCCTCCCTACGGGTGTGCGCCACCACTGCCGCAGGATTCCTAGCCATGGTTCTATGCCTGGTGGCGGGGGCGCAACAGACCTCGCCCAACCGTCGCGCGGCGGAACCGCAGATTCCCATCATCCGGGCGACCACCACCATTGTGGATGTGCCAGTGCTGGTGATGGGCAAGGACGGTCAGCCCATCGAAGAACTGACCAAAGCGGATTTCAAGATTTACGACGATGGCATGCCGCAGCACGTCAGCGGTTTTGACCATACACCGCGGCCGGTTTCGCTCGCCATCGTGGTCGATACCTACGACTGGAACGCCATCGGCCAGGCCAAGCGCGCAGCGCAAATGATCAGCGCCATGGTGGTGGGGGCGCAGGGGAAGGCGAGCATCTATATCCCAGGGCCAGAACCCAAATGCATCCTGCCGTTTACGAGCGACACCAACCGCATCGCCAACGTCCTGCAACACCTGGATCTGTCGCCAGCAGCGGCGCAGGGAGGGGGATCGATAGTCGGGCCGCTGAATCTGGCGATGCTGGCGCTGCGGCACCAACCGAAGACGCGGACACGGGCGGCCCTGGTAATTTCCAACTCGGGAGCCAAAGGCGAAGGCGCTGCAGCGCTGCTGGAGGGCGGCATGAGCGATGCCATCCCGATTTTCCGGATACAACCCAACGAACCCGCGGGCGCACCCCAGCACGTGAATCCCGATACGCCGGAGATGCGCGGCGTCGGCCAGGGTTCGCAGCGGGTACAACATCCTTCGGCACCGATGGATGGCCGCGGGCAGCCGTATTCCTCGCCGGGCCTGAATCTGGATCTGGCGCCGATCATTGGCGCGGCCACCGGGCTGGCCAGCAAAGTTTTTGCCGCGCATCACCTGGACTACGTCTTCTATACCGGAGGCGTGACGTACGATCCCGGCAATGACCGTCAATTCGACACGCAGCTCAACCTGATTGGGGAGGAACTGCGGTCGTACTACCACTTGTTCTATTCGCCCAATAACCTCACGCTGCAGGCGCAAGTGCATTCCATTGCGGTGGAGCTGGACCTGCCCGCCACGGCAGGGCTGGGCCACACCAGCTATCGGCGCACTTACGTGGGCGTCAAGCCGCGTTGATGCTTTCCAGCACTGAGCGTGGGGCATTGAAGGGCGCGGGGTCCCGCCCGGCTGCGCCGGGCGACCCGCTTACGCTCGGTGAGGCTGGGAGCCCCGCGGCCCCAGCTCCACCGGCGGCCGGGACGCGGCCTGCAGGCGTAGATCCGGCCGATGTGGCGGCGCACGTGCGCGGCATGTTCGACCGGATTGCTCCTACTTACGATCGCGCCAATCACCTGCTGTCGCTCTCGATTGACCGCTACTGGCGGTGGCGGTCGGTACGGCTGTTGCGGGAAGCGATCGAGCACAGCCATCTGAGCGGTGCCCCGCGCGTTCTCGATATCTGCTGCGGAACCGGCGACTTCAGCCAAGCACTGGCGGCCGGCATACCGCACTCGCGACTGGTGGGCGCCGATTTCAGCCACGCCATGCTCGCGGCGGCGCAACGCAAAGCACCACGGCTGGGCTGGCTGCAGGCGGATGCGCTGCATTTGCCCTATGCCGACGAACGATTTGCTGCGATTACTGCCGGCTTCGGGTTTCGCAATCTCACCGATTACCGGGCCGGACTGCGCGAGCTGCGGCGCTGCCTGGTGCCCGGCGGCGTGCTGGCGATTCTGGAGGTTTCGCGGCCGGTGGCGCCGGTGCTGAAGCAACTGTACCCGTTCTACTTCGAACGCGTGCTGCCGCTGCTGGGCGGCTGGATCTCGGGCCAGCGGGCGGCCTACCGCTATCTGCCGGATTCGGTGGCGCGGTTCCCTGCCCCGCCGACGCTGGTCGCCTGGATGAAAGAGGCCGGCTTCGCGAAGGCGCGCTTTCAGCGCTTTTCCGGCGGCATCGCGGCGCTGCACCTGGCAGTAAAATAGCGGGCGGCCACCCACGAACTGAAAACTGTGAACTGAAAACTGTAAACTATCCCTGTGAAGATTTTAGTCTGCTTAAAGCAAGTTCCGGCGAAGGATGCACCGCTGAAATTGGCTCCCGATGCGACCTGGATCCGGGAGGATGTCAGCTACGAAGTCAACGAACCCGATGCCTTTGCGCTGGAAGCGGCGCTGCGGCTGAAGGAAGCCCACGGCGGCGAAGTGGTGGCGTTGACGGTGGGGCCAGCACGGGCGGCACAGATTCTGCGGGAGGCGCTGGCGAAAGGCGCCGATCGCGCCGTGCATGTCGAAGGCAGCGCACACCTGGACGCCTATGCCGCGGCGGAAGCGATTACACGGGCCATCGCAGGCGAATCGTTCGATTTGATCTGCACGGGTTTGCAATCAGACGATGACGGCTTCGGGCAGACCGGCGTCATCATTGCGGAGCTGCTGGGCGCACCGCACGCGACCATCATCATGCAGATCGAACCCGCCGGCGAAAAGCGGATCAAGGTCAAGCGGGAACTGGAAGGCGGGAATTTTCAGTTTGTCGAGATGCCCACGCCGGCCGTGCTCAGCATTCAGAGCGGCATCAACAAGCTGCGCTACGCCACGCTGATGGGCATCAAGCAGGCCAAAAACAAGCCGATGGCGCACACCACGCTGGAGGAGGTGGGGGTGGCGCCGTCGCTCAACCGCCAAGTGCTGCACAAGCTTTTTCTGCCGGTCAAGAGCAAAGGCACGACCCGCATCGAGGGTAACCCCAAAGAGCAGGCCGCGGCCCTGCTGCAGCATCTGCGCCAGGACGCGCACGTTCTTTAGTTATGAACCCCATCCTTGTCGTCACCGAACAGAAGATTACTGCGCCGGGCAAGTTCAATCCGGCCACCTGGGAAGTCATCGCCGCGGCGCAGCAGTTGGGCGCGACGCTGGGCGCCACGGTTGTAGCCGCGGTCCTGGAAGCGGGCGACTCCGGCATGGCCGCAGAATGCGCCACGCGGCAGCTCGAGCGCGTGTTGCACGGGCAACATGCGCTGTTGGCGGCGTATGCACCGGATGTCTGGGTGCAGACGCTGGAGCAGATTATCACGCAGGTCCAGCCCAGCTTCGTGCTGCTGCCGCACACCTATCAGGTGCGCGATTACGCCCCTCAGCTTGCCACGCGCATGGGGGCAGCGCTCATCAGCGATGTGACCGGCTTCGGCTTCGAAGCCGGCGAGCCGCGCTTTATCCGGCCGACGTTTCAGGGCAAATGGGCGGCGGAGGTGGGCTTCGCCCGAGGCGACAGCGCCGACGTCAAGCCAGGCTTTGTCACAGTGCAGATCGGGGCCTTTCGCGGCGACCAGGCCGCGATGGGCGCTGCGGCGGCGCGAGTGGATGCCGTTACGGTGACACCACAGCCGTCGCGCTTGCAGGCGGGCGAGATTTTCCAGGAAGCCAAGCATGCCGTGGATCTGACGCAGGCGCCCATTATCGTCTCGGTGGGACGCGGCATCAAAGAACCGAAGAACCTGGACATGATGCGCGAGCTGGCGGCCGCGCTGGGCGGGGAACTGGCGGCCTCGCGGCCCATCTGCGATGCGGGGTGGCTGCCCATGGACCGGCAAATCGGCTCTTCCGGACAGACGGTGGCGCCCAAGCTGTATCTGGCGGTGGGCATTTCCGGCGCGATTCAGCATTTGGTGGGCATGAAGGGCTCGCGGACTATCGCTGCTATCAATAAGGACCCGGAGGCGCCGATTTTTGAAGTGGCCGACTACGCCGTGGTCGGCAATCTGTTTGACGTCGTACCGGCACTGATTGCCGCGCTGAAGGAAAGCCCCGCGTAAATGGACGCTGCCGAACATCCGCAGATGCAGGCCGATGTGGTGATTGTGGGCGCGGGCCCAGCCGGCCTCGCCTGCGCGCTGCATCTGGCGCGTCTGATTGACGCTTACAACGCCGCGCACCCCGACCGGGCGCTCTCCAAAGAGAATATTTACCTGCTGGAGAAAGGGCGCGCTATCGGCGCGCATCAGCTCAGCGGCGCGGTCATGGACCCACGCGGATTGAAGGAACTGGAGCCGAATTTCGCCAGTGACCCGGACCTGGGCGCAACCCCGGTCGCCGATGATGCGCTACTGGTGCTCACGCGACATGGCGCCATCCGCTCACCCCTCACACCGCCGCCACTGCACAACCACGGGAATTACGTTGTCTCGCTGAACCGGCTGGCGCAATGGCTGGGAGCCAAGGTGGAAGCGGCCGGCGTCAACATCTTTACCGCGTTCGCGGGCCGGACGCTGCTGTTTGACGGCGACCAGGTCACGGGCGTGCGCACCGACGACAAGGGCGTGGACCGGGAAGGCCGGCCTAAGCCGAATTTCGAGCCCGGTTACGATCTGCAATCGCCCATCGTTGTGCTGGCCGAAGGGCCACGGGGCTCGCTCACGAGGCAATTGCTTGACCACCTCACGCTGACCGGGCTCAACCCGCAGGTGTTCTCGCTGGGAGTGAAGGAGCTGTGGGAGATCCCGGCCGGGCGCTTCCCTGCCGGGCGGGTCTATCACACGCTCGGCTTCCCGCTGCCCACCAGCATGTACGGCGGCGGCTGGATTTATGGCGTGCCGGGCAATCGCGTCTCCATCGGCCTGATGACGGCGCTGGAGTATCGGGATCCGGCGACGGATCCCCACAACCTGTTCCAGCAATTCAAGACCCATCCCTGGGTGCGGCGGCTGCTCGCCGGCGGCGAGCTGGTGCGCTACGGCGCCAAGACAACGCCCATGGGGGGCTGGTACTCGATTCCGGCTACCGCCGGTGAAAACTGGCTGCTGCTGGGCGACAGCGCAGGGTTCGTCAACAGCCAACGGCTGAAGGGCATTCACCTGGCCATCAAGAGCGGCATGCTGGCGGCGGAAACGATCTTTGCAAAACTCACTGGCCGGGGGTCGCTGAAGGACTACCCGCGCAAGGTCGAGCAGAGCTGGATGCGGGAAGAACTCTGGAAAGTCCGCAACTTTCACCAGGGCTTTGAGCATGGCCTGTGGGCCGGGCTGCTGCACGCCGGCGTGCAGCAGTTCACCGGCGGACGGGGTTTGCGTGATCCGCTGCGCACGGTTGCCGGTCCCGAGCGCATGCGCCACATCGACCAGCTCGGCGACCGGCCGTTCGAGCTGCAGCCAGATGGCAAACTGACGTTCGACAAAGTCACCGATGTCTACCACTCCGGCACGCGGCATGAGGAAGACCAGCCCTCGCACCTGGTGATCAGCGACTGGGACGTGTGCAATAACCGCTGCCTGCACGAGTACGGCAATCCGTGTGTGTCGTACTGCCCAGCCAAGGTTTACGAGATGGTATTTGACGAACAGGGCGCCAAGAAACTGCACCTCAATCCGTCGAACTGCGTGCACTGCAAAACGTGCGACATCATGGACCCGTATGCCAATATCACCTGGGTACCGCCGGAAGGCGGCGGCGGACCGAGCTACGACGGGATGTAGCTTCTTACGCCGGCAAGCACTTCAGCCCCGGCAGCGACAGTAGTTTCTGATCGGCAGTTACCAGCGTCAGGTCATCCACCCGAGCGGTCGCCGCGATGAGATTGTCGGCCGGATCGTGGTGTGCAAACGAGATGCGGCCCACTTCCAGCGCCACCGCAGCCGTCACTGGCGCCCACTCCGGGTTGCCGGAACTGTCAATGTCTCCGACGATTGCCTCCAGGCTCCGGCGCATCTGCAACTTACCCTTTCGCTGTAGCACCACTGCCTCCCAAATGCTCACCGGTGAAAGGTAAAGTCGAGAACCGGATTTGCGCAGAGCTTTCGCGGCGTCCTCGTTCAATCGCGTCGCATCCTCCTCAAGCCACAACCAGACATGCGTGTCCAGGAGGTAGTTCAATCCCGCAGAGCCTCGATCTCCGACTCGTCCACGGCAGGCGAAATAATGTCCCCGAGAATCTTTATGTTTCCCGCGTTCCGCCCCCACCACCAATCATTTCGGCCCTTGCCAGCCCTTGGCGGTTCGATTTTCGCCATCGGCTCGCCGCGGCGGGTAATCAGCACTGGCTGGCCCGTCTTTTTAACGTTTTCGATCACCGCCAGGCAGGTCGCCTTGAACTTGGAGATCGCGATGGTTTCCATGGACGGATCATACCATGGTCAATTGACCATGGTCAGTTCCGGCAAGTCGGGTATTCTGGTTCGGGAATGCATCTTTTTGCCAATTTATTTGAGGCCACGCTGCTGGTCGTCGTAGCGCTGTTCCCTATCGTCAATCCATTGAGCGGGGCGCTGATTTTTCTTGGACTGACGGATGGCAGCAGTCGAAGCGTGCGGCAGGCGCTGGCCTGGCGGATCAGTTTGAATGGGTTTTTAATTCTGCTCGTGTCCATGCTGATCGGCGGCAAGGTGCTGGCATTTTTCGGCGTCTCGCTGCCGGCCGTGCAGATCGGCGGCGGCCTGGTGCTGATCGCCATGGGCTGGAACATGCTCCAGGCCAAGGACGGCGAAATGCATCCCGCGACGGTCACTGCTGCGGATGCGTCCACCCAAGCTTTTTATCCGCTCACCCTACCGCTCACGGTCGGTCCCGGCTCAATCGCGGTCGCAGTGGCGCTGGGCGCCAACACCCAGCGCCAGCTCTACGGCTGGCCCGCACAGTTGGCCTCTGCGCTGCTCGGGCCGCTCCTCATCGCCGTTAGTATTCTGATTTGCTTTCGCAGCGCCGACCGCCTCGAAAAACTCCTCGGCCGGACCGGTATGAGCGTATTCCTGCGCTTGTCGGCATTTATCATTTTGTGCATTGGAATCCAGATTCTCTGGAATGGGATTGCGGCCTTCACGCATATCCGCGCGTAGTCTTCCGGTCGCCGTTTTCAGTCACGCGAGTGGCCTGCCACTTTTTGCCCTGGTCGCTCTCGTTGGTCGCAAGGAGAACGGATCCAACGCCCGGTGCGCTTACAATCGAGAGACTTATGCTGACGCTGGCGGTGCCGACTTATGAGGAGCGCGGCAACATCGAGCCGCTGGTCCAGCGGATCGAGGCGGCGCTACACGATGCTCCGTTTGAATTGATCGTCGTGGATGATGCCAGCCGCGATGGCACGGCCGCGGAAGTGCGGCGGCTGCAAGCGGGGCGGCCCTGGCTGCGACTGTTGGAGCGGCATGGCTCACGGGATTTATCGTCTGCGGTGGTCGAGGCGTGGCAAGCAGGGAGCGGCGACATTCTGGGCTGCATGGATGCGGATTTGCAGCATCCGCCCGAGCTGCTGCCGGCGATGCTGCAACGATTGCGAACGGCATCGGCGGCGATGGTGGTAGCCAGCCGGTATGCGCCCGGTGGAACCGTAGGCAACTGGCGGCCTTCGCGGCACTTGGTCTCACGCCTGACGACACGCACGGCAGCGTTGCTGCTGCCCGAAGCGTTGCACGGCATCACGGATCCGATGTCGGGTTACTTTCTGGTGCGGCGCGATGCCGCCGGCCTCGAACGCCTGCAGCCGCGCGGCTACAAGATTCTGCTCGAGGTCCTGGCGCGGGCGCGGCCGCGGCCCGTCGTAGACGTACCGTTCACCTTTGGCCGGCGCGCCAGCGGCACAAGCAAAGCGGACTGGCGCGTGAGCCTGCAGTTCCTACAGCAGGTGGCGGCGCTGAGGGGGTTGCAAGAGGCGCGGGACACAGTTACAAATGGCTGACGCCACCCAAGTGGTCATTTTACTGCGCGCTGACGTGCTGCAGGGCTGCACGCAGCCCTGGAGCAACCGCCCGCGGCGATCCTACTTTCCAGAAGTGCATGTAGAACAGCCGCGGCTGCTCGGTCAACATGTGACTGTGCACCGCCGTGATCGTAAACTGGTATTGCTCGAGCGCGGAAATGACTGGATTGACCTCATCCGCGGTGAGCACAAAATCACCGGTTGTCGCGACGCGACCGCCGCCCGCCTCCTGGAAATTCATGCTCTCGGCCACGCCCATGGACGGTGGCAGCGCCGCGCCTTCCATGCGGGGCGCGACTTTTCGCGGCACGCCGATGGCGAGCACCCCGCCTCTCCAGCTTCCTTTCCTGCCCAGACCGCCCTCGACGACGCTGACCCACGCGGGGGGCGAGCTCGGCTTTGCCGGAGCGAGCGGCTGCAGCGGCGTCGCCGATTGCGCCAGCGCCGCACGCAGCGTCCGCGCCAGGCTCACCGCATCGCCCTGCGCCATGAAGTGCATGAACATCACGTGGGGCTGCTCGAACAGCAGATGATTGTGCAGCGCCGTGATTTGATAGCCGCCGGCACGCAACCGCCTCATGACCGGGTTGACTTCCTGGGGCAGAAGACACAGGTCGCCCATGATCAACGTGCTTTGCCGGCTGGGTGTGAATGCCGCCCATGAACCCAGCGCCAGACCGGGCCGCAGTGTCACGCCCTGCAATTGCACATGCAGGTCTGTGCGGGGAAAGCCGACTTTATAGACCGACCCGGAGCGTTGCCCCGACCGCCCCAGAGCGCCAGCAATTGCGCTGGCGTTCATCCGTGGGCGAAAAGCACGCCGGGAACCGACAGAAACAGTGCCAAGGTGAAGAGCGGGCAAAGCCTGGGTCGCATATTGCCTCCGGAACAACTACCCAGACCAAGCTTACTTGGCCCACCTGAAAATCACATGAAAGCGGTCTTTCGGTCGCTCGGTCTCTCGGTCTCTCGGTCCCGCACCGGATGCTTCCGCCTCGGCGGTTCAGGGGACGAACAGACCGATAGACCGATAGACCGACCCGCTACTTGCTCGCCGCGGCGTGGTTGACAGCAGCCAGGTCGGCCTGGATACGGGCGACCGCCTCGCTGGCGTCATGGATGTAGCCGTTGGCGATCTCCACCATGACGGGCGTGGGTGGCACCAGAGCCATGCTCACCTGTCCGGAAATGGAGGAGAGCCAGGCGCGCAGGCGGCCGGGATAGACCAGAGCACCCTCGCCGGACTGAATCTTGAGATCGACGTACTCGTCGATATCGCGCGTCAGGCGGTCGGCGGCCGGATTGGCCTGGCCGGGGGCGTCCGCCTTGCGGATGGCGGTGCGGGCGTCAATGGCCTTGTTCAGGTTGACATCGAGATCGTTCAGGGCGCTGTGAATCCGCATGAGCAGGTCGAAGCGCTGCTGCAGCTCGGCCTGGCTGGTGTGCAGATTGGGATCGAGCGTCACCTCGAACGACTGGGATTGCGTTTTGCCGTCGTAGCTGAGCGTCACGTTGTAGGTTCCGGGCACGACTTCCGGGCCGACCGGAACGGCGGCGGCAAAACCGGAGTTGTAAATGCCTTTCACGTCGACGGCGTTGGCATAGCGCAGGTTCCACTGGAAGCGGTTCATGCCGGGATGGAGCTTGACCGCGCGCGGAGCCTGGAAGCCGAAGCCGCCGCCGCGCGTGTGCTGCGGCTTTTCCGGCAGCGAGATGCTGCGGATGATCGTGCCATCGGCGCCCGTAAAGGTCAGCTTGACCGGCGTGCCCGCAGTGTAGCTTGCGGGCAGGTTGAAGAACACCGTAGCGCCGGCGGGGCGGTTCTGGCCGTGGGCGCCACCGCCGAAGCCGAAGCCACGGCCGCCGGAGACGAGCCAGGCTTGCTGCGGCTTGAAGACATAGGCGGCGCCGCTGGCGGCGCCCGCCGTCTGCGCGTCGGTTAACTGCTCCAGGAACTGCAGGTTGTCGAGCACCCAGAAGCCGCGGCCGAAGGTGGAGATCACGACCGCGTGCTGCTGCGGCTGAACCTCGACATCGCTGACGCGCACCGCGGGCAGATTCAGCGACAGCGGCTGCCACTGCGCGCCGCCGTCGATGCTGTAGTAGACCGTCGAGCTGCTGGCTGCAAACATGAGATTGGGATCGTTGGGATCCTGGCGCACGCTCTCGATGTACTGATCCGAAGGCAGGCCGGTGGTCAGCGTGGCCCAGGTCTTGCCGTAATCGGTGGTCTTGTAGACGTAGGGATGGAAATCATCCCAGTCGAAGCGGCTGGCGGAAACGTAAGCGGTGCCGGCATCGGTTTTGGAGGGATCGATGCAGGAGATAGTGGACCACATCGGAAGCTGCGGAGGCCGGACTTCGTTCCAGGTCGCGCCGCCATCGGTGGTCACGTGCACCAGGCCATCGTCGGAACCGACCCAGATTTCGTTGTCGCTGGTGGGCGAAACGGCAATGGAGGAAATCGTATCGAACATTTCCTCGCCGGTGACATCGGCGCTGATGGGACCACCGGGACGGCCTTGCTTGGACTTATCGTTGCGGGTGAGGTCGGGGCTGATCACCTTCCAGTGAATGCCGGCATCGGTGGTTTCAAATAGCACGTTGGCGCCGTAGAGCAGTTCATCGTGGTTGCCGGGCGCAAAGGTGGCGGGGTGGTGAATCCAGCCGAAGCGGTACTTGATGAGCGAGCCCTGGAGGCCGAATTTGTAGGCCGGCCAGGGGCTGACGTTGGTGGTGAGACCGGTGCGGCGGTTCTCTTTCCAGTACATGGTGTAGTAGCCGCTGCCGTAAGTCACAAAGGGATCGCCGGGCGTGGGGACAACCCAGCTCATTTCACCGCCGGTGACGTTGGTCCAGACGCCGGCAGGGGCACCGCTGGAGCCTTCCACCGAGCTGCGATCCTGCTGCGCGCCGTAAATGTGGAAGGGGAACTGTTCGTCGAGGTTGGCGTGATAGAACTGGCCGGTGGGCTGATTGTCTTCGGAGCTGAAGGCCTTGCCGCCATTCAGCGTGACGGTGGCGCCGCCATCGTTGCCTTCGATGAAGATCTGCGAGTTCTTGGGGTTGATCCAGAAGGCGTGGTTGTCGCCATGGGGCGGATGGATGGCATGCAGCGTTTTGCCCGAATCATGCGAGATGTAGACGCCCACGTTGGGCAGGTAGATGGTATTCGCGTCTTGCGGATCAACGTAGACGCGACCGTAGTAGAAGGCGCGCTGGGTGATGTCCATGCTGTTGTTGATCAGCCGCCAGCTCTGGCCGGCGTTGTCGGAACGGAAGAGGCCGCCCGCCTGGCCTTTGTAGTCGGCCTGGATGAGCGCGTAGACCACGTTGGGATTGCTGGGCGCCACGGCGACGCCAACCTTACCGAAAATGCCGGTAGGCAGACCGGGGCGGTGCGAGATGTTGGTCCAGTGCGCGCCGCCGTCGGTCGTCTTATACAGGCCACTGCCGGGACCGCCGCTGGAGAAACCCCAATGACGGCGCGACATCTGCCACATGGCGGCGTAGACGGTCGAGGGATCTTGCTGATCCATGGCCATGGTGATGGCGCCGGTGTGCTCGTTGACGTACAGAATCTTTTTCCAGGACTTACCGCCATCGGTGGTCTTGAACACGCCCCGCTCCGGATTGGGACCGAAGAGATGGCCGAGCGCGGCGACATAAACGATATCGGGATTCTGGGGATCGATCAGAATCCAGTTGATCATGTGCGTTGCTTCGAGGCCGATATGCGCCCAGGTCTTGCCGCCATCGGTGGACTTGAACATGCCGTCGCCGGTCAGCACCGTGTTGCGCGGGGCGGAGTCTCCCGAGCCGACGTAGATGATTTTGGGATTGGAGGGCGCAATCGCCATAGCGCCGATGCTGCCGGTCGTGAAGTCTTTATCGGAGATATTGCTCCAGTTGTGACCGTAATCGGTGGTTTTCCAAACGCCGCCGCCGGCGGTTGCCATATAAAAGACGTTGGGCTCGCTGCCGATGCCGGCCACGGCGTTCACGCGGCCGCCGGTGTAGGGACCGACGCTGCGCCAGTGCAGGGCGCCGGTCAGGCCAGCGGGAGGAATGGCGAAGGCCAGCGGCACGGCGACCGACAGGCAGGTGACCAGGAGGGCATATTTTGCTTGGGACAGGGCTCGGAACATGGCGGCGTCGCCTCTCTTTAGGAAAATTCACTCCCACTATACCGGCAGTAACGGAATGTGGCGATGCAAAAATACAATGACCTTATTGACATATAACGTCATTTAATTTGACAGGACTGACAAGCCTGACAAATAATGCCGCTAGCTTTCCCCCTTGTTGCAGGGCAAATCAACGGAGGTTTCTGATGCGTGGACTCAGGCGTGGACTGGCGAGTGTAGCCTTGGCGGGAGGCCTGCTGGCGGCCTTACTGACCGGAACGGCGGTGGCGCAGACGGCCGCGGCCACGGGTGAAGTGGTGGGCACCATCACGGACCCATCGGGTGCGGTGATTCCCGGCGCCACGGTGACGCTGATCAACACCGGCACCAACGCGCGGCGCACGGCGAATACCAACGGCAAGGGTGGGTATACGTTTCCGGCAGTTGCGCCGGGGATTTACTCGATGACGGTGGCGGCCAAAGGGTTCCAAACCTCGGCCATCGCGGCGTTGCAAGTGTCGGTAGCGCAGAGTTCGCTGGCGAACGTGAAGATGAAGCTGGGCTCGGCCTCGCAAACGGTGGAGGTGACGGCGGGCGGGGCGGCGCAACTGCAGACCACCAACGCCACGATCGGCAACACGGTCGGCAGCCAGGCGTTGATCCGGCTACCCACGCTCCAACACGACGCCTCGGAGCTGCTGAACCTGCAGCCGGGCACAGCCACCAACGGTAGCAACGAAACGCGCGTGGCGGGGGCGAACGACGACCAAAATACCATCAGCGTGGACGGTATCGACGTGACCGGCGGGGTGATTGCAGGCGCGGGATCAAACACCACCATGGTGCCGATTCCGGTGGACAGCGTGCAGGAGTTCCGGGTGGGCGTGACCAACAACGGCGCCAGCATGGACACCGGCTCGGGCGGTCAGGTAACGCTGACCGGGCGCACGGGGACCAACCAGATTCACGGCGCCGTCTACGCGTACTACCAGAACAACAAGATGAATGCCAACTCCTGGAACGACAACCACACGCCGTCGCCCGGGCCGAACGGGACCAAGCTGCCGTTTACGCCGCGGCCGCCACTGCAAGACAAGCGCTTCGGGGCGCGCATTGGCGGGCCGATCCAACACAACAAGACGTTTTACTTCGCCGACTATGAAGGCCGGCGCTTCGCGCAGGTGTTCGACACCACCAGCCTGGTGCCCAGCCCGGCGCTGCTGCAGGGGATCCTGCGGTTCCCGGATGCGAGCGGCAATATCATCAGCTATCCACTGGCCACCAGCACGGCCTGCGGAGCTGGCGGCAATCAGGCGTGCGACCCGCGCGGCCTGGGCGAGAGTCCGACGGTGGCGGCGATGAACAAGCTGTTTCCGGCGGGCAACAACCCGGCGCAGGGCGATGGCTTGAACCTGATAGGGTACGATTCGACGGTGAAGGCACCGTTGACCTCGGATTATTGGGTGGGGCGGCTGGATCACAGCTTCAACTCGAAGTGGGCGTTCCAGGGCAGCTACGTGTACTCGCGCGAGATTTTTGACGCCGCCGGCAACAGCGCCGTCTCGCCGCAGTACTCCATCGTGGGCGGCAACGTCACCCCGATCAAGCCGGCGCCGCAGCGGGGCACGCTTATTTCCGGCAGCCTGACCGGCACCATCACACCCAATTTGCTCAACACCTTCCGCTTCGGCTGGGTGCGCAATGACACGCTGGGGGCGGGCATGACGCCGACGCAGATCGCGCAGCAGGAGAAGCTGCCCGGTACCGACACCAGCGCCGGTTGGATCGCCTATCAGCCGCAGAGTTCGTATCTGGGCTTCCGGAATCCGATCGACGACAGTACGGGCAATGCGCGGTTCCAGGCGACGAACGTGAAGAAGGTTCAGTACCTCGACGACGTCAACTGGATGAAAGGTAGTCACACGATTCAGGCGGGATTCCATATCGACCACCTGCCGACGGTGCATACGCGCAGTGACAAGGTGGTCGGCTCGATCACGTCGCTGGCGGCGCTGACCGATACCGCCAGCTTCCTGCGGATTCCGGCGGCGGATGAACCCCAGCGCTGCAGTGCGAGCGTCAGCAGCAACTGCCTGCCTTCCTCGTTTGCCGGCGCTTGGAACGCGCTCTATGCCTCGACGCTGGGCCTGATCGACAACGTGGGGGTGCTGGGGGTGCGCAACGCCGCTTTGCAGCCGCTGCCGTTTGGCACCAATTTGACCAGCCACTCGACCATGGATTCCTATGATTTTTACGTACAGGATGTCTGGCGCCTGAGCCCCTCGCTGACGGCGACCTACGGCCTGGCGTACGGCTGGCAGACACCGCCGGTGGACTCGAAAGACTTGCAGACGCTGTTGATTGACAACTCGACCGGCAAGGCACTGGGCGCACGGGAGTACATGGACAATAAATTGGCGGCAGCGCAGACGGGCGAGTTTTACAACCCGGAGCTGGCCTATCTGCCGATCGCCCAGGCGGGCGGACGCAAGGTGGTGAGCACCGACTGGGGCAACTGGGCGCCGCGCATCGGGATTGCCTGGAACCCCGACATCACCAATGGTTTCCTGGGTACGCTGTTCGGTGGGAAGAAGACCGTCCTGCGCGGCGGCTTCGGCGTGGTCTACGACCGCTCGAACATGGTGCAGGAAGTCGAGATCCCAATGCTGGGCGTGGGCTTTGCGGATACGGTCACGGTGCCGACACCGGCGTGCAACACGACGGGAACGGGAGGCACGGGCTGCAACTCAGCCTCGACGAACCCGGCGCTGGCGGACTTCCGCATTGGTGTCGACGGCACACTGCCGGTTCCGGTGCTTAAGCCTTCGGCGAGTCCTGTAGTTCCGGCCGCACCCTACGCCGAGCTGCTCTCGTTTCAACTCGATCCGAACAACAAGATCGGCAAGGGCTACAATGCCGACATTTCGGTGCAACGGCAGTTGCCGGCGGGCATGATGCTGCAACTGGGCTGGGTGGGCCATTACGGCCGGCTGCTGCCGGAGGCGATCAACTTCAACAACTCGCCGTACATGTTCAAGGACAAGGCCTCGGGGCAGACCTTCGCCCAGGCCTATGACGCGGTGGCCAACAGCCTGCGCTCGGGCAGCACGCCGGGTGAGCAGCCGTTTTTCAACAACATGCTGCCGGGGATGAAGTCGGGCAGCGCACCGATCTCGGGAACTGATTTCCTGGCCGCCAGCGATCCCGGCGATTTCATCCGCGGCAACGTCAGCAACTTGTTCAACCTGATCGATGGCGCGCGCGCCCGCCAGGGCTTGCCGAGCTTCGACAACCGCCAGGTGCTGGTGCTGTTCATGCGCACCCACCAGGGCTACTCCAACTACAACGGCATGATTGTGACGCTGCGCAAGGAGACTCAGAATGGGCTGTCGCTGGGCATCAACTACACCTGGGCGCACGCGCTCGATGACGGGGTGTCCAACCAGGATTCGGCCGGGTTCTTCCCCAACAGCTACTACCCGACGATCAATTACGGCGCCTCAAGGTTCGACGTGCGGCAATCGCTGAACGCGACCACGGTATGGAACTTGCCCCTCGGGACCGGGCACGCGATTTCGTTCCAGGGTCGGCGCGCCAACGGCTTCATCAACAACTGGTACGTGTCGGCGATTGTGACGGCGCAGGCGGGCTTCCCGGTGGAAGTGTCGCAAGGCTCGCAGGTGTACGGCGGCGGCGCGATTCTGAGCGGCACGACCTATGCCGTTCCCACGGTTGGGGTCAGCTCCCTGGGCGCGGGCTTGCATAGCGGCGTGGGCGGCGGCACGGGTCTGAACCTGTTTGCCGACCCCCAGGCGGCGATCAAGGACTTTGCGCCGGTGCAACTGGCGGCTGGAGGGGTGAGCGGGACGGCAAACCCGATGACGGGGCTGCCGTTCGTGAACCTGGACATGTCGATCGGCAAGACGACGCAGATCACGGAAGGCACGGCGCTGGCGCTGTCGGTGGACTTCTTCAACGCGCTCAACAACGTGAACTTTGAGACGCCGGGGCTGAGCCTGTTCTCGCCGCGCAACTTCGGGGCGATCACCAACCAGTTCGTGCCGGCCAACCGGACGGCGGGCAGCCGCTGGATTGAGCTGGGGGCGCGCTTCACGTTCTAACAAGCAATTGCCGAAACTCCAGACGAACGACGCGCAGAGACAATGAAGGCGCGCCTCCACCCTCACGCTCTGGCAAGGCTGGCGGAACGCGGCACAACGGAAACGGAGGTCTTGGCGACGGTTGCAACAGGAGAGCAGTTTCCGGCCAAGTTCGGCAGGACAGGTTTCCGGCGCAACTTCCCTTTCGGCGGCGAATGGCGCGGGCGCCATTATGCGGAGGCCTACGCCGTCGAAGAGAACGGCTGGCTTGTAATCACCGCCGTTGTAAAATTCTTCTGAGGACGCATTCGATGAAGCTGACCTTTGATCCGCGCTACAACGTCGCCTACCTCCGGTTCCAGGAGAAAACTGCGCAAGTGGAAACTATCCACGTGAGCGACGAGCTAAACGTGGACATCGCCCCCGACGGCACGATCTTCGGCATTGAAATGCTAAACGCCAACCAGCAGCTCAGCGCCGCAGACGACGGCAACCTGATCGTAGTGAACGAAGCCTTAGCCCAGCGCCGGGAAGTGTCGTTGAGCGGCAAGAGCTGAAACGGGACGGCGGGAGTGAGAAACCAAAAGCGGCCGATTCATCCCGGCGAGCATCTGCGCGAGGAACTGGCGGAGTTGGAACTGTCGGCGGCGAAGTTTGCGGCGCTGCTCGCCGTACCGATGAACCGAGTTACGCAAATCCTGAACCACAAGCACGCCGTTTCTGCCGATACTGCGCTGCGGCTGGCTCGCTACTTCGGCACCACGCCGGAGTTCTGGATGCAGTTGCAGGCCGCCTACGACCTGCGCCTCGCCGAGCGCAAGTCCGGCAAGGCCATCGCCCGCCGCGTTAACCCGCGCGCAGCGTAAGCGGACCCCACCACTTCGGACTTAAGATTCCGCTGAGGGCTGAAGCGATGAAGCTGACCCTTGATCCGCGCTACAACGTCGCCTATCTGCGGTTCCAGGAGAAAACTGCGAAAGTGGAGACCATCCACCTGAGTGCTGCTTTAGGCGAGGTGCTGGGGACGGGTTAACGAGCTCTCCCAGACGCGGCCGAGGAGCCGCTTGAGCTGGGCAAACTCGCGCGCGCCGAGTTCCGCCTTCCATTCCTGCTCGATGTCGCGCAAAATGGCGTGGATTCTCATGTAGGCGTCGCGGCCGCGCCGGGTGAGGCGGACGACGCGCGCCCGGCCGGAGCCGCTGGTGCGGACCAGGTAGCCCAGGCCCTCGAGGCTGCGCAGGAGCTGGTTCATGGCCTGCTTGCTGACGCCCGCGCGCGCGGCCAGCGTGCCCGGCCGCACGCCGTCCGGACCGGGAAATTGCAGGACGGCCATGTGCGGCAGCCGCAGGGCGGAGAAACCGGCAGCATTGAGTTCCTGAATGATGCGGCGGTGGATGGCCTGGGCGGGAACGCGCAGCAGGGCGCCGATGAGCACGTACTGGATTGCGGTGGGGGCAGAGGGCGCCCGCGGGCGCTCCGGGCGGCTCCGAGTCGCAGGCTTACGAGGGATTGACACGTGAAGTAAACTCTGTTTACTATTATGCCACGGTAAAGTACGTTTACCAAGGGGGCCGTATGAGCGAGCATCCAGAGCTTCAGGTCAATCCGGCGGAGGAAACCGTCCGCCTGGGACCGCTGACGGTGCGTTTCCTGGTCACCGCAGTGCAGTCGAGCGGCAGCACCGCCGTGTTTGAGCTGTTTATTCCGGCCGGGGAGCGGCTGCGGGCGCCAGCGCACAGCCACGATCATTACGAAGAGACGATCTACGGCATCCGCGGCGTGTCGACCTGGACGGTGGACGGCCATGCAATTGAGGTCGGACCGGGGCAAGCGCTGTGCATTCCTCGCGGCGCGGTGCATCGTTTTGACAACCCCGGAGCGGCGGATGTGACGGCGCTGTGCGTGATCACGCCAGCGGCAATCGGGCCGGAGTATTTCCGCGAGGCGGCCGCGCTGGTGGCCGCCGCAGGCGGCCGGGAGCCGGATCGCGCCGCGATGGCCGCGCTCATGCGGCGCCACGGGCTGACCCCGGCCCCACCGCCGGCGGCCGCCTGAAACGCCGCGGGGAGCAGAATCGCCCGCCTCAGGCGGGCGTAGCGCGTTGTTGGGCGAGGGCGATGATTTCGCCGACCAATTGCACGTAGGAGCGGCCGGCTTTTTTGGCGGCCATGGCAAACTCCGCCCCACTCGATAACCACGGGTTGGGATTCGCCTCGATCACATACGCCTCGTTTTTAGGGGTCAGGCGCAGGTCAATGCGGCCGTAGTCCCGCAGCTTGAGGGCGCGATAGGCAGCCAGGGCCGCCTCGTTCAGATCCTGGGTCACGGCTTCCGGCAGATCCTCGACCGGCGCTGACTTGGTGACCCGGTACGCCTCGGTTCCCCGCTCCCATTTGACCTCGGCGCTGGCAATCTTCGGTGTCCCTTCCGGCAGCTTCGATAGATCCAGCTCGACCAGCGGCAGCACTTCCGGCGCGCCGTTGCCCAGAATGGCGGCGTAGATCTCCCGCCCCTCGATAAACTCCTCGATCAGCGCCGGAGAATCAAAGGTTTCGTGGACGTAGTCGATGCGCTGCATCAAATCCTTTACGTTCTCCACCACCGAGCCTGCCTCGATCCCCACCGAGCCATCCTCGCTGGCGGGTTTGACAATCAGCGGAAAACCAATGTCGTGGGCGTGGTCCAGCCGGCCGCGATAGCAGACCGCAAAGCGCGGCGTGCGAATGCCGTGAAAGGCAAACAGCTTCTTGGCCAGCGCCTTATCCTGCGCCAGATACAGCGCGTGCGGACCGGCGCCGGTGTAGCAGCGGCCCAGCAGGTCGAAGTACGCTGCCAGATGCACATCGCGGGTGTCGTCGCCGGCGTAGGACTCGGTGAGGTTGAAAAACAGATCGGCGTCCGATTTTGCCAGGCCCAGCAGCGTGGCGTCGCGCCCGTCCAGCACGTAGTAGCTCGGCTCGTGCCCCAGCTTCGTCAGCGCCTCGAAGATTTCCTCCCGGTCGGGCTTGTCGCGCTTGCGCTGCCGTTTGCGCACGGGACCGCGGCGCGGCGCCGGCTCGGCTGCCGGCTCCTCCTCTTCCCAGGTGTCGTACACGACCGCGATTTTGAGCTGACTGTTCACAACGGCTAGCCCTGCGGCGGCGGTTTCTCCCGGCGGCGGCGCGCCCGCCGCCGGGCACGGAAATTCATCGCCATGGCGGTCGCGTAGGTAGCGACCTCGGCCAGGTGTTCCTGGGCGCGCGCTCCGTCGGCCTGCAGCCCCAGCCCCTGCAGCCGGATTTCCATTGCCTTCATGAGCTTTCTCACCTGCGGACGCGGCACCCCGGTCCAGTACGCCACCTTGTCGGTAATCACCTTGCGATGCTCGCCCACGAGCGCCGCCGCCGGGCGCAGCCCGTTGCGCCGCCGGGGATGCACGTTGAAGATATCGGCCAAATCCGCATCCAGCGTGAGTGTGCCCGCCGGTGCGCCCTCCCCGGCCGCCAGCACCCGGCTCCATTCGGCCGTAAATTGCCGCGCATCTATCTCCTCTTCCGCGCCTGCCTGGCGGTAGAACTCGGCCACCGTCTGCTCCATCTCGCCGGCGGTGATGTCGGTGCGGCCGCGGCGGCGCAGCGGCGCTACGCCACGCAGGCGGCGTGCGATGCGGTCCATATAACGCAGCTTGCGCAGCGCCCCCCAGGCGCGGTACTTACGCCGCCAACGCGAGTCCGGCGTCAACCACACCGCGAAGGTCTCGGCAAAATCTTCGTCCGGATGCTTCTGCGCGTACCAGCCCGCGATGTGGCGCACGTAATCGCGCGAAAACGCCTCCGGCGCGTACTGCTCGCGGTAGGGACGGCGGTAGGGCCCGAACAGCTCCCGCCATTCCGGCGCGCGATACAGCCGGTAGGCGTAGTTGAAGGCGTGCCCGGCCTCGTGCCGCAGATACATCATGACCTCGCGCGGCGTCTCCAGATCGTTGGTTTCCCGCTCCAGCCACGCCAGCCGTTCGTCCGCCAGATAAAACGGAATGCCGATCACCGGCTCTCCCGACGGACAGCCCCATTCATCGCTGAGGTAGCACGCCGGCCGGAATTCGCCCAGCCCCTTGCGCTCCAGTTCGCGATACAGCCGCGCCACCGGCGCCGCCAGCGGCGAGCCCTCCAGTTTCAGGCCCAGCTCGCAGATCCGACGCTCGAGAATCGCCGCCACCGCCGGCGGCGCCAGCGCAAAGGACGAATCAGCAGTGGCATCCGGTGACACGCAGCTTCGAATTTAGCATGGCAATATCCTCCGAGCCAGAACTGGCCGCGCGCACCGGTGACTCGCCACTTTTCCCTTAGTCGCTCTCGTCGGTCGCTTGGAGTGCGGCCTGCGATTTTTGACAGGGTCTGCCCGGTGGCGCTCGATGCTCCTCCAGGCTGCCGTCATCGGCGGCCTGAGACGACAACTGCACGGCGCCGAACACGCACAAGGGGTCCCTGTGTGCGCGCGGTTGGGCTGCGAATCCCGGGTTGCGGACCGAACGTGTGGGGTCCTGCTTCGCTGAGACGACTGGGCGAGTGGGGCTACCAGCAGGTGCGACGCTTTTGGCGGAGAGAAGCAGAGATTGGGGAGCTACGCAGGACATTTCTCGCGCGCTAGCGCGCGAGAAATGGCGGGGACGACGGGGCTCGAACCCGCGACCTCCGACGTGACAGGCCGGCGTTCTAACCAACTGAACTACGTCCCCGCGCTTGCAGCAACGACGGGCGGTACACGGACCGGAGCCACGTGGCTCGCTCACCCTGCTTCGCGCGGTGCGCTTCGCAGGGCGCCCCACTTCGTGGGGCGTGGGCGATCACGGGCTCGAACCGTGGACCTTCTGCTTGTAAGGCAGACGCTCTAACCAACTGAGCTAATCGCCCTTGCGCAGAGTTTCATTGTAACCGAAAATGCGGGCGCTACGCGGGAGACGGTTGCGGGTAGAATCGGGCCATGCACGGGCTTGGGACTGATCTCGGGAGCGCCTGGCGCACCTTGCGGCAGCGGCCGTGGCTGAGCCTGGCGGCGGTGCTCTCGCTGGCGCTGGCGATCGGCGCCAATACGGCCATCTTCAACGTTTGGCGCGCGGTCATGGAGCACCCGATGCCGGTACTCCAACCGGACCGCCTTGCGGCCGTTTACAATCTCGCACCCACGGTGCCCGGGACTGGGTTCATGCCGGTATCCCACCTGGATTTTTTAGACTATGCCGGCGAGAAGCAGGTATTCAGCGGCGCCTACGCGCTGCGCCAGGAGCCGGTCGTGCTCGGCCTCCGCGGACAGGCGGTGCAGGTGACCGCCGACGTGGTTACGGGCAGCTATTTTGACGTGCTGGGCGTGCGCGCCGCCCTGGGCAACGTGTTTCACTCGCAGCAGACGCGCATCGAGGGCACGGGAGCGCTGGCGGTGCTGAGTCAGGATTTCTTCGAGCGTCATTTCAGGGGCAATCGCGGAATTGTCGGTACGTCGGTTCGCCTGAACGGCGTGCCGTTCATGGTCCTGGGTGTCGCTCCGGCGGGGTTTGGCGGCACGGGAACCCTGCAGGCGCCCGATCTGTGGGCGCCCATGAGCATGCACCGGGTGCTGCTCACCGGTGCTTTAGGGACTTACTTTATGGCCCGCAACGCGCAGTTTTTCAGCGTGGTGGGCCGCCTCCGGCCGGGCGTGACCCAGGCCCAGGCCGAGACGGCGGTGCGTTTGGAGGGTGAGCGGCTGGCGCGCCAGTATCCAAAAACGGACCGGCTGCTGACGGCCACAACCCTGCCGCTGCTGCAAACCGGCATTGACCCGAATCAGCGGCCGGTATACTCCCTCGCCTTTACGGTGGTGCTGACGGTGGTGGGTATGGTGCTGCTGATCGCCTGCGCGAATGTTTCCCACCTGCTGCTCGCCCGAGCGCATGTGCGCCGGCACGAGATGGCGGTGCGCAAGGCGCTGGGGGCGAGCCCGGCGCGTTTGCTGCGCCAGTTGTTCGCCGAATCGCTGCTGCTCAGCCTCTGCGCGGGCGCGGCGGCGCTGGGCGTGGCGGCGATCACGCAGCAGGTGCTCTGGACCTACCGTCCGCCCGCCGTGCAACGGACCGTGTTTCATCTGGGACTGGGCAGCGCCGCGCTGTGGTTTGTCCTCGGCCTGGCGTTGCTCACGACGATCGCGGCCGGACTGGCGCCAGCGCTGCTGGGCGCGCGCGTGGAGCCGGCGCAGGTACTGCGGGGAATGGCCGCAGCTGGTGGACACCGCTCGTCGTTGCGGAGTTGGCTGCTGGCGGGCGAGGCCGCGTTTTCGATCGCGGCCCTGATTTTGGCCGGACTATTTATCGCCAGCCTGCGGCATTTGCAACACGCGGCGCCCGGGTTTGATGCGGCGCACGTGGCCAGTCTGCAATTTGACGCCGGCGCCGGCGGCTTCAATATTGCGACGCCCGCGGCGGCGCAGCGGCTGCTGACGCTGGACCGAACCCTGCTGCAGCGGGTGCGCCAGCTTCCTGGAGTTGCCTCCGCCACGCTGGCTTCGGGAGCGCCGATGGCGCCGGGCGATGGGGCGCGCGGCTACCAATTGTTCGGGCAGGCGCCGGAGTCCGGCCGGGGAATGCGCGTGGTCAACATTGAATCGGTTTCTCCGGCGTCGTTTTTTGGGGCGATGGGCACCCGGCTGCTCGCCGGGCGCGATATTCAGACCAGCGATACCGCCGCGGCGCCGCGCGTGATGATCGTGAACCAGACGATGGCCAACATCGCCTGGCCGGGACAAAACCCGATTGGCAAACGGGTCATTTTTCACGACGAGAGCGAACCGACGACGGTGATCGGTGTGGCGCAGAATAGCGCCTATACCTCGCTCAGCGAAGGCCCGGTCGCGCTGGCGTACCTGCCCCTGGCGCAGGAGCCGGCGACCGCCCTCGGGCTGACGGCGCGCACGACCGGGGACCCGGCGGCGTTATTGCCGGAACTGCAGCAGGCTGTGGCGGCCGTGAACCCGGAACTGGCCGTGTCGCACTTGCAGACCGGAGCCGTTGCGGTGGCGCAGTCGTTGTGGGAAGCGCGGATGGGCGCGATCCTGCTGGGATTGCTCTCGGCACTGGCAACCCTGCTGGCCGCGATCGGTCTTTACGGGGTGGCGGCGTTCACCCTGCGTCAACGCTGGCGCGAGATGGGCATCCGGATCGCTCTGGGGGCGACACGCGGCAGAATCTTCGCGTCGGTGCTGCGCGATGGATTGTGGCCGGTGCTGGGTGGACTTGCGGTGGGAATCGCGGCGGCCATCGCCGCCGGCCGGTTTGCCGGGTCGCTGCTGTTCGGAGTGGGTGCGGCGAATGCGGGCGTGGTGGCCGGCTATGCAGGCCTGTTTGTCGCCATCGCGGTGTTGGCGCTGCTGCTGCCGGCGCGGACCGCCGCCCATGCCAATCCGGCTGATGTACTCCGCGAGAGGCTGTAGCCGCTACGCGCGCAGGGCCTGGTTGAGATCTTCAATGATGTCGGCGGGGTCTTCGATGCCGACGCTGAGGCGAAGGAGGTTGTCGCGGATGCCGACACGCTCGCGCTGCTTGGGGGCCATGTCGCGGTGCGAAGAAAGCACCGGATAGAGCACCAGCGTCTGCACGTCGCCGAGGCTGGTGCAGGGGAGGCAGAGATGGAAGCGGTCCATGAGGCGGAGAATCGCCGCACGGTCGGCGCCTTTGACTTCAAACGACACCATGGCGCCAAAGTAGCCGCCGAACTGGCGGGCGGCGGTGGCGTGGTCGGGATGGTCGGCGAAGCCGGGATAGTTGACGCGCTCGACGGCGGGATGGGCGCGCAGGAATTCGGCGACGCGGGCGGCATTGGCGCATTGGCGCTCCATGCGGAGGGGGAGGGTTTTGAGGCCGCGCAGGATGGTCCAGGCGGCGAAGGGCCCGAGAATGCCACCGACCAGCTTGCGGATGCCATCGAGGGTCGCCAGGTCGCCGGCGGCGGCGGCGACCACGCCGCCCATGGCGTCGCCGTGGCCGGACATATACTTGGTGGCGCTGTGAACCGAGTAGTCGGCGCCGAGCGCGAGCGCCTGGAGGAGCACCGGGCTGGTGAAGGTAGCGTCGACCAACAGCCTGGCGCCGGCGGCGTGGGCTTTTTCGGCAAGGACGGTGAGATCAACGACGCGCAGCAACGGGTTCGAGAGGGACTCGACAATGACGAGGCGAACGCCGGGGCCGGAAAGCGCCGTGTCCACCGCTTGCGGGTTGTTGAAATCGGCAAAGCGGATTTCGATGCCGAGCGGCGCGAAGGCGTTCATCAGCAGACCGATGGTACCGCCGTAGATCTCCTGGGCGCAGACGATGACGTCTTTCGCGGTGACGCCCGAGGCGAGGATGGCGGCGTGCAGCGCGGCCATGCCGGAGGCAAAGCTCAACGCCCCGTCGGCGCCTTCGAGGGCGGCCACGGCCGCTTCCAGGGCGACGTTGGTGGGATTGCGGTAGCGGCCGTACATGTAGCCTTCGGCGCCCCCGGCCACGGCGTCGAGCTCGGCGGTGTGATCGTAATAGAAGGTTGCACTGGTGTGAATGGGGGCGCTGACGGGATGCGCGCCCGCGACGGTGTCGGGCTCGCCGGAATGGACGGCTTTGGTTGCCAGGCGCATTGTGCAATCAGGCTACCATGGTGGCATGGCGGATGTTCTTGATTTGCGGCAGTTTCGCGGCACGCAGCTCGACGGGCTGCTGCAGGCCGAATCTGCCGAATGGGACCGGCTGCTGGATTGGGATTACCAGCCCTCGGCCGATCTCATACGCCAGTATGTGGACGCGCGCATCCTGCCCGGCTACGTGCTCGCCGAGCGCGGCTTCGGCCGGACGGCGCCGCTGGGCTACGGCTTTTTTGTGCATGAGGCGCGCAAGGGAATGATCGGGAATTTGTTTGTGGCGCCCGAACACCGCAACGGCACGCTCGACGGCGAGCATGTGCTGCTGGAACAGATGATCGCGACGCTGACGGCGACGCCGGGGGTGGAGCGCATCGAGGCACAGCTTATGGCGTTTGCGCCGCAGAAGCTGGGAGAGTGTTTTGCCGCGCACGGCTTCGCCAGTTTCCGGCGGGTGTTTCTGGAGCTGGGATTAGGCGGCGGCGAGCCGGCCAACGGGGCTGAAGGAACAACGCACCTGCAGGACATGCGGCTGGAGCCCTGGGGTGGCGCCAGTTACGAGGAAGCGGCGCGGCTGATTCAGCATGCTTACCGCGAGCATGTGGACAGCCGCATCAACGACCAGTACCGGAACTTTGCTGGCGCCATCCGCTTCATGCACAACATCGCGCATTATCCGGGCTGCGGCCAGTTCGATGCGTCGGCCTCGTTTATCGCGCGCTCGCTGCGGCGGGGGGCGCTGGAGGGGATGATCCTGGCGTCGCGCGTCAAACCCGACGTGGCGCACATCACCCAGATTTGCGTGCTGCCGGAACGGCAGGGGCACGGGCTGGGACGGGCGCTGCTGGAGCGGGCGCTCGGCAGCCTGCGGCGGCAGCGACTGCGGGCGGTGACGTTAACCGTAACTGGAGAAAACGCGGGAGCCCTGGCGCTGTACCGGCGGGTGGGGTTTGTGGATCTGAACGAGTTTGACGCCTACGTGTGGGAGCGCACCGCATGAGCGTTGACTGGGCGCGGTTGCGGCGCCGCACCCGCGAGCACTGGCACCTGCTGCGCGAAACCGCGCGCGTCATTGGGCCGAGCGCCCGGCTGCTGACCACGACGGAGGCGCATACGTATGCCTATTCGGTGGCGGCGAATACGCTGCTGGCTTCCCTGCCCTTTCTGTTCCTGATGCTGTGGACGGCGCGGCATTTTTTGCCGGGGCTGGCGACGCAGCAGATGGTGATTGCCGGACTCCTGGCCACCTCCCTGCCCGTAGGGCAGCATCAGTTGTTCGTGGACGCCATCCGGTTGGCGGACCGGGAGAGTGTGCAGATTTTTTCGCTGGTGATGCTGGCGGTCAGTAGCAGCGGCGTGTTTCTGCCGCTGGAGGTGGCGCTGAACAGCATTTGGGGGATCAAGAAAAACCGCGGCTATATCGGCAACATGCTGGTGGCGTTTTTTCTGGTAGTGGCGTGCGGCGTGATTGCGTATGCCAGCATCGTGCTGGCCAGCTTGGGGACGGCGCTGGCAGAACTTGTTTTACCGGCGACGTGGACGGGCGTGCTCGGGTTAATCACACAATTTTTTCTGGTGATCTTTTCCGTACCGGCGGCGGTGCTGGTGTTTTTCCTCATTTACTGGAAGCTGCCGAACGGCAAGGTGCAGGCGGCGCAGGTGTTTCCCGCGGCGCTCTACACCGGGCTGCTGGCGGAGGTATTTCGCTACGTCTTTCCGGTGGTGATGCCCTGGTTCGATTTCAGCCGGGTGTATGCCAGCCTGACGCTGGGAGTGACGCTGTTGATCTGGGGGTATGTGGGTGCGCTACTGCTGCTGTTCGGGGCGAGCCTGTCGGCGCGGGGCGTGGCGCGCTGGCCGGCGGTGCATCTTCCGGTGCCGCATTACGAAGCGCTGCGGGCCTGGTATCTGCGCAGCGTGCATAGCCATGCGGAAAGCTCGGCGACTTTGACTGGCGCGGGGCCTGGCGTGGCTGCGCCACACCACCCGCTTGACGCTCGGCCGGGCTGGGGGCCCCGCTAGCCCAGCCCGGCCTCCGCGTGGAGTCACGAACGTTGTAGAATGGCGGCAAGATGAGTGTGAACCAGTTCCCGCCGGGCGCGCTGGGGCCGCTGGAAAGCGAGGTCATGGAACGGGTGTGGCAGAAGGGCGACTGCAACGTTCGCCAGATGGTGGAGCGGCTGCCGCAGGCATTGGCGTACACGACCGTGATGACCACTCTCGACCGGCTCTACAAAAAAGGATTGCTGGAACGGCGGAAGCATCAGCGTGCCTTTGTGTATTCGGCGCGCGTCAGCCACGCGCAATGGCTGCGGCGGCAGGCAGGCGAGTTTCTGGCAGGGTTTTTTGGCGGCAGCGTGCCGGAGCGGACTGCGGTTCTGTCGTGTCTGCTGGAAGCGGTAGAAGCCTACGATGCCGAGCTGCTGGAGGAGTTGAACCGGCAGATCCGCGAGAAACAGCGGCAGTTGACCGCGAGGAGCGCTGAATGAGCGGAGTGCACGGTTTGCTGTTGCCCTACTGGACGCGCTTGCTGCTGATAATGCTGGCGGCAGGGGCCGTGGCCTATGCGGCAGGGGCGGAGGCGGCGAGCGTGGCCGCGCCGGTGGTACTGCGGCGGCTCCGGCGCTGGCAGGCAGCCCCCGGGCGCGCCGGGAATATGGCGTTCACGCTGCGCCTGCTTCCACTGGTCGCGGCGGGACTGGCGAGCGTAGTCTTGTGCCTGCCGAGCTACATGTGGCTGGAGCCACGCTCGGGTCACTCCGAATTGGTCAGCCCCCTTTGCCTGCTGCTGGCGCTGGCCGGCGCAGCGGGATTGGGCTGCGTGCTGCTGCGCGGCGTGCGCGCAGGAATGAGTTCTTTGCGGTATGGGCGCCGGGCGCGCCGCCGCGGTGAACTCTGCGAGATTCAGGGTCAGCGGGTACGGGTGCTGCAGGGCTTGGGCCCGTCGATGGCGGTGTCCGGGGTCTGGCGTCCGGTGCTGATGGTTTCGCAGGCTGCGCACCGCTGTCTCAGCAGCGAGCAACTCGCCCTTGGCCTGGGCCACGAACAGGCGCACCGCACCGCGCACGACAATCTGAAGCGGCTGCTGCTGGCGGCAACGCCGGTGGCCGGCGCGCAGGCGCGGAGGCTGACGCAGGCCTGGGCGCGCATGGCGGAATGGGCAGCTGATGATCGCGCCGTGGCGGGCGATGCGCAGCGCTCGCTGACGCTGGCCTCGGCGCTCGTGGCCGTCGCCAAACTGAACGGCAACGGCCAGACCTGCGGGCATCTGGCGCCGCTGGTTTCGACGCTGGAGTACGGGAGCGGGCAGGAGCTATCCGAGCGCATTGCGCGGCTGCTGGCGTTCGAAAGCGCACCGGCGGCGCCGAGGCCGCAGCGGCTCTGGATCGGCTACGCGGTGGCAGCGGCGGTACTCTGGTGCGCCCTGCAGCCGACGACGCTGCTGGCGGCGCACGCGGTGCTGGAACGGCTGGTGCATTAGCACAGGGGCCGGGGGTCAGGTCCGAAGGCACGGAGTTCTGTGCTATAAACGAAAGACGGGACGGCATACCGGCCCGGGCACTCCTCAGTAGCTCAATGGCAGAGCATCCGGCTGTTAACCGGAGGGTTGTAGGTTCGAGTCCTACCTGAGGAGCCATTTTTGTGCTGGCGCTTTATGACTTCGTGACGGGCAGGGGAAGAGGCGGCGGGAGGTTCCGCCGGTTCGAGCGCGGCGAGGCCGGCGCCGTTCGGTGAGCCCAGACCGGTGCAAGGGTCCCAGCCTGGTCCCGCGTGGTACTGGCCGTTGCTACCCTGTGTGATGTCGTTCAGTATATCCACGGGCAATTTGCTGTAGAGCAACGGATTGATAAATCCCGTGGGCTGGCCGAACCACTGATTGAGGCGGGCAAGCAGCGCCGCCCACAAGGGCGCCACCGCGCTGGTACCGCCGATGGCACCGGCGTGGCCGTCGACGAGCACCTGGTAACCGGTTTCGGGCGCGGCATCCGCTGCCACATCAGGCACGCCGCGCCCCGGCGCGCCTCCCGGCCCTGCCGGCACACCTGCTTTCTGCTGCCAGCTTGGCAGCGGAAAATGTGTACTGACTCCGCCGCCCGTCGCCCCACCCACGGGAAGATCATCCCAGGCGGTTTCCTGGGTGATGGCGCCCGCAACGCTCTGGAGTCTGGTACCGCCGCAGCCCAGGACGTAGGGGCTGGAGGCGGGAAAATCGGCGTGCGGCCGGCCGTCGTTTACGCCGTCGGTTGAGCCGCCATCGCCGGAGGCGACGCAGACGGTGATGCCCATGGCGGCCGCATCCTGGCAGGCGCTGTCAAAAGCCGCCAGCGCCTGAGCGGTCCAGATGGATTCCGCCGATCCCCAACTGATGGAGATGACCGCGGGCTGGTTGTGCGTGTCGTGAATCGCTGTAGTCAGGCCATCGAGAAACCCTTGATCGGTATTCGGCCCAAAATACACGGCCAATGCCGCCGCCGGTGCGGCTGCCCCCGCGACCTCAATATCCAGCGCCACTTCCCCATCGGCACTGTCGGGATTGCCGGTTGGCTTCTTCGACGCCCCGTCTACGCCCACCACCGTCACTGCCGGCACGGCCAGGCCGAGGCCTTGAAAGTAAGTCTCCAGATCGGCCTGCCGGAATCCACCGCCCAGTTCCAGAATGCCGATGCACTGTCCGGCGCCTGTTTGCCGACCCGCATCCGGATATCGTCGCCGGCAGCGGCGGGTTCGCTGCCACCAGCTTGCGCGCCCCATCGTGGATTGTGGCTATTGGGCAATTGTGACGGATGCAAAATCTCTAACCGTGAGCTTTCACACAGCCGCTGGAGGAGTCCCGAAGTTGCAGGACGTGGTCGCGGTGGATCTTGCGGCGGGAAAGATTGTGCGTAACGGCCTGCGGCGGCTCCCATGAAGAACCTGCAGCACCAGAAGCTGCCAGGCAGCGAGCGAACCCTGCCCGCAGAGGCGCAGTTACTGGGCCGCTGGCATCGTCCTGCGGAGGCATCTTTTCGGCCTGCGGCGGTGGTCTTCCAGACCTACTCCGCCATCCAGGTCGCGACCTTGTATGGCTTCCCGGTGGGAACCAACGGCGCGTCCGCCTGGGCCGACCATATTGTGAGTCAATCTCCTCACCTTGGTTTGGTTCTCACTCATTAGAGTCCGGAAACTAGCCGGCGGCGGCAACTGTTGCCCCGAGAGATCATTGAGCGGTGGTTCGGCTCGGGGCACAGGGTCCCGGGCGGCCGCGACGGTGGTAGCGTGCAGCCGTCAGGCGGGCAGCGGTGGCGGAGAGGCGGGGCGGGCGAAGCGGAGGTAGAGGGTGGGGAGGACGAGGAGGTTGAGCAGCGTCGAGGTGACAAGGCCGCCGAGGATGACGACGGCCATGGGCTGGGCCAAGGCGGCGCCGGCGCGGCCACCGGCGAGCACAATGGGAACCAGGGCAAGGCCATAGGCGAGGGCGGTCATCAGAATCGGAACCAGGCGTTCGCCGGCGCCGCGCAGGATCATCGCAGCACCGAAGGTCTCCCCTTCACTGTGCTGAAGATGGCGGAAGTGTGTGACCAGCATGATGCCGTTGCGCAGCGCTATGCCAAACAGGGCAATGAAACCGATGAGCGTAGCGACAGAGACCGGAGTAGCGCTCAGGGCTACCGCGACGATGCCGCCTATGAACGCAAGGGGAATGCTGACGATCACCAGCCAGGAGTCACGCCAGGAACGGAAGGCGTAATACAGCAGAAACAGGATGCCTGCCAGCGCCAAGCCTCCGATACCCAACAGGCGGCGGAGCGCGGCGGCGCGGCCTTGAAACTGTCCGGAGAGCGTGAGGTAATAACCCGGCGGCAGCCGCAGGGCGGCAAGGTGGCGGCGGATGACCGCGACCACGCTGGTGCCGGTGAGATCGGCCTGCACGGCCACCGTGCGCATGCCATTCTCGTGATTGATGATCGCCAAGCCGGGAACGATCGAGAGGCGCGCGACGGTGGAGAGCGGAACGAAACTCACGCCGCCGGGAGCGGCGGGCGCGGCTACGGGAATCCTTTGCAGGGCAGTCAGGCTGCCATGCACGTCGCGCGGCAGCCGGACCACGAGCGGAAAGCGTTCGGGTCCCTGATAGACGGTGCCGACGGCGGCGCCCAACAGCGCGGTTTGCACCGCGGTGGTTACGGTCTGGCTGGAGATGCCGTAGACGAGCGCGGCGCGGCGGTCAAATTGAATGCTGACCTGACGATCGGCGGCCTGGCGGGCGACGTGAACGCCTGCGGCGCCGGGGACGGTGGCGATGAGGTGCTGGGCCCGGGCTGCCAGGGATTGCAGTACGGCCTCGTCCGGGCCGAACAGTTTGGCGGTGAACGCCGAGGTGCTGCCCGCCAGCACTTCGTTGATGCGCTCCGAGGTGGGATCATCTGCGGACCAGTCGAACTCGGGAAATTGCGCGGTTACGGCGTTCACTTCATACTGAAAGCCCGCTACCGATTTGCCGGCGCGGAAGCGGACGTCGAATTCGGAATAGTTCACCGGGGTGGTATCTTCGCCCAACTCGGCGCGGCCATCACGCTGCGCCACGGAGATGACCCCGGGCTGGCGAAGCATCTGGCGCTCAAAGGCTTCGCCGGCGCGCAGGTTGTCGCGCAGCGAAGTGCCCGGGGCACTGGCCATGTGAACAATGAGGTTATCCTGTGCGAAATTGGGCATGAAGGCACCGCCCATGAAGGGCAGCACCGCCAACGCCGCAATTGCGCCTACTGCCGAGGCAATTCCGAGCGCGCGCGGATGCCTGAGAGTGGCGCCGACAAGGCGGCGATAGGCCCGCTTTAACGCCTGGACAAAGGCGGTATCTTCTTTTTGGGCAAGGTCGGATCGAGCCAGCAGCCAGTAGGCCAGCACCGGCGTGACGGTGAGGGCGACGAGGAGCGAGGAGAGCGTCGAGAGGATATAGGCTTCGCCGAGCGGCGCGAAGATCTTGCCATCGAGACCGGTCAGGAAAAAGATCGGCAGAAATACCAGCGCGACGGAGAAGGTAGCGTGTGCGACCGAATCGCGCACTTCGGCGGAGGCATGATACACAACCTCGGTCCCGGCGGACGAGGGGCGGGAGTGGCGAAGACGGCGGGAGATGTTTTCGACGTCGATGATCGAGTCATCGACTACCTCGCCTAAAGCAAGCACGAGGCCGCCCAGGGTCATGGCATTGAGCGTGGCCCCGGCACCGGTGAGAATGAGGATGGCGGTCAGCAAGGAAAGCGGGATGGCGATGATGCTGATGACGGCCCCGCGCCAACTGCGGAGGAAGAGCAAGAGGATGAGCACGACCAGGATGCCGCCTTCCCACATGGCCGTACGCAGGCCGGAGATCGAATCGGCGATAAAATCGGCCTGGCTGAACAGATCACGCCGCAAAGTAATCCCGTCCGGCAGGTGGGTGGCCAGACCGGCAAGGGCGTGCTGCACCGCTTGCGTGACGGGGACGGTGCTGGCGCCGGGCTGATCGAAGACCTGCATCACGACCGCTGGGGCCCCGTCTATGGTAGCTCCGCCGATGGGCGGGGGTGTGCCGTATTGCACGCTGGCGATGTCGCCGAGGGTGATGGGGGTGCCATGGCGGGCGGTGACGACGCTGCTGCGGAGCTGCGCCAGGGTAGTCACCAGGCCACTGGCGTGAATCACCAGGTCCTGATTGGGCGCCTGGAAAAATCCGCCCGCGCCCTGGGAATTGGCCTGGCGCACGGCGGCGATGACCTGCTCCAGGTTGAGGCTGTACTGGCGCAGACGGTGGGGCTGCACGATGACGGCATATTGGCGGGGCAGGCCGCCGTAGACGGTCACGTTGGCGACGCCGGGCACGGCGAGCAGGCGCGGCCGGACGAGCCACTCGGCAAAATCGCGCGCGCGCAGTTGGCCCGCCTCTGAAAGGAAAGCCGGGCCGGTAAAGCCAAATTCGTAGACATAGCCAATCGCGTTGGTAGGCGGCGCGAGTCGTGCGGGTCCGGCGCCGGAGGGCAAGGGCGGCGCGGCACTCAACGCCTGCGCCACCAGCTCGCGGTCGACGGCCAGCACGGTGTGGCCGGAAAAGATCACGGTGATGGTGGACAAACCGGCGATGGAAGAGGAGCGGACATCGGTGATGCCGCGCAGGCCCAGTAACGCCGACTCGAGCGGAAAGGTGACCTGCTGCTCGACCTGCGGCGGCGCAAAGCCGCGCGCCTCGGTCTGCACCACGACCTGCGGAGGCGCAAAGCGCGGCAGCACGTCCACGGCCGCGCGCTGCGCCGTATAGGCGCCCCAGACCAGCAGGGCGGCGGCGAGGGCGAGCACCAGCGTGCGATTGCGCAGGGACCAGCGAATGATGGCGTTGAGCATCAGTTCAGGTCCTCGATGGTGGAGCGGCGGAGATCACTCTCCAGCCAGGCGGCGCCTCGGGTGACGACGCGCGCGCCGGAGGTCAACCCGGCAGCGACCGCGGCGAGAGCGCCGCGCTCATACTCTACGGTGACTGCCTGACGGCGGTAGCGGCCGCCGCCGAGATCGACAAACACGGCAGCGCCACCGGGCGCGTACAGCAGTGCAGTGCGCGGCACGGTGACGGTGGGCGCCTGGCGGCGGCTCTGCAAGGTCAGCGTCCCTGCCATCCCCGGTTGCAGGCGGTTCGCGGAATTGGCGGTGGCGTAGATCACCGTCAGCGTGTGCGTCGCGGGGTCGACGACGCCGGTGGACGCGACGCGATGCAGCGGGAAATCGCGGTCCGGATAGGCGGTAACCTCGAGGCTGGCACGCACGGCTCCTGCGGCCAGGGGAATGTCGGCTTCCGGAACCGCTGCGGCCGCCCAAATCTGCTGTTCATTGACGATGGTGAACAGGGTTTGCCCCGGCTGCACCAGCTCGCCGGGCGTGGCATTCACGGCGGTAATGCGACCGGCAATCGGGGCTAACAGAGAATAACGAGACGGTCCCGTGCCGCCGTCGAGCGCCTGGCGGTACAAGCTGTACTGTGCCTGATCTGCTTGCAGCGCCGCCTGAGCGGCAGCAGCGGCAGCCTGGTCCTGCTGCACCTGCTTGAGCGGCGCGGCGCCGTGCTGGTAGAGAATCTGGGAGCGGTGCGCCTGCGCGGTGGCGACGGTCAGGGCTTCGCGGGCGCTGGCGACGGCGGCGCGGGAGGTCCGCAGATTGATGCCCATCTGAATGCGTTCGCTGCCGGAGTAGGAGGCGCGAACCACCGCCAGACTTTGGCTTTGCCGCACCTGCGAACCAAGCGGCGGCAGGCCGTGGGCCGGTGGCCAGAGATAGCCGGCGACCGGGGCTTCGACCTGGGCGCTGGCGCCGGTCGGCGCTTCGACGGTAGCCGGGAGGGAGAGTACTTGCGGCAGCATTTCAAGCGCAACGGGTGCGGTTTGCAGTCCGGCGGCGAGCTGCTGCTTTGCGGTCAATTGCACTTCGCCCGGCGGCAGCGCCGGCGCCGACGATGTCTGCGGGTGGTCATCCGCATCGTATTGTTGGGCGCAACCGGCGAAGGCGAGTAAAACACCGATCGCCAGCAGTGCCAAAAAGAAATTTCGCCACCATCTCATGGAATTCCTCCTTCGGGCTGCTGCTAGCGCAGTCAGAAAAAGATAAAGCAGGATAGGCACACAGCGATTTGGCCGTGCGCAGGAGGAGTGAGACGGAGGGCTAGACGCGAAGCGGGGCGGGCGGACTCGGCGGTGGACTGGGTGCTACGACACTGCCCAGCGTTCGCGTTATGGCCAAGCGCGGGGCCTCGAGCGAACGGCTGAGCCGGCGGCGGAGTTGCGGCGGGTACACGGTACGAAAGGCCCAAAAGCCCGCGCTAGCGACCACAACCAGGACGCAGAGGTTGGTTTCCACATCGCGAGGCGAATAGTGGTCGTGCCGGTCAAACGCCTGCGACAAAGGCGCGATCAGCAGAATCAATACGGCGGTGAGCAGCAAGAGCCGCACCAAGTGGCGGGCCATTCGGCTATGGTAGCACTCCGGCGGACGTAGGAGTGGCTCGCCACTTTTTACCCTGGTCGCTCCCGTTGGTCGCTTAGGGTAACGTTCGTTCCTATGGCTAAAGACTGAGCCCCTTACCTATCGCGCCGTGTCATTCCTGGAATGGCTTCCCGATCTGGTCAGGGCGCGTTGGGCTTCTGCGGCCTTCGGCCAAGGGGGCGGGCGAAGGAGACGGTTGCGGACGTGGGACGACAGGCGGAGAGACAACTGGCGGAAAAGCTAAGCGCGAGAACGGGTTGCGGCGGGTCGAATTGCCGAGCGCGGTACGGGGCGCGGGCGAGGCGGCGCGGCGGAATGGGTTTGGTCTCGTTCGTGCATTGGTCGCCTCGACGCCACTAGGCGCGAGGAGAATACATGACACAACTGTTAGCTCACATTTGGCAAGACAACAGCGGCCAGGACATGGCGGAGTACGCAATCATGCTGGGCGTAATCGCCGCGGTGACAATTGGCGCGATCACTTTGCTCGGACAGGGCATTCAAGGCATGTTCACGAAAATCACCACTTTGATCACCACTCCGTAGCTCACGAGCGGGGGCGGCAATCGCCCCCGTCCATTTCCCATGCATAGCTGGACGTTGGCGGTGCTGGGGGCTGGAGCGGCGGCGGCGTTCTGGGATCTGCGCTGGCGCACGATTCCGCGCACGTTGTGCGTGCTGGCCTTCGGTGCGGGACTGATCTATCACACGCTTACGGGGGACTTGGGGTCCGCCGTAGCGGCCGCGGGCGCCGGTTTTGCGCTCGGCGCAATTCTGTTTCAAGTGGGCGCGGTGGGCGGCGGCGATGTTAAATGGCTGACCGCCATGGGGGCGTTACTCGGGTGGCACTTATGGTTTTGGAGCGTCGAATTCGGACTGATCGCAGCCGCGCTGGGAGCGATAGGGCAAGTGGCGCTGCGGGGGCGGTTGCTGTTTCTGGGCCAGGATGTCGTGGCCATCGTGAGGGAGTGGCGGCGGCACGGTCTGCGGCCGCACCCGGAGCACAACGTGAACACGCCGGGCGCGGTGACGGCGCCGCTGGCGCCGGCGCTGGCGGTGGGGCTGCTGTGCGCGCTGCTTTGGCTGTAAGGCGTCAGCGCGGCCAAACCATGGCGGAGACTGCGCTGGTGCTGCCGCTGGTGTTGTTCCTGCTGGCGGCCACGTTTGCGGTGGGAAGGGTGGGTAACGTGGAGGAAACGCTGAAGAATGCCGCGCGGGAAGGGGCGCGTTACGCTTCCGTGCCGGCCGAGGGCACCTCGACGCTGCCAACCTTGACGGCGGTGCAGCAGCGGGTGCAGCAGTTTGCCGCCGGCAGTGGAGTGACGCTCAGCAGCAGCGACATCAGCGTCAATCAGGCGGTCTCGGTTCCGGAGGGAGGGCTGGCGACCACCTTCAGCAAGGTTTCGGTGAACTACAGCTACACGGTATCCATTCCCCTGGTCGCTTCCCTGCTTCCCACCCTGACGCTCAGCGCCGACGCAACGATGCGCAACGAGACCAACTGACATGCTTCGTCCTTACTCCACGTTCTCCCGTACGGCGCACCGGCAAGGCGGCAACGCTCTGGTCGAATTTGCGGTGATGCTGCCCAGCCTAGTGCTGCTGCTGGCGCTGCTGGGGGAGGGGGCGGCGATGCTATCCAGCTATGAAGTGGTGGTGAATGCGGCGCGGGCCGGGGCGCGGCTGTCGGCGGTGCCGGGTGAGCTGGGCCGCACCAGCGATGTTGTCAACCGCGTGCTGGCCTATGCGAGCGCCAATGGCATCACCTTGAGCGCCGGCAACGTCAGCGTGCAGCAAGCGGTACTGCTGCTGCCCGGCGGCGGGACGTGCGGCATCGGCAATCCCTGCATTCTGGCGTCACGGGTGGCAGTAACCGATCCCTACACGCTGCATTACCTCCCCAAACTGCCCTTCGGCATTCCTACCACGGCCCAGCTTGGCGCCGTGGCCATCATGAGGAACTTTTACTAATGAAACGGCAACGGCTTGTTGGCATCGCGGTGGTGGCGCTGGCCCTGGCGGGCCTGCTCAGCCTCGCGCTCTATCAACTCTTGCGGCGCAGCGTGGGCGCCGCGGCGGCGCCGCGCCTCACGAGCGTGGTGGCGGCGGCGGTGGCGCTGCCGCCGGGCAAGCGACTCCAAGGCAGCGACCTGAAGGTTCTGCGGCTGCCGGCCGGAGTCCTGCCGGCGCACGTGTACGCGCAGGAGGTGCAACTGCAGGGCAAGGTGCTGACCGTGGCGGCAGTTCCGAACCAGGTCATCGTCGGGGAAATGGTGGCAGCACCGGGTGCAGGCGTGGGGCTGCCACCACTGATTCCACCCGGCATGCGAGCGGTATCGGTCAAGGTGAACGACGTGGTATCGGTGGCGGGCTTTGCGGTACCAGGCACGCACGTGGACGTGCTGTTTACGGGCAATCCCAGTGTCAACCAGAATCCGCGCACGATCACCACGGTCACGCTGCTGGCGAACGTGCAGGTACTCACGGCGGGTCAACAGATGGAAAAAAGTCCGGACGGCAAACCGGAACAGGTTGCAGTGATTACGTTGCTGGTGACGCCGGAAGGAGCGGAGAAGCTGGCGCTGGCGGATGGATATGGCCGCATTCAGTTGGCGCTGCGCAATCCACTGGATGCGAAAGCGCAGTCCACGCCGCCGGTGCTGAATGCCAGCCTGTTCGACGGCGAGCCACCCCGGCTAGAGAGACGGAGACCGCGCGCGGCCGGCACCAAAGCGCGAGTGGCAAAGGCGCCGCAGCCCTGGGCGGTGAACGTGATCGTGGGCGGTCAGCACCAGAAGGTGGCATTTCCGCCGCTGGTGCGGGGAGGAGGCCAGTAATGACAACACAATGGATGAGACTGCCGCATGGACACGCAGCGATCTGGGTAGCCGTGAGTTTGGGAGCGGTGCTCGCCAACGCTCCAGGAGCGATGTTAGGCGCACAGACGCCGGCGATCCATGATCCGGCGTTGGTGGTGGCGAGGCCGGCGCTGGAAGTGCAGGGGCCGGCGCCGGTGGCGATTGCCAAGCTGACGGTGGCACAGCCACCTTTTGCTGGAGCCGCCCTCCCGCGGGTCGGGCTGTGGCTGGGCTTCGCCCCCCGGCAACGGACGCCCGCAGGTGCTCATGGCGTCTCCAAGTTGCCGCGACCGGAGGCGCACGGGCCAGCCCTGGCGGCCACAGTTGCGAGTCCGGCGGCTGCCGCCGTGGGGCCGCCGGCGGCGAAGCTTGCGGTCGCGGACACCGCAGCGGGAATGGCCGCGCCGGAGAGCCTGGAGCTGGAGACGCATCACAGCCTGCTGGTGCAAAGCCGGGAGCCGCTGACCCAGGTTTCGGTCGCTGACAATGCCATCGCCGAGGTCACGGTGGTTTCGCCCTACCAGGTGCTGGTGCAGGGGAAAGCGCCGGGCGACGTTTCGATGTTGCTCTGGGATGCGGATCACCACGTCCACCCCTACACGCTGCGGGTGAAGCTGGATCCGGCGCCGCTGCAGCAGGTGCTGGCCGGGCTGTTTCCGGAGCACACGCCGCGAGTGACGGCGAGCGGCGGCGCGCTGGTGCTGAGCGGCGTGTTGCCCGACAAGGCCACGGCGCAGCGGGCGCTGGAAGTAGCCGCGGGCTTTTCCGGCAAGGTGGTGAACGACCTGAAAATCGATGCGGCGCCCGACCCGCCGCAGGTGCTGCTGCAGGTGCGCTTCGCCGAGGTCAACCGCAGCGCGGTGTCACAATTGGGCGCAAACCTGATCTCCACCGGCAAGGGCATGGTGGGTTCGGTCGGAACGCAACAGTTCGGACCGCCGACGGGAGCGGTGGCGCCGCCCTCCGGTCAAGTTCCGCAAGGCACGACGAATCTCGGCGGCAATGGCGGCACCTTCGGATTGAACGATCTGCTGAACGTGTTTCTGTTCAACCGCAGCGCCGATATCGGGTTGACGTTGAAAGCGCTGGAGCAGAAGAGCCTGCTGCAGATTCTAGCCGAACCGAACCTGCTGGCGATGGATGGCAAGCAGGCGAGCTTTCTGGCCGGGGGTGAATTCCCGTTCCCGGTGGTACAGGGGCAGGGGGCGGTCAACAGCGTCACCATCGAGTTCAAGCCGTTTGGTGTCAATCTGCATTTCACGCCGACGGTACTGAGCGACGGAACGATTGACCTCAAGGTTGCACCCGAAGTCAGCGCGCTGGATTTTTCCAACGGACTGACTGTCTCCGGTTTCCGGGTTCCGGCGCTTACCACGCGCCGGGCGGAAACCGAGCTGGAGCTATCGGATGGCCAGAGCTTCGTGATCGCCGGCCTGATGGACAACCGGGTGAGCCAGAGCATGGCCAAGATTCCGGGCCTGGGTGACATTCCGATTTTGGGCGCGTTTTTCCGCAGCCACGACAACAACCGCAGCCGCGACGAACTGATGGTGGTGGTGACGGCCCATCTGGTGCAGCCGAGCACGGTGGCACCGAAGCTGCCGGCGATGCCGGTGCCGTTTATCAACCCCGCCAAATTTGATGGCAAGGACAAGGGGTAAGGCGATGCGACGGGCACAGCAGGGAGTGACGGCGGTTCTGGTGGCGTTGACGTTGACGGCAGTGTGCGGGATGGGGGCGCTGGCGCTGGACGTGGGGGTGCTGTTCGCCGCCAAAAACAGTGCGCAAAACGCGGCCGATGCGGGAGCGCTGGCGGGGGCGTTCACGTTCCTGAATCCGGCGGCGGTGCAGCCGGCGGCAGCGCAGACAACAGCGGTGGCGCTGGCGAACGCCAATTCGATTCTGGGCCAGCCGGTGCAGATCAACAGCGGCAACGTCAGCGTGGACATCGCCAATCAGATGGTCACGGTGACGGTGCCGCGGACCGGGAGCAACGGCATCCAGACGTTTTTTGCCCGCGTGTTCGGAGTAACACACGCCGATGTGCTGGCGACGGCGAGCGGGCAAACGTTGCCGTGGGCGAGCGGTACGGGCAATTTGCGGCCGCTGTTTGTGCCCAACACGATCCTGAGCAACCAGGCGCCGGTGGCGGCCTGCCTGGCCAATCAGACAATTCTTGACAGCCAAGGGAACCTGACGAGCTTTGCCCGCAGCCAGATTGGCGCAGCCCTGATCATGCGGCCGACGAGCCCGAGCGGGGCGCTGCTGCCCGGGCAGTTTTATTCGCTGGACTTTGGCAACGGCGCGCAGACCTACGCCTGCGCGCTCGGATCCAGCCTGACGACCTGCGGCATTTCGCCGAACGTGGGCATCTGTGGCAACTCATACCCCACCGAGAACGGCAACATGGTGGGGCCGACGACGCAGGGAATTAACAATCTAGTCGGGAGCTTTCCAGACATCTGGGAGGCACCGGGCGCTTACCTGCACTCCAACGGCACCATCACCGATACCAGCCCGCAGGTGGCGACGGTGGCCGTGTGGGATGATTGCTGTCCCAATTGCGCGGTCGGAACCGGCAAGAGCATGGTGACGATCATTGGGTTCAGCAACTGGTTCATCGAGGGCATGACGAACAGTGGCGGCCCGGGGGTTTTGGCCAATTTTCTGGATGGAGCGGCTTGCGGTGTCAACAATGCCAACGGTGGTAGCACGGGGACGGTGAGCAACGCTCCGTATGGCATCCCAGTGCGTCTGGTGACGCCGAATCCGTAAGGGCAGAGACGAACCTGTCATGAAAACAAGCATTGTGGCCGCCAGCGAGGCGGAGCTGAAAACACTGGAAAGAGTACTGGAGCAAAGCGGGCGCGGCGGCGCGGCGGGACCAGGGATAGTGTTACCGGTACCGTTTCCCGGGACGCCGCTGGCGCTCCGGCCACTGCTGGCACAAGCGCCGGAGGCAGTGCTGGTGGATCTGCCCAGCGCGGAGGCGGCGCTGGAGGCGGCCCTGGCGCTGATGCAGTGGCTGCGCGAGGAGCTGCCCCTGTGCGCGGTGATGGCGGCGGGGCCGCTGGAGGCGCCGCAACTGATTGTGCGCGCGATGCGCGCCGGCGCGAGCGAGTATCTGGAGCGGCCGTTGCGGCCGGCGGCGCTGACGGAGGCGCTGGCGCGCTGCCGGCGCGCGCGCGCCGGCGGCGGAGGGGGAGGCAGCGCGCGGGGACTGCTGCTGGCGGTCCTGGGCGCGCGGGGCGGCTGCGGCGCGACGACGGTCGCGGTCAACCTGGCGCTGTCCCTGCAAGCACAGCGCGGGAAGACGGACGGGCCAGTGGTGTTGCTGGACGCCGCGCCGCTGGGCCACGCGGCGCTGCACCTGAACCTTAAACCGCAATTCACGCTGCTGGACCTGCTCAGCCAGGCACAGCGACTGGATGCCACCCTGCTGCGGGGCATGCTGCTGCCGCATGCCTCCGGGATTGCTCTGCTGGCGGGCACGCGGCAGCCGCTGACGCCCGAGCTGGCAGCGGGCGGAGCGCCGGCGGTGTGTCTGGACCTTTTGCTGCGCGCGTTTCCGTTGATCGTGGCGGATCTGTCGACGCGGCTCGATGAGCTGACGCGGGCGGTGATCGCGCAGGCCGGCCGCATTCTGTTGGTGACGCAGACGGATGCGGTGGCGCTGTGGAGCGCGGCCATGGTGCGCCAGTACCTAGATACGGCGGCGCGGCTGCGGTTTGAGCTGGTGATCAACCGCGACCCGAGCACGCCGGTCAGCGATGTCGCAGCCCTGGAGGAATTGACGAAGACTCCGGTGCTGTGGCAACTGCCCTACGACCAGGCCGACGCGGCGGGGGCGATCGAACGGGGCGAGCCGGTGGTGTGCCAGCGGGATTCGGAGCTGGTGCGCAGTTTCCAGGCGCTGGGGCAAACGCTGTTGGGTCATGGGGAAAAGAAGCGGCCGCGGCGCTGGCCACGGCTATTCGGCGTGCGGGAGGCCGCCTAAGTCATGGCTACCCTAGTAGAACGCTCCGGGTATCAGCAACTCAAAGGCGACTATCACCGCCGCGTGCTCGATCATTTGCACCTGGAGCAGCTCGACCGGATGCCGCGTGAGGAGGCAGAACGGGAAGTGGTGCGGCTGGTGCGGACGCTGCTGGCGCAGGAACAGGCGCCGCTCAGTCTGGCGGAACGGGACGTGCTGGCGGCTGATCTGGTGGACGAGATTTTTGGTTTTGGTCCACTGGAAACGCTGCTGCGCGATCCGGCCATCAGCGACATTCTGGTCAACGGCGCGGATCAGATCTATGTAGAGCGCGGAGGGCGGCTGAGCAAGAGCGGCGTCACGTTTCGCGACGACGCCCACCTGCTGCGCATCCTTGATCGCATTGTCAGCCGGGTGGGGCGGCGCATTGACGAAAGCTCGCCGATGGTGGACGCGCGCCTGGCAGACGGCTCGCGCGTCAACGCCATCATTCCGCCGCTGGCGCTGGATGGTCCGTGCGTGTCGATCCGGCGCTTCGGCGCCACGCCGCTGCGGGCCGAGGGCCTGCTGGCACAGCAAAGCCTGACGCCGGCGATGCTGGCGGTGTTGGCGGCCTGCGTGCGCGGGCGGCTGAATATGCTGATTTCGGGAGGCACGGGCGCGGGCAAGACGACACTGCTGAACGTGCTCTCCGGCTACATTCCGGAATGGGAGCGGGTGATCACCATCGAGGACGCGGCAGAACTGCAACTCAAGCAGGAGCACGTGGTGCGGCTGGAGACGCGGCCGCCGAATGTGGAAGGCGAAGGGGCGGTACGGCAGCGGCAATTAGTGATCAACAGCCTGCGGATGCGCCCCGACCGGATCGTGATGGGCGAGTGCCGGGGCGAAGAGGCGGTGGACATGCTGCAGGCGATGAACACTGGCCACGACGGCTCGCTGACCACCATCCACGCCAATTCGCCGCGGGATGCCCTGGGGCGGCTGGAGACGATGGCGAGCATGGCGAATCTTCATCTGCCGGAGCGCGCCATCCGGCGCCAGATCGCCTCAGCGCTGCAAGTGGTGATTCAACTGGCGCGGCTTTCCGACGGGACGCGCAAGATTCTGAGCATCGCGGAAATCACCGGCATGGAAGGGGATGCGATCTGCATGCAGGAGCTGTTCCGCTTTGAGCGCATGGGATTGAATGAGCGCGGCGGCGTGCGCGGACGATTCCAGGGCACGGGGCTGCGGCCGCAGTTTACCGAGCGGCTGGCGGCAATGGGCGAACACCTCAAGCTGGAGGCGCTAATGGATGGCGTCGAAGTGGGAACCGAAAGCCGGGAGAAACCATGTTGACTACACTGCTCCCCTTTGTCTTGCTGATTGTGATCCTGCTGGCGGGCCTGTGGCTGGCGCGGAACCATGAAGGCAAGCGGCTGCGGCAGTTGCGCGACCGCTTGCACCTGATCGAGGAGTCGGAGACACGGGCGGAACGGCCGAGCCTGAAGCTACTGCGCGACGACCTGCTCAGCGAGATCCCGATTTTGCACCGCTGGCTGAGCCAGCGGCGGCTGGGGGCGCGGCTGCGCACCTGGCTGCAGCAGGCGGGGATGACGCTGCGTCCGGGCAAATACCTGTTGTTGGTGGCTGGGGTAGGAGCGGTGGGAGGGCTGGTAGCGCGGCTGGCGCTGCCGGGCTGGGAGTTTCTGGTAGGGCTGGGGGTAGGGATGTGGCTGCCCTATGCGCTGGTGGCATACCGGCGCGGGCGGCGGCTGGCGCAATTTACCGCCCAGTTCCCTTCCGCCATTGATCTGCTGGTGCGCGCCAGCCGGGCGGGCCATCCGCCCAACGCCAGCTTTGAGCTGATCGCCAACGAAATGCCGGAACCGATCGCGGGAGAATTCCGGCAGGTATTCGAGCAGCAGCGCTTCGGCTTGCCGCTGCGCGACTGTCTGCTGAACCTGGCACAGCGGGTACCGGTGGTGGACGTCCAGTTTTTCGCCATCACGGTCATTGTGCAGAGCGAAAGCGGCGGAAATCTGGCGGAAATTCTGGAAAAGCTGGCCGGTATCATCCGCGAGCGCTTCCAACTGCAGCGGCAGGTCAAAATCCACACCGCCCAGGGGCGGATGACGCTGTGGGTACTGATGGGGCTGGCGCCGTTGCTGCTGCTCACCATGCTCGGGCTCAGTCACGATTTTGTGATGCCGCTGCTGACGGATCCGCTCGGGCGGATGATGCTGACGGTGGGAGTTGTGCTGCAGCTCATCGGTCTGTACTGGCTGAAAAAGATCATTGCGTTTGAGGTGTAGTCATGTCACCCGTAGTTCTCGCCACTGTAATTTGCGGCATTTTGGCACTGGCGCTGTTCCTGATGGGCGCGGCGATGCTGCATACGGACTTGCCGGCGGTAGAACGGCTGCGGCTCTATCTGGGGTTACCGGCACGGCAGCGGCCCAAGCTGGCCCAACAACTGGAGGCGGCGCTGGCGCCGGCGGCCAAACTGCTGCCGCCCTCGGCACAGGAATCCAGCCGTACCCGCCAACGGCTGATCCAGGCGGGTTACCGGGAGCCGCGCCATCTCCAGATTTATTTTGGAGTGAGGGCGGTGCTGGTGCTGGCGCCCTTCCTGCTGCTGCTAGCCGCCGGCATGGCGCGGCGCGCACCGCTGCTATTGATGGCGGCTCCGGCACTGGGGTTGGTGTTGCCGCGTTTTCTGTTAAAACGGCGGGTGGCGCGGCGGGCACGCCGCATTGGCCATAGCCTACCCGACGTGCTCGACCTGCTGGTGATCTGCGTGGAAGCCGGGCTCGGCCTCGATGCGGCAATTCAGCGCGTGGCCAAGGAGTTGAAGATGCTGCATCCCGAACTGTGCGGCGAACTGGAACTGCTGGAGTTGGAACTGCGCGCCGGGGTATCACGGCGCGAAGCGCTCCAGCATCTGGGGGAGCGCTGCGCGGTGGACGACCTGCGCACGTTGTCCGCGGCCCTGATCCAGACGGATCAGTTTGGGACTAGTGTGGGACAGGCGCTGCGCGCACACTCGCAATCGCTGCGAATCGAGCGCCGCCAGAGGCTGGAGGAAGACGCCGCGAAGCTGAGCATCAAGATGCTGCCGGTGCTGGCGCTGTTCGTGTTCCCGGCGGTGATGATCGTGGTCATGGGGCCGGCGGTCATCGCGCTGGTTCGCCATCTCGGCCCGCTGCTCACACGCTGAGAGTCCGATGACGTCGGCGATCAATCGTACTCGTGGAATCACGCTGGCTACGAACATGACCATCGCGGTTACGTTCTTTACGCGGCTGCGGGGCCTGTTGGGGAGGCGCCCAGAGGAGTTCAGCACGGGCGAAGGGCTCTGGATCTTTCCCAGCAAGGGCGTGCATGCGCTGGGAATGCGCTTCGCCATCGACGCGGTGTATCTGGACCGCAACTACCGCGTGGTGCACTGCGAATGCGGCCTGCGGCCGGGACGCCTGGGCGCGGTATGTAAAAGAGCGGCGGGTGTGCTCGAATTGCCTGCCGGAACGGTGGTGTCGAGCCAGACGCAGGTGGGCGACCTGGTGGTGTTCGGCGGGGCAGGCGAGCTGCGTTAGGTGGCTCGCCTCTTTTTGCCCTGGTCGCTCCCGTTGGTCGCTTGAAGTGCGGGCTTCGAGTCCCGGCAGGGTCGGCTCGCTGGCGCTCAGGGCTCCTCCAAGCTGCCGCCATAGGCTGAATTGGCCGTCCTGGGTTTTTAACGGGGGGCGGCGCGAAGAGCGGCCCGCGCCTGACCGGCTGCGGGCGGCGCGAGATCCAGCGACAGCGCCTCGCGGAGCTGGGCGGCGCCATCGTGACGCTGGCCGGCGGCGATTTGGGTCATGCCCAGATGAAAGTGGTAGATCGGCGTGCGGGGTGCGGCGGCGACGCAGGCTGCGAGGATGGGAAGGGCGGTCTGATAGCTGCCGAGCTTGTAATAGACCCAGCCGAGGGTGTCTTGAACGGAGGGCTGGTGGGGAGCCGATTTGGCCGCGCGCTGCGCCCAGCTTAGAGCGTCATTGAGGTTTCGATTTTGCTGGGCTTCGACCCAGGCCAGATTGGCTTCGGCGAGGGCAAAATCGGGATGGGCCGTGAGAGCGCGGCGGTAATACGCCTGAGCCTGATCCCACTGGCGCTGCTGGAGGTAGAGATTGCCAATCAGCGTAAGTAGTGGAGCGAAATCCGGTTGCTGCTGGAGCGCCTGCTGATACCAATAGAGGGCGCGCTGCCAATTGCCCTGCTGCTGCCGTAACCGGCCCAGACCGAGCTCCGCCTGCAGGAAACCAGGCTGGAGGGTGAGTGCGCGGTGCAGGCTACGGACCGCGGCGGCATCCTGGTGCTGCGCGGTCGCGAGCGTGGCGGCAAGCCAAGGGCCGGCGGCGGCGCGCGGGTGGGCGGCGGCATAAGCCGCGATGGTGGCTCGCGCGACGGACCAATGCTGCTGGACGGCTTGCACGTGAACGATGTCGCCGGTAATCGCCGCAGAGCCGGGCTGCAACGTGAGAGCCTGTTGATATTGGCGCAAGGCCACGGACAATTGGCCTGCCGATTCTGCGGCCTGGGCCAGCAGGACGTGGTCAGCCGCACTGGAGGAGGAGGCGAGGCCGGCGGCGGTGAACTCTTGAACGGCCTGTTTGGGCGCACCGGCGCGCAAGGCGACTTCCCCCAGAAGGCGGTGGGCTTCGGCATCGTTGACGGCGGACTGGCGGTAGAGATTGGCGAAATGGAGGGCAGAGCCGGTGTCGCCGGAGGCGAGCTCCATGCGGCACAACAGCTTGAGACAGGAGGGCTGATTCGGTTGCAACTGATTGGCGCGCTGTTCGTGCTGCAAACCATGAGCACGATCGCCGGTTTGCCACTCGGCCTGGCCCAAAGAGTAGAACACTGCGGCAGAACCGGGGTACTGCCGGGCAAGGGTTTGCAATACGGGAAGAGCTTTCGCGGTCTGACCGCGCACGATCTGAATGCGGGCCCCTGCGAGCAAAGCGGCCTCGTCGTCTGGCTGTTGGTGCAGGAGCTTCTGGCTGAGCGCCTGTGCTTGGCGCCACTGACCGGCGGCGAGATAGGTGTGCAGCATGGCCTGCTGCAGAGGGGCCGAGGCAGGGTTGGCGGCAAGCGCGGACTGGAAGGTAGCAAGGGCGGCAGACCCGTTGTCATGGGTGGCAAACCAGTTGCCGGCTGCGAGGGCGGCTTCGGGAGAATGAGGCTGGCGCTGCAACAATATGGCCAGATCGTGTTGTGCAGCGGCTGGGCGAGCGGGGTCGTAGTCGAGATCGGCCTGCTGCAGCCAAAGCGCGGCCGAGCCGGGGTTGGCTGCAAGGCCACGCTGTAGAGTAACGCGCGCGGCTTCCGCCTGGTGACTGGCCTGTTGCAGGCGCACGAGATCGACCCAAGCCAGAGGCGCGTGCGGAGCGACGGCGATGGCGTGGCTGAGATCCGCGGCGGCTGCCTGGAGGTTGCCGGTACCGCGATCCGCGAGAGCGAGATTGACCCAAGCGTTGGGGTCCTGCGGCTGAAGTGTGGTCACTTGCTGAAATTGCTTCCGCGCCGCCGCCGGATCGTGCTGGGCGGCAGCAGTGGTGGCGAAGAGCTGGTGCGCCGCGGCGCGTTCGGCGGTGCTGCTGCCGGCGGCGGTGAGCACGGTCCTGGCGGCTTTTTGCGCTTCCGTCCATTCCTGATTACGGACGTAAAGGCGTCCGAGATCGAGCCAGGCATCGAACTGCTGCGGATTGAGGTTGACAATTTCGCGCAGGGCGGCATAGGCGGTAGTCCAATGCTGCTGCTGGAGTTCAAGATTGGCGAGCGCGCGGTAAGCAGCGATAGATTGGGGTTGAAGCTGGAGGGCGCGGCGGATTTCAATCTCCGCGGATTTGAATTTGCCCTGCTGGCGGTAGGTCTGGCTCTCGGCGAGCAGAGCACGCGCCGCTTTCTGTGGATTGTGGTCGCAGCCGGCGAGCAAGAGGCAAACGGCAAGCAGCGCGAGAGAGGGGTGTTTCATAAACGCGTCTCCTTAATCGGGGATGAAGCCTTGCAGCCGAGGCATGACTTGGCGGATAAAGTCCGCGCCAACGGCGGCGGCCGAACGATTGTCCTGGATCGGGATGGCAACGCGCACCAGCGCGGCGTCGCTGCGGCCCTGGCGGAGGCCATCCCACACCTGATAGAACTTGCTCCAATATTCGCTGCGGATCACCCGGCCCCGCTGCTGAAACCAATAGAGGATCAGCTCGCGCTGGCTGCCGCGCGCGACGAGATAACGATTGACACTGATGCGGCCACGCGGCAGAGTGAGCGTCAAGGCTCCGTTGGCAATGGGCTCCCAGCCAGAGCCGGGGAGACAATTTTTGGGCGAATGGATGTCGTCGCCGAAGGTCTGCTGCGGGTAATAGGCGATATAGAGGCCGGCCACCTGCTGACCGGGGCCAAAGTAGACGCGGTTGAGATAGTCATGTAAATCGAGGGCGGCGAGCGTCTTCCCGGACAGTGGCAGAGACGCGCCCTGCCAGGCGCCGACGCGCAGCGGGAACTGTTGCAGCGGACGGGAGGGGATGCGCGGCGCCTGACGCAGGATGACGTTCATGCTGAGAGCCGAGGCGAACAGAAGCGCGGCGAGAGCGCACAGGCGGCCGAACTGGTGATCGTGGTCAGACATGAACCCTCCGAGGCTCCGGTCGGACGTGCAGGGCACGCTGCAGCAGCACCAGGCCGATGAGGGCTACAGCAAACACCTGCAGGCCGGTCAGCATGTGCCAAATGCCGTGGCTGGCGGCGTCGCCGAAACGAAAGGTGAGCAGGATGGTGAGCGCGATGCGGACGGCATTGCTGAGGACTGCGAGCGGAGGCATGGCGGCGATGAGCAGGGCACGGCGCCAGCGCGAGGGCTCGAGCAGGTAGCCATACGCGGTAGCGAGGGCGAGCAGGGCGAGCAACGAACGGATGCCGCTGCAGGCGGCGACCACATCGAGCATGGCAGCGGGCAGGATGATGAGATTGCCTTCCCGCAGGATGGGCAGACCGGTCCAGGCGAGCAGGCCGACACCGGTGCGGGTGGCGATGTTTTTGAGCGGGATGGTGGCAAGGTTGTAAATCAGGGTGGGCCAGGGAATCATGAAGCCCAGGAACGCGAGCGGAAACGCCAGAGCCCGCAGCCAGCGCCAGCCGCGCAGGGTCACGATCAGCCCTGCCAGCATGAGAAGGAACGAAGCACGCGTCAAGAGCAGCTCAGAACCCAACTTGCCGACGAGCAAAATCCCCAAGGCAGCGAAGACCAGCAGCAGGCCGGCAGCCCGTGGCTGCACGGCGAGGGCGCGCAAGCGGTGGCGCCGCTCGAAGACGAGCCATGCGCAGAAGGGCGGCACGAGAAAACCGTAGGCATAGTTGGGATCGGACCACCATTGGGCGATCAAGCGGGCGAAAACGGGTGCATACAGCGCCAACAGCGAGGCGACCAAAAGACCGATGCCGAGCCAGTGGCGGGTGACGTTGTGCCGGGCCGCCACCGGGGCAGCAATCAGTACCGGCGAGCTCATACGCTCATCCTCATGGCGCCTTGCGCGCCTGGCGGTGTGGCCGCACGGAGGACGAAACAGGTGTGCAGGCCGAAGTAACGCCAAGGGAAGCTGGCGCCGCGGCAGCGTTCGAGGTCAAATAACCAATCGTTAAGGCGCGCAGGGCCGCGGCCGGGGCCAAAGCGAGCATCGAGGCGTTCGCAGAAGGGCGGATGCAGGCGGATGGCGCGTTGTTCGATGATCTGGCCGTAGCGCGCAAACTGGGAACGCAGGCCGAATGCGAACTGCAGGTGATCGATGGGCTGGTGGGTCAGATAGCGACGGCACGCACGCGAGCCGGCATCGGCGAGCAGTTTGAGCGGCAGATAGAAGTTACTGTAGCTGGGAGTGGTCAGGACGACGGTCGCGCCGGGTGCGGCTACGCGGAAGATCTCTGCGAGCAAGGCCTGCTGGTGTGGGATGTGCTCCAGAACTTCGAGGCAGAGGATTACGTCGAAACAGGCGCGACGGAAAGGCAGGTGGCAGGCATCGGCCAGAACGGGTGTGCTGGCGGCAAGATTGCGGGGAAACTGGCGCAAGGCGCTCTCGGCCAGCTCCACGCCGACGTAGCGGGCGCCGGCGGCATCCAAAAGTGGCGCCAGCCAGCCGAAGCCGCAGCCAACCTCAAGCACCCGGCGGCCGGCGAGGTCGAGCCGCGGCAGCACGTGGCGCTCAACGGCGCGGTACCACATTTTGGTGAAGCGGCTGCCTGGCGCAGCGGGCTGGGCTTGGGGCTGCCAGCGCGGCTGCTGATAAGCAGTCTCGTAATAGTTGCGGACAACGGTAGATACGCCAGGGGTTGCTGAACGGACCAGGGCGGCATCGAGACGTGCGGCAGCCGGTCCCGGGGCAAATGCACGCTCGACCCACGCATGCGCAGTTGCGGCGCGAGCCCGCGCCTCTTCGCGATGCCGCAGGGCGTAGTCCATCGCGGCGGCCAAGGCTTCAGAGCCGGGGGCGGCAGCGGGGGCGGCGAGCAGGGGCAGCAGGCGCGGCTCACCAGCCAGAGCCACCTGGGTTGCGACCACTGGCACAGCCGCGAGCATGGCTTCGAGAACCGAGAGGGGCACCCCCTCCCAGCGCGAGGAGCAGACGAATAGATCGAGGGCGGCGAGGACGTTGGCACGATCGGAGGCAAAGCCGGCCAGCGCCACGCGCGATTCCAAAGAAAGCCGCGGGATGGCGGCAGCCAATTGCGGACGCTCCGCGCCTTCGCCGAAGATGACCAGGCGGGCGCGGGGATGGCTGGGCAAAACGCGGGCGGCGGCTGCGATCAGCGCGTCATAGCCCTTTTGAACGTCAAGGCGGCCGAGCGTGCCAAGCAAGAGCCCGCCCTCGGGCAGCCATTGGCGGCGTATAGCTTCGGCGCGACAGGAAAGTGCCGGTGGCAACTCGATACCGTCCGGACAACGAACGATGCTGCCGTGCACGCCCAGGCGGCGCAACTGTTCTTCCTGGCCCGCGTGCAGGGGCAGAAATAACGTCGCAAATTTCGCCAGCCAGCGCTCGTAGGCACCCTCATGGAGCGGATTGCGAATGTGAGCAGCGACCGGCACGCCGGCCCAGCGGGCCGCCAGCAGCGTGGGGGCTTGATAGGTGAAGGTGTTGTTGCAGTGGATGAGATCGCATCCGGAAGCTCGAACCATATGTGCGAGGCGGCGGGCAAGCGGCAGATGGGCGCCGAGTTTCATCCACGGCTCAAGGCCGCGCAGACATGTTGGCCGGCGAAGGGGGCTTGGCGCGTGCGGTTGCGGAGCACGCGGCTCCAGCACGTGCAGGCAGCGCACCAGCAGCCGCAGGCGCTCCATGCCTTCGACCGGATAGTAAAGCAGCAGGTCATGACGGCAGCGGGCGCGATCGCAATACTTCAAGTACAGCTCCAGGGCGCGCAGCGAACCGCCGTAGTCGCCGCCGACTTCGACATGTAGAACCAAAGGCGGTTTCATAACCCTCCTGCGGCGGCCATGCCGGGCAGAAAGATGCGGAGATGGGAGCCGAGTTCGGAGCGCGAGTAGCCGGCGGCCATGAGGAAGACGGCCATGACCAGCGTCCAGGCGCCGAGGCCCGCAGCGAACGACTGCGGCTGACCCCAGGACGCGACCACTACCAACAAGGCCAGTGCCGCCAGGAAGGCGGGATAGAGCCGGCGCCAGCGCAAAGGAAACGGCGCCAAGCGGCGGAGGTAAAAGAGGTTCAGCGCTTGATAGGGCAGTTCGGCGCCGCCCCATGCCAGAACGGCTCCTGTGAGTCCCCAGGCCTGCCAGAGAGGCCAGAAGAGAGCGACAAAGGCGGCTATGCGGACAACTTTGGCCACCACCTCCGCGCGTGGATGGCCCAGCGCCGATAACGCGCTGCCCAACAGATAGTTGAGACCGGCAATCGCCGCGCAAGGGCCGAGCCAGCGCAAGGCTGACTGCAGGCCGGCGTAGGCGGGGCCGTAAACCGCGAGTAGCGGGACGGCCCAGCAGGTGAGGGCGGCATTGAGCGCGAGAATGAGTAGGAGGAGCAGACGGCTGGAGTGAACAAAAAGATCTCCCGTGAGCGCCGCATCGCCACGCGCGACACCATGGCTGAGTGCGGCCATGAAGGCATCGAGCAGCAGCTTCAGCGCAGCCGCCGCGAGGGTGGCCAAGCCCATGACGGCGACGTAGGCGCCGAGACGGCGCAGGCCTCCGGCATGCAGGACGAACAGCATGTCCAGTTGAGTCGCGAAAAAGCCCAACATGCTGGAGCCTTGTAGGCCCAAGGTGTAATTCCAGAAGCCGCGCGGCAGAAAGTACCGAGTACGCGTCTGCGGCCGCGGAGCGGCAACCCCACGCCAGCGCACCCAGGCGAGAGCACAGCCGGCAGCCATCAAGGCGAAATAGATGCCCCAGATAAGGGCGGCTGCGTGGAAAGCAAACCAGCTCCGCGCCGTGAGAAACAGAACCAAGACGCCGGCAAAGGTGCCCACGGTAACGCCACGATACAGCCCCTGCGCCCAAGCAAGGTCGAGCGAGCCCTTGAGCGCGGCGAGGAGTAAAGAAAACAGAATGGGTACGGGCGCCAGCGCCATGATGCAAATGATGAAGCCGGAACCGGCATCGGCGCCCAGCAGCCAGTGGAGTGCCTCCGGATAGGCAAGCGCCAGCAGCAGCCAAGGCAGCCAGGCAGCAACCACGATCGCGCCATAGGAACGCAAAAACGCACCGCGGCGGCCGGCCGCGACCAGGGGCAAATAGCGGATGGCCACCGCGTTGCCACCCAGGAACAGAAAGCCCGCGACAAATGCGATGTAGACGAGCAACAGGCCATACCAGGCGAGGCAGGCGGGGCCGAGGCGTGCGAGCAATACGCGCGTGGCGTAGCTGAAGGGCACGCCGGCAATAGCCAGCCATAAGGTCCAGCGCATACCGGTGAGAATGGGACGGCGCAGGTCATCGGGGATCGTTTCCCAACCGGTAGCAATTGGCAAGCGCGGAGCGGGAATGGCGAGGGCGGATTTCATGCGCTCTGCCGCTTTTGACCGAGCTCAGCACGTAGTTGCCGGTAAATCTTGTTGTTGCAAGCGGCGATGGAGGAAAGACTATCGCCGTAGTCTCGCGCTTCACCGCCGGTAGGAAAACCCCAAGCATCGCGGCCATGGCGGCGGACAGCTTCGATGCCATCGTAAGCGTTATCGCGGAAGCTGACCAAACCCCAATTCATCTTCTCGGCCCAGGAATCGGCAAAAGCCCAGAACTTGGTGCCGATGATGGGGCAGCAGCCCGCGACGGAGCGCGTGAATTCGGCCGCCATGGTGGAGGCATACGCCGCACCGCGTAATGACTGGGTAGCATAGAGGGGCGCGCCGGCGCCAGGATCAGGAAAGGCGTAGAGATCGGAGTCCGAGTTGGCTATCATGCCGGTCCAGGTCACCAGAGGAACATCGCCACAGGCGGCAACGGTGCGGCGGAGAATGTCTTCGCTGGCAGCGTTCGCCTGGAGCACGTCCAAAGCAGCGCCGGCCGCGCGCAGGATGGGTGGGCGCGTGAGGCCGTTCCAGCCATTCAAAGTGGCCGGACCGAACACCAGGAAGCCGGGAAAGGCGCGATGGAGCGCCGTGGTCGTGGCGCGGAAGTAGGTCTGGGCGTACTCGAACAGCATGGCATCGAGATCCTCGCGAACGGCGGCGCGCGCCCCGAGCATGTGGGTGCCGTCGCGGCCGAGCCAGGAGCTGCGTCCGCTTTCATCCATCAAGCCATGGCCGTGCGGCCAACCGCCATCCGAGTCGAAACTGGTGTAGCGCGCACCCCAGGCCTCGTTCAGGCGTGTCACGGTGCCGTAGCGATGCCGCAAGGTATCGCGCAAAGCGAATTTGGAATGCAGACGGATGTCGTGATAGTGCATGCCCAGTGCGAGGTTGTGGGTCTGGGCAAAGTTGGTGATGAGCACCATCCAGCCGAGATGGGGATGCAAGCGTGCGACGGCGGGAACCGGGCCGGGGCCAAAGCCGAACAGATCATCGGCGTCGTCGGTGGTGATACCAACCAGAAATGGCGAACGGCCGAGGTGGTAAGCGAGAGCAGCGGCTTCGGCGGCGGCATAGGCAGCAAAATTGGGATCATAGACGTCCGGCGCGGTACTGCCACGCCAGCCGCGATAGACGGCCGGATCGGTTCCGGCGACGATGTCTTTGACCGGACCGGGACCGAAATTCCAGCGGTTGGTCAGGCTAAAGGCCGATGGGCGGATCATGGCCATGAAAGGCAGGCGTTCGGCGTTGGCAGGCCGATCGTAGAGTGGCACCGGCAGCGCATATTCGCTTGTATACTCGCCCAAACAATTGAAGCCCCAGCGGCGCAGGCGGTGCACGGCCTGGCGCGCCCAGATGACGTCGCTGCCGTATTTGGCAAGGCTGAGTTCGCGCTGAGAAAAACGCCCTTGAAAACGTGTGGTCGCCAGATCGACATTGAACACGCCCAGCATCCAATAAGGGTTGCCGACGGGGGTGAGCAGCAGCCAGCGGCGATTGAGTTTTTGCGTGCGGAACCGGGCCGAACCGGCAGAGCGATGGTGATAGCCGCCGTTTACAATGATGCCGCCGTAGTGATCGAGGCGAGGTTCCGGTACAAGCATGTTCATGGGAAAGTGTCTCCAGCCCAGTCCGGCCCAGGCCGAACCGGCCAACCCAAGAAGCAGGATCTGGCGGCGCGTGAATTCATCGGGCGGCATCGGGAGCAAACTCCGGACTGCGGGTTGCAAATTGAGCTTGCGTCACGCGCGCGGCTGTGCCGGCGGGTTGGGCGAGCAAGTTCGCGGCAGTGGCGGCCACGGCGATCAACAGCCAGAACAGCTTGGTGTACTGCGCAGAAAGGAAAATGGCGCTGACGGAAAAGCCCAGAATCCCGGCTTGCATGCCCAGAGCGGCTTCCGCCAGCCAGGCCGGCAGAGCCGCCGAGGCAGGCGCAGTGAGCGCGGGCTTCTCACGCGCGGTGTCTTCTAAGAAGGCCAGCGGAGGGCGCGGCGGGAACGGTGCAGGCGTGGTGGCGGCCGAACGCAAGCGAGCCAGCGCAAACCAGGCGCCGGCCAGCATCGTTAGGTAGAGCAGCAGCGCCGGCAAGCCCATTTCGGCAGCCAGGGCGAGATAGGTGTTGTGGGCGATGTGATCGAGATCCTTGTGGCCGGCGGCATACCGCTCGACTTCCACCTTGAATTCGCCCAGACCAATGCCGTGCAGGGGATGTTGTGTGACCATGCTCACGCCTGCCTGCCAGAGCGCCAGGCGCGTATCGGAAGATTTGATATCGGAGGCATTGGGGTCGATGAGCCGATTGAGCGGCGAGCGCGACCAGAGCAACAGCGGCGGCGCGGCCAGCACGACGAGCAGCACAAACGCACCCAGGTGTTTTTTTTTCGCGGCGTACCACGCGGCCATGACGACGAGGCCGATCATGCCACCGCGCGAGGCCGCGAAGGCGGTGGCCATGAGGGTCAACAGGGCGCAGCCGGCTGCGAGCAGCCGCTTCCAGGCAGGGAGCGAACGGCTGCAGAAGGCGAGCGCCAGAGGCAGACCGACGAGGGCGGAGGCGGTGAAGTAATTGGGATCCCCGGTGACCCATCCGGGCCGGAACTGGGCGTAGACGGCGTGATATTCCTGCCACTCACGCACGACGTAGAGCGAGGCAATGGAAACGGATAGGACGATGGCCCAAAGCACGTGCTCGAAGCGGCGCCAGTTGTCGACCACACTGGCGGTCACGACCAGCAGCAGGAGAAAGCTGGTGTAGCTCAACAACGGACTCTTATCCCAAGTAATGGGTGCGCCCAACGCAAACCAGGAGCCCGCCGCCCAGACACACAGCCCGGTCATGGCCAGCGCGGGCGCTGAGGTGTAAAGCTGAGGCAGCCGCCGGCGCACAAGGCAGTACCAAGCAGCGTAGAGGAGACAGGCGAGACCGAGATACTTGATGGCGGTGAGATCGCTCAGGAAGTGTTCCCAGAGCGGGTCGCGCACCAGCGGCATGGCCGAGATCAAAAGATAGAACAAGACCATCGCCGCTAGCCCTCGCACCGCACGGGTCCGGCGGACGCGGTGGCCGGCGCTTCGCGGTTTTTCGTCAAGGCACGAAGGCCCGCCTGGATGCTGCGGCACAGCGCGGCAAAATCATACTCTGCGTAGATGCGCGCCTGCGCGGCGGCACCCATGCGGCAGCGCAGGTCGGATGATCCGAGCAGGTGCAGGACAGCGGCCGCGAAGGCCGCCGGCTCGAGGGCAAGAAGAATCTCCGTGCCTGGCGTGAAGGCGAGGCCTTCGGCGCCTAACGGCGTGGCGACGGTAGGCTTGCCCAGAGCAGCGGCTTCGAGAATTTTCAACCGCGTTCCACTGCCGATGCGTAAAGGGGCCACGGCGACGGCAGCGCGGGCGAGGTAGGGGGCTGTCTCCGGCACGGTGCCGGTGAAGCTCACGTGTGGAGCCCGGCGGTGGCGTGCCAGGAAGGCCGCGGGAGGGTTACGGCCGACGATCAGGAAGCGCGCCGTGGGCCGCGCCTGCAGGATGCGGGGCCAGACCTCGGCCAGGAAAAACTGCACGGCATCGCGATTGGGAAACCAGTCCAAGGCACCCTGGAAGACAACCAGATCGTCTTCGGCGTCCACACTCGCTGGCTCTTCCGGAGCGACGTTGGGCACGACCTGAATACGGGCGCCAGGTTGCTGTTGGCGCAGGCCGTCTTGATCGACACGGGAACAGACCCAGTTGAGCGCCGTGCGTTGCCCCACCTTGATCTCCCAGCGCCGCACCTTGGCGGCTTCCCAAGCGGCCAGGGCCCGTTTCCAGCGACCGGTTTCGGTCTGACAATAGGTATCGAAGATGCGGTGTTCGAGATTATGATGATTGATGATGAGCGGCGCCACCGTGATGGGGAGATCCACGGCGCTGTAGACGGTGTCGCAGAGGATCGCATCCCAACCGGGACTGGTGCAAAGCTGCTGCAGAAGTCTGCGCGACGAGGAGGAGCGGAAGCGCCAGGCGGCGTAGGGCAAAGAGGACAAGGCGGCTCGGAGGCGGCCGCCCCAGCCGCCGCCGTGGCTGAGGCTGCTGATTTGGTTCTCCAGCAACCAGTAGGCGTCACAGAGATCCTGCAGCTCCACCGGATCCTGCAGGCCAGCGGGGGATTGTAAGCAGAGCAAAGAGACCCGGCAGCCGTGCGCCCGCAGGGCGCGGAGGGTCATCGAGGTACGCAGGCGCAGGCCATTGTTGGCTGGCACCGGACAATCGAGCGCGATGTAGAGCAAGCGCATAGGAAACCCTTCAGGCACGGGTCTGGGCCACGAGGCGTTGATAGTTAGCCAGCACCGCAGACGCCATCCCGGCCGTACCCGGCGGTTGCGGCAGGGGCAGCCGCGCTGCGGCACAGGGTGGGAGATCCCGCTGGTCGCGCCAGAGCAAGGCCCACGCGGCCTCGTACACACAATGGCGAGGGCTGGCGTGCGCGGCCAGGAGCAGCCAGCGCGGCCAATAGCGCGGCGAAGGCAGGCCGTCGTGCCGCACCGCACTCGCCCAGCCGCGCAGGCGTCCGGCGAGGGAGTGCTGGTGCAGCCAACGCCGCCACAGCACCGAGGCGTCGGCTGCGGGCGAGCCGGTGAGTTGCTGGAGCTCCCAGAGCCAGAGCTGGCGAGCCGCGGCCAGCGCGTGAGCGCGGAAACCGCTACGGAAGAGCGTCGTGATGCCGGCGTGAGGATTCAGTTTCCAGGCAGTGCAGGCTTCCACCTGGGCGACCAGCGCGGAGGTTATACATCCGAGAGGATCCCCTCCCTGCGCGTCGAACTGCACGCGCATTTGTTGGGAGCGGGCGCGGTAGCTGGGGGCGTAAGCGCCAGCAAACAGAAGGTAGGACGTCGCCATGTCGAGATACAACTTGACCCAGGGATAGACCTGCTGTGGCGTTTGGGGCGGCGCGGCGGCCACGGCCGAGGGCACCAGTTCCATGAGCCGGTTGGCGAGCAGACGCCAGGCATCCTCGCGGGGCAGATCGGAAATCTGGAACTGGGGCGTCTCGTCCAGCACGTGGGGATCGCCCCAGAGCACGCGACCGGTGGTGCGCAGTTCGTAGCCGAACAGATGAGGCGGCAGCCTGCGCAGGTAGCGCGCACGCACGGGCGTAAGGCTCACGCTGGCCTGCAGGCCTTCGCGCCGCAGACGCGCTTGCAGGCGCTCGTGCCAGGCCATGCGTTGAGCGGGCTGCGGCCAGCGATCTCCGTCCTGCAGGACGCAGAGCAGCTCTGCATCGCCCAGCAGAATCGCACCGCCTGTGCCCAGCAGCCAGCCGCTTTCGCGCCGCGCCATGCTGCCCGCGAGCACCAGCGCTCGCAGCGGTGGGTGCTGGCGCCGGTCGTCCGTAACTAAGGCCGCTACCACGGCCTGCTCCAGTTGTGCGGAAAACCAGCCGCCGTCCAGCGGCATTGTTTTGGCCGGCTCAGCCGTGGCGCCCTCCCATTACCGGACGGACCGGCGTTAGCCTGGACTGAGTGGCCGCCGGCGCCAGGCCATGCATCACGGCAAGTTCGGCGTAGTAATCGGCGGTGGCGGCAATCTGGCGCTGCTGATCGAACTCGCGCAGGGCGCGCTGCCGCCCGTGCTCGCCCAGTTGGCGGCGCAACTGCGGATCGGCGATCAGGCGGCCCAGCGCCTGGGCGAGCGCCCCGGCATTGCCGGGAGGAACGAGCAAGCCGTTGCGTCCATCACCGACGACCTCGGGCGTGCCGTCGACCGCCGTAGCGACGATGACGCAACCGGCCGCGGCGGCTTCCATCGCGGCCAGGGGCAAGCCTTCATAGTGCGAGGGCAGCACGAAAAGGTCAGCAACGGCGAGCCAAGCCGCGACGTGAGTGCAATAGCCCGGAAACAACACCTGCGCGCCCAGGCCTAAGCTTTGTGCCTGTTGCTGCAGGCGCGCATGCAAGGATCCCTCGCCCAGGCAGACCAGACGGAACGAGGCGCCACCCGCAGCCCGGAGGCGTGCCAGCGCCTCGAGCAGAAGGGCGTGCCCCTTCTGCGGCTCCAACCGTGCGGCGCAGACCAAGAGAACTTCGCTGGGCGGGATACCGAGCTCCGGGCGCGGGTCGGACTGCACCGCCATCGCCTGCTGCAGAGCCTGCAGGTTAATGCCATTGCGGATGAGGCGGATCTTGTGCTCCGGCAGTCGGCGATCCTGGCGGAGATAGATGGCATTGGCGGCCGAGACCGCAATATATCCGGCAACGCCGCAGCCGGCGGCACGATCGAGCCAGGAGCTGCGCTTCCAGCCCCGGCGCCAGTCTTCGCGTACGTGCGGTGTCTCTACCAACACGGCGCCGGGTGTCAGCGCCACCCAGGGCATGACGGCGCGGCTGGCGCTGGACAGATGCGCGTGAACAATCTGGATGCGCTCGCGGCGCAGGGATTGCCGCCAACGCCATCCGGCCGCCGTGCGCCAGGCCTGACGCGGAGGTGGAGGGGCGAGCCGGACATGGGCCGGCAAATCCGGCAGGTGCGACAGCAGCGCCGGGGGGCAGCTCAGATTAAGTTCAAAGCGTCCGGGGTCGAGGCCGCGCAGCAGCGTCAGCATGTGCTCTTCGGCGCCGCCGCGCACCTGCGACAGGCTGCAGTGCAAAACCCGGAGCCGGCTTGTGCGTGTGGTCATGCCGTCTGCTCCTCCTGTAACGGCTCGCACAGGCAGGTGTAGAGGTCATCGATGCGGGTCAGCCGCGCATCCGCCGGCACGTTGCTGAGCAGAACGGCGTCCGAATCCGGATCGGCGGGATCGTAGCCATGCATGCCGCTCGGGTTCCAGCCCCGGCCGTTGAATTCGCCCTCGCGCACCATGCAACCGGCGTCGAGCAGGAAAATAACCTCGCCGAAGCGGCCATCGGGAAACCAAACTCCCTGACGCCGCAGTTCGGCCTCGTCCAGCACGCGACCGCAGTCGAGTGTCCGCAGCCAAGCCTCGATGTCGTGCCGTGCCTGCTGGTTCAAGAACCACAGGCGCAACATGGTGGAATCGAACACGGCGAGATAGTCGCGCTGAAGCTGCCAGCCGCGCTGCTGCAGCGCAGCCCGCAGGGGCACGCGGCGGCTCACCGGCGCCATGCCATGGTCGGAAAAGACGCGGAAGCGGCAGCGGGGATCACCGGCGCAGGCGGCGGCATACAGACTTTCGAGCGCTGTGGCGTAACGCGTCAGATCGGCGCGCAGAGCGGCGGGATTGTCGCGATGGCAATGCAAGCTGTGATCCAGTCCACAAAGATAGAGGAAGATGACCCTGGTCTTGCCGCTGGCAATCGCCAGGCGCGCGCGCTGCAGCAGGCGCCAGTCATCGCCACTGCGGTAGGAGTAAATCGCATAGGGCAGGCGCGCCCGCTCCCAATTGTCAAAGGCGGAAGGATACGGCGCCAGACTGCCAGGCTGATACAGATGCCTCTTTTCCGCCCAGTTGAACCAGGGCAAATCCGCGGGCCGCACGGCACACTCGAAACTCGGCCCAAGACCCAGCAGATGCCGGCCGATCCAGCCCAAGGCAAAGCGGCCGTAGCGGCCATCCAGGCGTTGCAGCAACGCCGGAGGCAGATGCCGTAACCGTCGAAACGGCGAGCCCTGGGGATCGTAGTAGAGCAAATTCCAGTGGCCGTGAACGCTGGGAGGCACGCCGGTCAAAATGGTGGGGATGGCGCCGGAGCTATAGCCGAGCGTAGTGCGAAGCGGGGCGCGAACGGGCAGGGCCGAGCGCAGAAAGCCGTAGGCATCGGCGACGCGCCAGCCGAGCGCATCCACTAGAACGTAGACGCTGAGTGATCGCCCGCTGGAAGCGGTACTACGTGCTGCCGCAGGGAGGGACAATGCATCAGGATGTATTTGGGTGTCCATAACAGGTAATCACGGCTGATCGGCCAGACAAAGCTACCCGGGCGGCCCGCCAGCCAGCGTTGCAATTGCCGGGCCGAAGTGTGGGCGAGAATGCCGTTGCGCGCCAGCCGGGGCGCGCGAGGCGATGCCAAGCCGGGATGCGAGGTGCAGAGCGCGCTAAAGCCAGCCTGTAGCGCGGCGCGGAAGACATGCCGATTCCACAGGCCATAGGGTGCGGCGAGGAAGTGCACGGGCGTACCGGCATGATCCTGCAACATATGCCGGGAGGTGCGCAGTTGTTCGGCCAGCACGGCAGCCGGGAATTGCGTGAAGGGGCGGTGGTCATGGCCGTGGGACTCGATGCCCATACCTGCGCGCCGGAGGGCTTCGACCCCGTTCCAGGTGAGATAGCCGGGTTTGCCGATGTGGGCGGTGCTCAAGAAGAAGCTGGCCGGCATGCCAAATTTCACCAACGCCGGCAGCGCGACTTCGGCGTCACTGCTCCTGCCGTCATCAAAACAAAGCACCACGGGGCGGCCTTGGCAGGCTTTTCCCTGCCACCACGAAGCCAGCGACACCACCGTGATCTCACCCCTTTGCTGCCGACGGCGTAAGAGCCAGAGGTGGTCATAGAAGGCCGCGCAGGAGAGGGTAAAGCGCGCGTCGCAGGGTTGCTGCGCACGCTCGAGACCGTGATAGAGCAACATCAAGGCGGGTGCTAGCGTACTTGCTGCCATGCGGTCTCCCTTCGATCGAACAGGAAGAGCATGAACCCCCAGAGAAAAGCGGCGTTCATGGCAAGGAAGAAATAGATTCCCCGCGCCAGTTTGTGGCGGCGGTTTCCGGCCCAGGCCAGCCAGTAAACTCCAAGCTGTGCCAGCGCCAGGCAGCGGTAAAACGGCAGAGACCACAAAGCCAGACTGCCGGCGAGGGCAAACAAAAGGAAAAACGGCACGCCCCAGCGCAGTAATTTGTGAGAGAGCAGCGCCCAGCGGGTGAGGCCATCGAGGGGCGTGCGCAGGAGTTCGTTCAAGCCGCGAAAGCTACCCACGGCGAGGCGGACGCGGCGGCGGAACTCGCCGCCCAGCGAGGGCGCCGGGACCTCCCAGGCCCAGGCGTCCGGATCATAGAGCACGGCGAAACCGGCGCGGCGGGCCTGCATGGGGATCAGGAAGTCTTCGATCCAGGCCTCGGGGCGCAGGCGTGGAAAACAGGAGCGGCGCACGGCATAAAGAGCGCCACTGGCGGTGAGGGTGGCTCCGAGCCGGCCCTCCATCAGCCGCAGCAGGCACTCGTAGCTCCAGTAGACGCCTTCAGTCTGCCGCGAGCCGGCGTGATGGCGGAAGCGCAAGGCGCCGCAAACGACGCCGACCTCGGGGTGGGTGAAATGACGTGCCAGGCGGCGGACGGTATCGTGTTGTGGGCGGGTGCTGGCGTCGAGCAGAACCAGCACTTCGTGGCGGGCGCAGGCGGCGCCGGCATTCAGGGCACTGGCCTTGCCGGCGCGCACGGGTTGGCGCAATAGATGCATCCAAGGCTCGCACAACCGCTCAAAGCAGGCGTCGGTTCCATCGGTCGAGCCATCGGAGACCAGAATCATCTGGAGCCGATCGCGCGGATAGTCCAGCGCGCGCAAGCTGGCGCAAAGGCCGGCAATTTCTGCCTCTTCGTTGTGGGCGGCAATGACGATGCTCACGCCCGGCAGTGGGACTGAGGCCGGAGCGGCAGCGGGACTGTCGCGCAGCAGATGCCACCAAGTACGCCGCAGCTCGATAGCCGAAGAGGCCAGAAACAGCAGCAACGGATAGCCGGCGTAGGTATACAGCACCAGACCGCAGGCCGTCCAAAAGAGAGCTTGCAGGGTGACCTGCACGGCGGCGCTCATCGTCCCCCCCGGCCGAAGCAGACCACCTTAAAGGTTTCGAACAGAATAATGGCGTCGAACCAGAGCGACAGATGGCGGATGTAGAACAAATCGTAGGCGAGCTTTTCCTGATTATCGGCGAGCGTGGCGCAGTAGCCGCGATTCACCTGCGCCCAACCGGTAGCGCCGGGCGGGACCTGCCAGCGCTGGGTATAACCGGTTATCGAGCGGCAGCAGTCCTGCTCCTGATCGGGCACAAAGGGACGGGGTCCGACCAAGCTCATCTCCCCGCGCAGAATGTTCCACAGCTGCGGCAGCTCGTCCAGCCGCAAGCGCCGCAGCCAGCGGCCCACGCGCGTACAGCGAGGATCGTCGTGGGCGGCAGGAGCGTTCTTCAGCGCCGGCGCGCCGTGCACCATGGTGCGGAACTTGAAGATCGTGAACGAGCGGCCGTACTGCCCAATGCGCGGTTGGCAGAAAATCACTGGACCGCGCGAGTCGAGAGCAATGAGCGCAGAAAGCAAGAGCAACAGGGGCCAGCACAACAGGAGGGCCATAGCCGCGACGAATACGTCGAAACAGCGTTTGGCCGTGCGGGTGAGGTGCGAGCGGCGGCAGACGCCCAGGGGAGCCGGCAGCGCCGCTTTGCCGCTCAGGCGCTCATACCAGGCCACGCCATCCTCGAGACTACAGCCGGCGCGGGTGAGCCGGCTGCGCAGGCCGGCATCAACGCTGGCCCAGCCGCCGGGAAAGGTAGCCAGCAGGCGCTGGCGCCAACCGCGGGCACCGGCGCCGGCCAAAGCCAGCAGACTCTCCGGCTCCGGGGCGCTGAGGCAGCCGGTCAGACGCCAGCCGAGCTCACCATGGCGGCGCAGCTCACGATGCAGGGACTGGGTGAGCGCGCCTGAGCCGATCACGACAGCAGCCTGCCGCAACCGGAAGAGGCCCACGCAGCCCTGCCACAGAGCGCGCAGACCAGCGACGGCAAGGAACGCCGCGGCAAGGCTCAGAAGCGCCAGCCGCGGTCCGGGGATGAGAGCGGGATGAAGCCATTGCCAAACCGCCAGTGCCAGCGCCATGGTGCCAAGAGCCAGCGGCAATCGCCGCCAGAGTTCACGCCAGTCTCCCAGGACCGGGCACTCGTACAAATCGCAGATATACAAACACAGAACCCCGAGCAGGCAGATGAGCGCGATGCGCCAGCCGCCGTCTTCCTGCAAAACCAACAAGGCGTCACGGCCGAAGCGGACGAGGAACCAGGCACTGAGCGCGAGCACCATGACACCGGCTTCACTGAGCGCGAACTGCCAGCCGCGGCGGCGCGGAAGGTAAACGGTGGGCCTGGCCATCAGTCTTCCCTGCCCTGTTTGGAATCGCCGGGATAGTAGCGGCGGTAGTAGCTGTGCTCACGCGCCGAACACTCATTGAGGACAACGCCCAAGAACTTCTTGCGTTCGAGCTGGCGAACAGCCAGTTGCAGATCCGCAAGGCGGGTACGATCGGCGCGGATGGTCAGAATCACGCCATCGACAGCGCACGCCCAATGGGCGGCGTCGGCCATGGGCAAAAGCGGAGGGGAATCGACGATAATCCAGTCGAAATGCGGCGCCAGCAGTTGCAGAATGCAGGCGGGCGTCCAGGTCTGGAGCAATTCGAGCGGCAGGCGGCGGCGGCGGCCGGCGGGCAAAAGCCAGAGCGGCAGACCGCTCCAGCGCGCCATGCATTGCGCCAGTGGCAGGCGTTGCTCGAGCCAATCCGCCAGCCCACGCTCGCGCTTCACACCCATGCGGGCCAGCAGCGCCGGACGGTGCAAGTCACCTTCGAGCAACAGAACGCGTTCGCAGCCTGGGCGCGCCAGCGTGTAAGCCAGATTGGCGGCACTGATGGATTTGCCTTCGGCCGGCGCGGCGCTGCTGACCAGCACCGTGTGCAGCGGGCGCTGGGCGCGGATGTGCTGCAGCGTGACGGCCAAGCGGCGGAATTGCTCCGCGCCCACACTCTGCGGATCCGCGCAGGCGGCAAGGCGCCCTGGAACCGGCAGCGGCGGCAGCAGGCTGGTGACACGCTCCAGATCTATGGCCTGCAGGGGGAGGGGGGAAAGACTAATCAGCGTAGCCGTAGCAGTTTCCGTCATGGCCATAGTTCAACCCCGCAGCATCCACACATTGCCCGCGATGAGCACCAGCAGCAGCGCCGCGCCGGCCGCCCACTCGAAGCGTGACTGCCAGCGGCGCCGCCTCATCTCACTGAGGCTGCGCAGACTGGGCACGCGCGCCAGAATGGGCGTGAGCCCTAACGCGACGATTTCAGCTTCACCACGGATGCGATCCTGCAGCAGTTCGGCGGCCGCACTGACGGCCAGGCCGAGAATCAACCCCACGACTACCCCCAGCAGGCTCAACACGCCGGGCTTGGGCGAGATGGGTTTTTGCGGCAGTGCCGGCGCATCCAGCAACCGGAACTGCGCGCCGCCTTGCTGAGCTTCGAGCTGACTGGCCATCTGCGACGCGTTGCGCTTGCCTAACAGATCCTGGTAGGCTGTCACCGCCAGTTGCTCCTGCCCTTGCAGGCTGGCCAACTGGGTTGCCGGCAGAGGTGCCAGCGACAGGCGGCGCTGGTACTCGCCGGCCTCGCGCCGTAACGCACTCACTTGTTTTTGCTGCTCCGGCAGGAGGGCTTCATCGGCCTGCAACTGGCTGCGCACCTGGCTCAAGGCCAGCGAACTCTGGGCGGCGGGAATGGAGGAGCCGGAAGCACCAGCCGCGGCGGCCGGGTGTGGGGAGTGCTGCAGCGCTACGATCTGCTGCTGCAGTGCGACAACCGCTGGATAGCGATCGGTATAGCGACTGCGCAACTGCTGTAACTGCGCTTCGAGCGCCGCCAATTGTTGTTGCTGCGCCTGCTGCGCGGGGGTGGGCGCCTGCGCCAGCAGCGCGCGATCGGAGGCAATTTCCTGCTTGGTGCTATGGATCGCGGCGAGGCTCGACGCCAGTTCGGTTTGCAGACTCATGGCCATAGCCAGATTGGTCTGCGTCTGACCGGGCAGGGTACCCAGATGCGCGTGCTCGAAGCTCTGCACCTGAGCCCGCGTCTGTTGCAGTTGTGCGGCGGCTTGCTGCACTTGTTGGTCGAGAAAGGACGTAGTCTGGGCCGAGGCTTGCTGCGTGGCCTGCAGGTTGTCCTGAATGAACAGGGTGGTGAGATCGTTGGCGACAGCCTGGGCGAGCGCAGGCGAGGGCGCCTGGAAGGCGATGGTGATGGCGCTCCAGTCGCCGCTTTGGGGATGGGGCAAGCTGGCGAGACTCACCGGCTGGATGGAGATCGCCTTGCGCAACTTGAGAATCGCAGCGTCGAGACCTTGGCGCGCCTCGACGGCGGGATACAGGTGATACTGCCGTACGACCTGCGCCAAGCGGTCGTGACTGAGCACCTGCTGGCCAAGACTTTGCAGCATTTGATCTGCATTGAAGGTGACGTTGGGCTGCACGTAGGTATGCGGAACGGATTGCTGCTCGATCAGCAGCAAGGCCTGCGACTGATACTGAGCCGGCAGCACGTAGCGGAGCGAGGCTACGGCGGCCCAGCCGCACAGCAGCGGCAGCAGCAGCCACCAGCGCCGGCGGCGAAAGATGGCGCCGACGGCCTGCACACTCATGGTCGAAGTCGAACCCCCCAGGGACAATTTAGACTCCTCCTTCGGGTAATGGCGGCCATTGCCAGCGCAACCGGATGCCGCCGAGACTGCGGTTGAGGGCGGGAGCCAGAGGCATCAGGCCGGAGCTGCGCTGCAGAAAATACTCGTAATCGAACTCCAGGCTGAGCTGCCGCCCCAAGCGGCGCGCGAGGGCGGCATCGATCGCCGCAAGACGCACGTGGCCGACCAAGTCCGCCCCGCCGTCAAGGGCGTTGAATTGTGAGGCGTTCAGGCCGAATTGCGCACGCCACTGGGGCGAAATCTGCCGTGCGATGGAACCCGAGGCGGTGAACAGCGAAGTGGGAAACGGCAGGGCGCCGCCGCCATTGCTGATTTGCTGGCCCAGGGTCAGGCGCCAGGGCCAGCCGCGGCCCTGATGGGTAATGCTCGCGGTCAGACGGGGATAGGTGCGCACGCGGTAGAAGCGGTCGGTGAGCGTGAGCGGCAGACCGCCGATGTTCAGATGAAGCTGATCGGTCTCGTGGACCTGGCTGTACTCGGGTCCGCCAGAAAACTGAACCGACGTTACCGGCGTGAAATCGTGCTGAAAGTGCAGCAGCAGGCTGGCGGCGGCGAGATGGGCGTCATGGCCGATGCCGAAATTCTGCTGGTCCAGTTCGAGTCCCCAGGTGGTGCGTGGGGTAGCGGTGAAGCTGTAGCGCAGGCCGCTGTTTTCGCCTTTGACGCCACGCAAGGTCTGCGCCCATACGCCGGCGCCGGGAAAACGGCGTTCGGTAAACTCGCCGAAGGCCTGCAGCGAGCTGCGCGCGCTCATGGCGTAGCCAAGCTGAAGCTGGGCATCTCCCGAGACGGCGCGGGTGCGCGGCAGTAAGGGCAGAGGCGCCACGCCGGCGAGGCCGGTGACCGAACCGACGCCGGTCGTGGGCATGCGCTCCAAGTAGCTGCCGTCGGCACTGCCTCCCAGAGTCCAACGCGGGCTGGGCTTCATCCTGAGGTTGGCAACGGCGGTCTGGTTGAAACTGTTCAGGCCAGGATAGGCGGTGACGATTTGCATCGCCGGGCGATATTGCAGCTGCAGGCGGTGGGTGGGCGACAATTGCTGCCACTGCAGCAGACCGTTCAATTCCTGCTCCCAGCCGGCGATGGTCTGCTGGTTGTCCTGCAGCAGGTTGCTGTCATAGCTGGACTGCGCGGTGGCCGCGATACTCCAGGGACTGGGCGCTGCCGGCGGCGCCTGTGCCGCCGCTGCACAGCTCAACGCGGTGAACACGGCCGCGAGCCCTACGAGGCGCTTACGGGACAATGAGGGTATCTCCGGGCTGGAGCAGGCGATCCTGCTGCAGGCGATGGCCGTGGATAACGTCAGAGTAGTTGAAATGAAAACGCTCCTGTTGGCCGCCGGCATCCCAGTGCAGCACCAGGATGTGATCGCGGTCGGCAAAGGGCGTAAAGCCACCCGCCAGGGCCAGCGCTTGCAGAACGTGCGTGGGCCGCACCAGCGGATAGCTGCCGGGACGGAGCACGGATCCCAGCACCTGAAACGCACGGCTGACAACTTTGTCGACCATAACGGTCACGTCCGGGTGGGCGATGTAGGCTGCCAGTTTGGTTTCGATCTGCTGGCTCAATTCGGCCGGCGTAAGGCCGCTGGCGCGCACCGCGCCGACAAGCGGCAGGGTGATGTTGCCGTCCGGGCGAACGGGTTCGGTTTGCGAGATCTCGGCTTCTTTCCAAACGTCAATGCGGAGCACGTCGCCAGGACCGATGCGATACCCGGTCTCCGAGCCATCCGCGCCGTCACGCCGCCCGGCGCTCGGAGCGGGCGCCTTCTGCGCCGCATGACCGTGCCAAGGCATGAGCCAATGCAGGGGCGTCTGGGCTGAGGCGGCCAAGAGGCCGGCCAGTACCACGGCGCCGCCAAGGAGCGATAGCCGCCCGAAGTTCATACGTCCTCCTCGGGGCTGGGAATCGGAACGGGCCCGGAGTCGACGTGCAAGCCGTTTTCCTTCAGCTTGTACAGCAGCGCGCGGTAACTGATCTGCAGCGCCGCGGCGGTGCGCTTGCGGTGCCAGTGATGCGCGGCCAGCGCTTGCAGAATGATGTTGCGCTCCAGCTCGCGCGTCGCGCGCCGCGTGAGGGCTTTGAGTGACACGTTGTCACCCAAGTCGGTCTCGGAGGCGGTGCAATCGGCCAAGGGGGGCAGCAGTTCCATGGCGCTGCCCAGCACGACGTACCGCTTCATCATGTTTTCCAGTTCGCGGACGTTGCCGGGCCAGCGGTACCGTTGCAGCAGGCTCACAAGCTCGGGCGCCAGCGACGGCACCTTGCGTTCGAAGTGGCGGCTGTAGACGTCAATGAAGTGGCGCGCCAGGCGAGGAATGTCTTCGCGCCGGTGGCGCAGCGGCGGCAGTGCAATGCCCACCACGTTGATGCGGTAGTACAGGTCGCTGCGCAGCCGGCCCGCGGCGACTTCGGCATCCAGGTCTCGATTGGTGGCAAACAGCATGCGCGTCGAGGCGCGCAGCTCGGTGCGCCCGCCCAGCCGCATGAAATGGCCGTCCTGGAGCAATTGCAGCAGCTTGCCCTGCAGGCTCAATTCGAGCTCGCCGATTTCGTCCAGAAACAGCGTGCCGCCTTCGGCCTGTTCGATGCGCCCTGGCTTGCAGAGATGAGCGCCGGTGAAGGCACCCTTTTCAAACCCAAATAGTTCGCTCTCGAGCAAGCTGCCGGGGATGGCGGGGCAGTTGAGCTTCACGAACGGACCGGGCACAGTCGCCTGCCGGTGCAACAGCCGCGCCACCAGTTCCTTGCCTGTGCCGCTTTCGCCGGTGATGAGCACCGGGATGGGCGTAGAGCTGAGGAGATCGAGCTTTTCGCGCACGCGCTGCATGGCGCGCGAGCTGCCGAACAAGATTTCCGGCTCCGCCAGGCCATGGCAGGGCGATCCGCTCGCCCCGCTTGCCGCCTCGTCCATCGCAGTCGAAGTCATTGTCTTCACTGCTTGACTACTTGCACGCCGGCGGCCATTCGTGCCAGAGCCAATTTTCAATCCCCACGCGGAAAAACACGCGCTGCCACGGGCACGGCTATGCAACCTCGTGCAGATTGGCGCGCGGTTGGCTGCATCAGGGTTTTTCGCCACGCAAGTCCGGGTAAACCATGAGCGGAAAGCCTTGACAGCGCAGCCGCCCACCGCGCTAAGCTGACCTTCCGCCCAAAGTTGTGCATTTCCCGGGCGGCGAGGCGCCACATGCCCACACGCGGAACCCCTACCCCGAACATTTCCACCGCGACCGCCACCGCCACCGCGGAAGCTGCCAGCACGCTGCTGCGCGAGCTGGTGGCCCACCTGCGGCAAAACCGCACCCAATTGCGCGAAGAATGGGCGCGGCGCATCACCGAAGCCGAACTGCTGACGGCGATGACCAAGGAAGAAATCTTCGCCGAAGCCACCTCGGTGTACGACAACTACGTCGAGGCGCTGGAAACCGGCACTTTCGAGGCGCTGCAGGCCTATGCCCGCAACCTGTCGGAGCGCATCATTCCGCGCGGCGTCGAAACGCACGAAGTCGTCGGCATCGTGTTGCTGCTGCGCGACGTGCTGGCGCGGTCGCTCTTTGCCAAGTACCAGACCGACTTCACCAAACTGAACCGGATTCTGGATGCCTACGAACCGGCAGCGAATCGCATCGCCAACACCGTGGCGGTCGGCTTCGTGCAGGAGCGCGAGCGCATCATCCGCGAGCAGCAGGAAGCCATCCGCGAGCTGTCCACGCCGGTGTTACAGGTGCGCGAGCGGCTGCTGATTTTGCCTATCATCGGCGTCATCGACCCACAGCGCGCGCGCCAGCTTACCGAACAACTGCTGCGCGGCATCCGCACCAACCGCGCCAAGGTGGTCGTGATTGATATTACGGGCGTGGCGGCGATGGATGCCACGGTCGCCAACCACCTGGTGCAAACGGTGGAGGCGTCGCGCCTGCTGGGCGCCACCGTCATCGTCACCGGCCTATCGCCGGAAATTGCGCAAACGCTGGTTACGATTGGGGTGGATCTGGGTAAGATGACCACCGTTGGTGATCTGCAGGGTGGCATTGAAGAGGCGGAGCGTTTGCTCGGCTATAAGGTGGTGCCGTTTGTGGAAGGGGCGGTAGAAGCGTAAGGTAAGCCTCAGGACCATTATTAAGGACAAGGCGTGGATGTACCCGTACTCAAACAGGGCCATTTTCTCATTGCCACCGTACAGTCGGCGCTGACGGATGCGGATTTGGCGCAACTGCGCCGCTCGCTGGTGGAGCAGGTGGGAAAGTTCCGCTCGCGGGGCGTGATTGTGGACGTGACGGCGGTGGACGTGCTCGATTCCTTCGCCTGCCGCACGCTCCGCGACATTGCCCACATGGCCGGTTTTCGGGGCGCTGAAACTGTCATCGTGGGTATCCATCCGGAGCTGGCGTTCACTATGGTGCAGTTGGGCCTGTCGCTGGAGGGGGTAGCGACGGCGCTGGATTTGGAAGAAGGCCTGGCCTATCTGCAAGAGCGAACCACCCCTGCCGCACGGAAAAGCTCCCCCCTTGCCACGCGTGGCGCCGGGCGCGGTCCGGTGAGCCGTGGCCAGCGCTGAGCGCATCCGCATCCGCACGGACCGGGACATCCTGCTGGCGCGGCAGCGCGGCCGCGAGATGGGGCAGACGGCTGGCTTTGTGGCGACCGACTTGACGCTGATTGCCACTGCCATCTCCGAGCTGGCACGCAACATTGTGCTCTATGCGCGCGAAGGCATGCTGGAAATCCACCTGGTCGCCGAGGACGCACGCTGCGGGCTGCTCATTGTGGCGCGTGACCACGGACCGGGGATTGCCGACCTGACGCGCGCCATGCAGGACGGCTTCTCGACCTCCGGCGGCCTCGGTCTGGGACTGCCGGGCGTGAAGCGGCTGATGGACAGCTTTGAAATCGATAGTTACCCCGGCCTCGGAACCACGGTCCGGATTGCAAAGTGGCGCCGCTCATGAAACCGGCAGCGCCAATCTGCCGCGTGCGTTGGGGCATCGCCGAACATCCCCTCGCCGGAGAAACGCGCAGCGGCGATGCGGCGCTGGTGGTGGAACAGGAACAGGGTTGCTTGCTGGCCGTGGCCGACGGCCTCGGCCACGGGGCGGAGGCGGCCGAGGCGGCCGAGGCCGGGATGAAGGCGTTGCGGCACGCGGCACAGCATTCGGTTCTGCAACTGTTACGGGACTGCCACGAAGCCTTGCGAGGCACACGCGGCGCGGTGATGAGTCTGGCGTGGATCGACTACCGCGAGGCCCAGCTCACCTGGGCTGGCGTCGGCAACGTGAACGGCATGCTGTTACGCGCCCGGGAGACCGGCGAAGGCGCGCACGAATATCTGCTCTGCCGGGGCGGAACTCTGGGGTTGCAACTGCCGCCGCCCTATGCCGCTATCACCACCGTTGCGCCCGGCGATACGCTGGTGTTGTTCACCGACGGTCTCGACCAGGCCGCCGTGTCGGGGTTCAACGACCTGATTTCGCCCCCCGACCGCGCCGCGGCGACGCTGCTGCGCACGTGCGAGCGGGGCAAGGACGATGCGCTGGTGCTGGTGGCCCGCTACGCCCTGGAGACGGGGTCATGAGCGCGCCGCCCTGGACGCTCCCGGCAGAGGACAGGACGGCGGCCTATGCCCGGCTGCTGGAGCAACATTGGAGCGCAGCCGGCGACGAGACCGAAGAGGTATTGGAGGCGGCCTACCAAATGGGCCGGGCGCTGCTCGGCGCTGGCGTCACGCTGCTGGAGTTGAGCGAGATGCATCACCGCGCGCTGGCCCAGCTTGCCACTCGCATGGAAGCCGGCGCGCCGCGTCTGCTTGCCGCGGGAAGGTTATTGCAGGAAGTCGAGGGCGGCTATGAAATGTTGCTGCGCGGCTATCATGACGCCAACGCGGCACTCCGGCGGGCCAATGAACATTTGGAAGATCAGATCGAGCAGATCGCGCGCGCCCTGCACGATGAATCCGGACAGCTTCTGGCGGCGGTGATGATACGGCTGGATCAGGCGGTGCACCGCCTGCCGGCGGCGCAGCAGGAGGAATTCGCCGCGGTGCGGAAACTGCTGGACGACGTGGAATTCGGCATCCGCCGGCTGGCCCACGAGATGCATCCGGCGCTGCTCGCCGACCTGGGTCTGCGACCGGCGCTGGAATTTCTTGCCGACGGCGTCGCCGGCCGTTCGGGATTACACATTTCCGTCGAGGGCGAGCTGCCGCAGCGGCTGCCGCGCGCGGTGGAGCTGTGCCTCTACCGCTGCGCTCAGGAAACGCTCAACAATGTGGTGCGGCATGCCCAGGCTTCACGCGTCCGCATGCACTTGCAGCAGCGTGGCGGCACGGTGGAACTACAGGTGAGCGATGACGGCCGGGGCTTCGCGCCGCCGCCTTCGCAGGAAGGCGGCGAAGGCATGGGCCTCAACGGCATGCGCGAGCGGTTGCGCGGCGTGGAGGGTGAACTCGAGATCGAGACCCAGCCGGGCGCAGGCGTGCAGGTACATTTGCGCATTCCCGTGCCCGAGAAAGGAGGGCTGCATGGCGATTCGGCTGCTGCTGGCCGATGATCACGAAATCGTGCGCCAGAGCCTGCGCCTGCTGCTCGAACACGAAGGCTTTCAGGTGCTGGCGGAAGCCAGCGACGGTCACACGGCGGTGAAACTGGCTACCACCTGCCATCCGCAGGTTGCAGTACTGGACCTGAACATGCCGCTGCTGAATGGCCTCGATGCCGCACGAGAAATCGTGCGCCAGGCGCCGAACACGCGCTGCGTCTTACTGACCATGCACAGCGACGAGCGCTACGTGCTGGAAGCTCTGCAGGCGGGAATCTCCGGCTACGTGCTCAAGAGCAAGAGCAGCGCCGATCTAGTGCGCGCCATCAACGAAGCGGCCTCGGGCAGTATGTTCCTGAGCCCGGCCGTTTCCGGCACGCTTGTTCATGCCTATCTCAACCGGGCCGACCCGAACCCGGAGGTACTGGGCGCACGCGAACGGCAGGTGTTGCAACTCGTCGCCGAGGGGAAAACCACGAAAGAGATCGCCAGCCTGCTCGGCATCACGCTCAAGACAGCCGAATCGCACCGCACCCACATTATGGACAAGCTGGGGGTCCGCAACGTGGCGGGCCTAGTGCGCTACGCCATCCGGCGGGGCTTGATCCAGCCGTAAAGACCCCTTACCCCATCCGGCATTTTTCGAGGCACGTTCGAGAGTTCCCCGGATTGTCGCCTTCCGCACGCGCTGCCAAGCTGAAAAAAGTCGCCTCTTTGTCGAAAACTGTTAGTCAAGGGAGAGCTGGATGCCATATTTGTCGGCTGCGTTTGCTGCTGTACCTGAAGTGACACCTGTGCCCCAGCCTCTGCAGCAGCAGTTAGGACTGCAGCGCTGGATGGTGGCGCAGAGCCCGGCCATGATCGCCCTGGGCGCACGGGCGCAACAGTTGGCAGGGTTCAACCTGCCGGTTCTGCTTCTCGGCGAAAGCGGGACGGGCAAAGAGGTACTGGCGCACATCGTCCACGACTGTTCGCCGCGGCGATCGCATCGATTTTTGAAGATCAATTGCGCCGCTCTGCCCCACGATCTACTGGAAAGTGAGTTGTTCGGGTATGAGGCAGGCGCGTTTACCGGCGCCACACGGACCAAACCAGGCCATTTCGAGAGTTGCGACAAGGGGACGCTGTTTCTGGACGAAATTGGAGAACTACCACTGGCGCTGCAGGCAAAACTGCTGCACGTACTGCAAGATCATCGCTTCACACGCCTGGGCGGACGGCAGGAGCTGTTTGCAGATGTGCGGATCCTGGCCGCTACCAATGTAGATCTGCCGCGCGCGATGGCGGAACGGCAATTTCGCGAGGATCTGTTCTTCCGGCTCAACGTATTCTCGCTGCATCTGCCACCGTTGAGGGAACGGCAGGAGGATATTCTGCCGCTAACCGAGTATTTTCTGGAGCGGTACGCGGCGGAGCTGCGTTGCCCCCACCGGCCGCTGAGTCCGGCGCTACGGGAATGCTGTGTGCGGTACGCCTGGCCGGGGAACGTGCGCGAACTGGAAAATTTTGTGAAACGATACCTGATCTTTGGCGAACAGGCATGGCTGGACGTGTCCCCCTCCGCAGCGCCGCCGTCTGGGAATCACGCCGAGGCGGCCTCCCAGCCGGGCGAAGGCTTAAAGGATGTGGTCCATCGGGTGGCGAGCGAGGTCGAACGCCAAACCATTGCGCGGGCTCTCGAAGACTGTCACTGGAACCGGACGGTTGCGGCACGCGCGTTGAATATCAGCTATCGGGCACTGCTGAATAAGCTGCAGCTCTATCAACTTGGGCCCAGTGCGGCGGCGGCCCGTCCCATCGCCCACTAGCCGGCTGCAACGGATTCGACGCATGCTCGCAAGCGATTGCGCTTTTCGCCGCGGCAGAAACCGGGACGATCCCCACCACCGAAGCGCACGGCGTTGAGGACGCGCTCTTTACCTCCCTTCATCCGGATTGGCCCTGGAGTTGCACATAAAGAGAGCGGTTGCGCTGCTTGCAGGCAGACTACCTACTCTACGTCGGTAAGGGAGAGCGCATGAAACCAAGGCCTTCACTGGCAGCTATTGCCGGACTCGCTATGATCGCAGCCCTGAGCGCTACGGGCGCGGCGCAAAGCACGATTCAATTAAATGCAGGACCGGGCCAGGTGGTGACGTTCACCGGGCAAGGCTCGACTTCACGGACGATCGGCGTCACGCTGGGTGCCTGTAGCTGGAGCGGAGACTGCAGCCTCGGCGGCGCAGGCACGGGCAGCGGTTCGCTTGCCTCTTCGGGCACGTTCAACATCCGATCGAGCGCCAACAGCATCGTCTTAACGCCCAACGGCGGTGGCAGTTACACCGCGTCCGCATCCTCCCCCATCTACCTCACTCTCACCGGTTCGGCCAACGGACAGAGCGGGACGTTACTCGCGGGCACGCTGACTCTGCTGAATTTTGTGCAGACGAAGAGCGCCAGTCAAGGAAGGTTCAACACCAGTATCAGCGCCAATCTGAACGTGACGGAAGGGATGCTGGCCAGTTGGTTCGGATCGGATAGCGCGGTCCTCGGCTTGAACGTAGAGTTTCCCTGTGGGGGCAGTCTGTCGGGCCTCACGGGAACGAATCGCTCATTGGTTTCGAGCTTGTCGGCGAGCGGCGCGGGAGGGATTTCACCGGCGCCGGAACCCAGCACGCTTGCCTTGGTGGGTGCGGGCCTGCTGGTGCTGGGCGTGGGGTTGCGCATCCGCCATCCCCACGCAGAGATGCCGGCATAATTGCAAAGAAGACGGGCAGAAGCACTCACGGGGGCTGCGTTGAAGGCGCAGCCCCCTTTGTTTTCCGGCGTGCTGAACAGCCAGCGGCACTCTACCGCAAGCGATTGCATGTTTCCAGGGGCTACAACCTGCGCCGGGGCGCGGTGTGCAGCCGCCTATGTTGAGCGCACAGCACTTGCGGTCGAGGCCCAGGTTTGGCCCGGGAGTTGCAGTACAGAAGCTGCGGATGAGCTGCTTGTGCGCAGGCAGATCTTCCGAATTCATTGGCAAGGGAGAACAACACAACCATGAGACGAAGAATTACGCTCGCAATGACAACTGGCCTGGCCGTGATCCTGGCCCTGGGTGTCGCTGCGGCCGCGCAAAGCACCATTCAGTTGACGGCCGGCGCCGGCCAGACAGTGACGTTTACCGGACAAGGCTCAGGCTCGCAGAACATCGGCGTGTCGCTGGGTTCGTGCGGCCTGTTGGGGAGCTGCACGCTCACGGGCTCAGGGACCGGCAGCGGAACGCTGGCCTCGTCCGGCTCGTTCACCATCACCTCTAACCCCAACTCCATCGTGTTGAGCCCGAACGGCAGCGGAGGGTTCAATGCCTCGGCATCGGCGCCGATCAATTTTAACCTCACAGGTTCAGCGAACGGTCAGACCGGGACGTTGCTGTCGGGCACGCTGAACCTGCTCAACTTCACGCAGGCGCAGGGATCCAGTCAAGGAGCGTTCAACACCAATCTGGGCGCGAACCTCAATCTGACGGGGGGACTGCTGGCCAGCGCCTTTACCTCGAGCGGCGGCATCCTTACGCTCAACGTGCAGTTCCCAACCAACACCAATGTTTCGACGCTGGTGGGCACGAACCTGTCGCTGACCTCGAGCCTGTCGGCAAGTGGCGCCGGCGGCATTTCGCCCACGCCGGAGCCGAGCACGCTCGCGCTGGTGGGCGTGGGTCTGCTGGTGCTAGGTCTGGGATTGCGGATGCGTCGCCGTCCCGCTATGCCTGCCCTGGCTGCCTAGGAGGTCGCGAGCCATGACTGCTAGGGGCTGCGCTAGAAGGTGCAGCCCCTTTGCTTGTGGCTCGCCACTTTTTGCCCTGGTCGATCCCGTTGGTCGCTTGGAGTGCGGGCTTCGATTCCCGGCAGGATCCGCCCGCTGGCACTCAGGGCTCCCCAAGTTGCCGCCATCCGCTAGTCTGGAACCATGGACTGGCGGTTGCGGCTGCTGGCGCGCGAGGAGATCGCGGAGCAGACCACGGCGTTCTATCTGGAGAAGCCACCGAATCTGAGGTATGCGCCGGGACAATTTGTCGACCTCGGCCTGGTCGACCTGCCGGAATGGGACGAGGAAGGCAAGAGCCGCAGCCTGACGATTGCCAGCGCACCCTGCGAGGGGCGGCTGCTGTTCGCCATGCGCATGCGGAATACGCCCTACAAACGGCGGCTGGGGGCTTTGCCGCTGGGCAGCGAACTGATCATTGACGAACCCGAGGGGGCGTTTACGCTGCAGAACGACGCTCGGCGGCCTGCGGTCTTTCTCGCCGGCGGAATTGGGGTGACGCCGTTCCGCAGCATGATCCGGCAGTCGGTTCACGAGAGGCTTCAGCGGAGGCTATTCCTGTTTTACTCGAACCGGCGGCCGGAGGATGCGGCATTCCTGGAGGAACTGCGCGCCCTTGCCCGTGAACACGAGTGGTTCCGGTTCATTCCCACCATGACGCAGCCCTGGCAATCGCGGCGGGGCTGGACGGAAGAGACCGAGTATATTGGCCCGGAGCTGATCGGACGGCACGTGGGCGCGCTCGCTGAGCCGGTCTACTATCTCGCCGGGCCACCAGCGATGATTCAAAGCGTGAACCAGGCGCTGGTGGAGGCCGGCGTGAATCGCAGCGACATCAATGCTGACCCGTTTGATGGTTATTGAGACTGCGGACGACATTGGGCCTGGACGACGCCGGGCAACAGCGGAGGCACGCACCTGCTGGAGCAACTGCCGCGGCGCCTCTGCGGCGGGTTAAAATGGAAGAACTTGCATGTTGCTGCGGCGAGCGGGCTGGATACTGTTTTTTGCACTGCTGGCAATCGCCGCGGTGGCGTGGGGAATCACCGAAAGCGCGGTGAGCACCGCCGGCTTCCCGGCAACGGCGAGCTCGCACTCGAGCGTACCCGCCTCGGAGCGGCCGCTGGCGATCGCGCGGGCGATGTCGGGCCTGGCAGACACGCCGGCCGAAACCCAACTCGCGGGCCAGGCGGAATCGCTGGCGCAGACGCTGGTCCACGACGCCCTGCGGCAGCAAATGGCTGAAGCCGCCCAAGCGCACCACAACCATACCGGGCCGCTCTGGGACCGGGCCCGAACGAATGAGGCCGAGCTACAGGGGGAGCAGGCCGAGCTTGCGGCCCTGCAGCTAAAGCTCGCGCATGCCACGCCTTTGAACCGGCCGCAGTTGCTGGCACAAATTCAGTTAAACCAGGCGCAGCTTGCGCTCGATCAGGCGCGGCTGGCGGATGCCCAGGAAGATCTCGCCCGAGCCGGACGCAGCGCGCCCAACGCCAGCAGCGCCGAGGCACAACAAAAGGCGGCCCAAGCGGCGGCGGATGCGGCGGGGCGGAAGTGGCGGACGCAGTGGCAGCAACAGTCGACGGACCGGAATCCGGAAAGTTCGCATGGCCTGGTGGCGTTGGCGAAGAGCTGGCAGCTTCTGCGGGCGAAAGAAAAGGCGCTGAGCTGGTCGCAAACGGAGGCGGCGGGCGCCGCGGCGGCAGCACAGAACGCGCACAACCAGTTGCACACGCAGCTGGCTCGAGCCGAGTCCCAAAACCTGCAACAGATGTCGGGAGCGATGGGGCAGCTCCAAAAGCTACATGCGGGGGGCGCCGCTGATCAGCAAGCGGCGCAGGTCGCCGCCAGTGCTCAGGCGCTCGCCGCCGGGCAACGGCGACTGATCGGGTTCGATCATGCGGCGCAACTCGATGGCGACTTGGCCCAAGTCTACGAACGATGGGCGGGGATCGGGCAGTCGCAGGAAGAGTTGGCGCTGCACGATGCCCTGGGCATGCTGCTGGGAGTTCTGATCGGGGTTGCGGTGTTGTTCCTGCTGGACTGGCTGGTGGGCGGCGTCCTCGGCAAAACGCGGACGGAACGGCGGCGGCGGCACACGCTGCGGCGCATACTGCGCTTCACGCTGGAGGTGATCGGCGTGATCTGGGTGCTGTTGACGCTGATCGGAAGCCCGGCGCAATGGATGACATTTTTGGGCCTGACCGGCGCCGGTCTGGCGGTGGCGTTGCAGGATCCGATCCTGAGTTTCGCGGGCTGGTTCGTGCTGATTGGCAAGCGCGGCCTGGCGCCGGGAGACTGGGTCGAGATTGACCACATCAGCGGCGAGGTGGTGGAATTCACGCTGCTGCAAACGACGCTGCGGGAAGCCGGTAATTGGACCGAGCCGGGTCAGACGACCGGCCGGCGGGTGATGTTTCCGAACCGATTCGTCTTTACCGGGCCGTACCTCAAGCTGGCTTCGCGCGGCCAATGGCTCTGGGATGAAATCCGCATTCCGCTGCGGGACGGCGCCGCGCTGCCCAACCTGCGCGAAATCGAAAAACTGGTGGAACACGAAACAAAAGAAGACGCCGAAAAGGCCGCGCACGAATGGAAGTCGGAAGTTTCACTGGCGCCTACAGCGGTGGTTAAGCCGGGCGGGTACGAGCTGATGGATCTGTGCGTGCGCTTCGTGACCAGCGCCTCGGCGCGCGCCGAGAGGCGGGAGCGGCTGTACCGGCGCCTGTATGAAGCCCAAGCCGCCGCTGCGCAATAACTGGCGCGGGGCCCTGCGCGGCTTCGCCGCGCAACCCGCTTTTGCTCGCAGCAGCTTGGGACCCAGTGGCCCAAGCCGCTGCTGCGCAATAAGCGACAATAGGGAGAATGGGACCGAAGGGGACTTGGCATTTAGCGCGGATTCTGCGCATCGATCTGTACCTGCACTGGAGCTGGTTTCTGGTGCTGCTGCTGGAGTTTGAGGACCGCGCGCACGCGTACTCGAGCCCGATCTGGCCGGTGCTGGAAATTCTGGCGCTGTTTGCCATCGTGACCCTGCATGAATTTGGACATGCGCTGGCGACACGGCAGGTCGGCGGCCATGCGGACCGGATTCTGCTGTGGCCGTTCGGCGGCATCGCCTATGTGGATCCGCCGGTGCGTCCGGGCGCGACACTGTGGGCCATTTGCGCCGGTCCGCTGGTGAATGTGGTGCTGATCCCGATCCTGTACCCGCTGCTGCGGGTGCCCTGGACGAGTCTGGATATGTTCCGGTTCGTGCACGCGGTGTATCTGATTAACATCGCACTGCTGCTGTTCAACATTCTGCCGGTGTACCCGCTCGATGGCGGACAGATACTGCGGTCGCTGCTGTGGTTTCCGCTGGGGCGGGCGAAGAGCCTGGTGGCGGCGGCGGTCGTCGGTTTCATCGGTGTGGCCGGCCTGTTTGCGCTGGCGTGGATGCTGGGCGACCTGTGGCTGGCGGCGATCACCGTTTTCATTTTGTTTTACTGCTGGCGCGGGCTGCGCAGCGGGCAGGTGCTTTGGAAGCTGTCGAAGCTGCCACACCATGAGGGTTGGGCGTGTCCCTGGTGCCAAGCGCCGCCGCCGGCTGCGCCGCTATGGCGCTGCAACGGCTGCGGGAACGGCTATGACATCTTCGCGCACGGCGGTATTTGCCCCAACTGCCACGTGCGGGCGCAGAATGCCCAGTGCCCCGAATGCGTACATGCCTACCCGCTACAGGATTGGAACCGGCAGGCGGTAGCCGCCCCGAGCCGCTAAACGCTACTTCGCCGGCGCAGGACCCTGCACCACCTGCACCAGCCGCTGCGGATTGACCCACTTGCGGAAGGCCGCCTGGACTTCGGGAGCGGTCAGCTTCAGGTAGGCTTGCGCCGCCATTGAGGGTTCGTCGAGGGGCAGGCCGAGGCTGGTGCGCGACAGCCAGCCGCGGGCGATACTGCCGATGCTGGCGGAGGCGAGAGGAATCTGGCGCAGTAGTTCCGCCTTGGCTTCGGTGAGATGGAAGGCGGGGACCGGCTCGCTCTGCATCTGTTGCAAGTCACGCACAACCATGGCATGCGCGCGCGCCGTCTTGTCGGGATCGCAGCCGAAGTTGACGCTATAGGTTGCGCGGGAGCGGCCGGCGCTGAAGGAAGAGTTCACAAAGTAAACCAGGCCGCCATTCTCGCGCAGATCGCGGTAGAGGCGGCTGGCATAGAAACCGCCACCGAGGACATAGTTGCCCAACTGCAGAGCATAGTAGTCCTGGTTGTAGCGGTTCATGCCGACGGTCTCGGCCAGGGTGACGCTGTCCTGCACGCGGCTGGGATCAGGCACAACGCTGGAATTGGGCTTATTGGCGGGCACGGCGGGCAACACGACGTTGGGGGTTGGGCCCTGGCTGTGCCAACCGCCAAAGTATTTCTTGACTTCAGCTTCGGCTACGGCGGGGGAGATGTTGCCAATCACGACGATGGTGGCGAGATCGGGGCGGTAGACCTGTTGGTAGTAGGCTTGGGCCTGCGCCAAGGTCAGTTTCATGAGGTTGGCGGGCAGGCTTTGGCGCAGCGTGGGATCACCGGCAGGCACCAGCGCCTGCTGCAGGGAGCGGCCGGCGAGATAACCGGGACTGCGAAGCTGACCGGCAGCGAGACCCGCCATTTGCCGCTGGGTGACCGTAAAAGCGCGCGCGGGCATCGCCGGATGCAGCTCGTTGTCGGCCAGCAATTGCAGACCACGATCAAAATGCGAGGCCAGCACTTGCAGGGAGAAAGAGGTGCCGGCGGATTCGTTGGCGCCGATTTCGTCGAGCGCCTTTTGGTAGGCCAGGCGGTCGAGGGTGGTGGTGCCGTAGGTGAACAAGCCATCGACGATCTCACCGATGCCCTTTTGATGGGGCGGCGACTCGAGATTGGATTCGCTGCGGATGTCGCCGAAGATGCTCACAGTGTCGTTGATCTTTTCCGGCTGGATGATGAGCTTCAGGCCGTTGCTCAGCGTGGTGACCACGGGATGGGTGGTGGGTGCGGGGGCGGTGAGCTGGAACAGGGTGGCCGAAGCCCACTTGGGCAGCGTCACCGTCTTGACGGTCTTGGGGGTAAACGATTCGGCGCCGCCGAAGGAGGCGTGGGAGAGCGGTTTGCCCGAGGGTTGCGGCACGAGCAGCGCCTGAATTGCGTGCGCGGGCTGCAGATACTTTTTGGCGACGGCGTTCACCTGTGTAACGGTGACTTTCTGGATGGCGTCGAGATCGTCCTGAGGCGAGTTGCGGCCCTCAATAGCGACCGCTTGCGACCACGCATCGGCCAGGCCGCTGATGGAATTTTTATTCAACTCGGCAGCGAGCAGCTCGTCACGCTTGGCGGCTTCGACCAGACTGGGATCGACACCGTTTTTAACGTCGGCGGCAAGGATGGCCTGCATTTCCTGCAGCAGCGTGTCGCCGCCCTGCGAGCCGGGATAGGCGGCAAAGGCCATGCCGACGCTGGCCTGCGCCTGCGGAATCATCTCGAAGGTCGCAAACAGGGCCTTGCCTTGCGGGACCAGGCCAAACAATGCGGCGCGCTGGCTGGCGAGCACATCCGCGAGCACGTCGGCGGCAGCGTAGTCGGGCGAAGAGGTGCCGGGCATGCGAAAAGCAACGTAGGCTGCGCCATAGGGGAAATCGCTGGTGAGATGGAGGGTGGCGGGGGTCACGGGCTGCAGATGAATGACCGGGCGCGCCGGCAATTTCTTCGCGGGAATCGAAGTGAAGAGCGATTTGACCTGAGCCAGGGTCGCGGCCGGATCCAGATCGCCGGCAATGACCAGGACGGCATTGTTGGGGGCGTACCAGTCGCGGTAAAACTTCTGCATCATGACTGCGGTGGTTTTATCGAAGCTGGGGCGGGTGCCCAGGCCGGAGTTCTCGAGCGGCGTACCCTTGTACATCGCCTTCAAGAGCTGGAGATAAAACTTGTAGCTCGGGTTGGAGTGATCGGCGGCAACCTCCTGCTCGATGGCGCCGCGCTCCTGCTCCCATTGCGCCTGGGAGTCGTCCACCGCGTTCATACGCGCCGCGGCAATGTGCAGCGCCAGGCTGACATCCTCCGCGGGAACGGTGAAGAAGTATTGGGTTACCGTCTGCTGGGTATCCGCGTTGAAGTTGCCGCCCATGGCGGCGGTGATTTCGCTGAGCTGGTCCTTGGTCAGGCCGGGACTGCCGCGGAACATCATGTGTTCCTGCGCGTGGGCAAGGCCGGGAAAGCCGGCTGGGGTCTCGTTGGAGCCCACCTGATAATTGACCATGGTAGTTACCACAGGCGCGAGCGTGTTGCGCACGATGATGACGCGCAGGCCGTTGGAGAGCCGGGCGCGGAGAACGCCGCCAGGTGCTTGCGCCAGAAGACTCGCCGATCCCATTGCCACGGCAACGGCCACGAGCAGGACAGCCAATCGTGAGTTCCGCATTTAGAGATTATAGGCGGCTCGCGCGCGTTTCAGTTTCGGGTTTCGAGCAAGGCGGCGAGATAGCCGGCGATGGCCAGCGAGGCGGTAGCGGCGGGTGAAGGGACATTGATGACGTGGGTAAAAAGGCCGTCGCGCAGGACATGAAAATCATCCAGAAGTTTGCCGTTGCGCAGGACGACCTGGGCGCGGACGCCGGCACCGCCAGGGCCAACATCGGCGTCGCGCAGTTCCGGCACGAGCACCCGCAAAGCACGGATATAAGCACGGCGATGGAGTGAGCGGTATTGCTCGCCTAAGCCCTTGCGCCAGTAGCGCGCCGCCATGGCCCAGAAACCGGTGTAACCGGCCATGGCGGCCAGGTCGGCGAAGCTGAAATCGGTGCGACGGTAGCCTTCGCGCTTCCAGGCGAGGACGGCACTGGGCCCGGCTTCGACGCCGCCGTGCACGCGGGGGGTGAAATGGACGCCGAGAAACGGAAAGCGGGGATCGGGCACGGGATAGACCAAACCGTGGAGGAGCGCCGCTGCGGGGGGACGCAGCGAGTAATATTCGCCGCGAAAAGGGAGAATGCGGAATTCGTGGCGTGCGGCAGCGCTGCCGGCGAGTGAGGCAATGCGATCGGCGAACAGACCGGCGCAGTTGATCACCTGGCGGGCGCGCAGCTCGCTGCGGACAGTCTTGACGACTACGGCGGCGCCCTCGCGGCCGAAACCGCGCACCGCCGAGGCGAGATGCACTTCCCCGCCCTGCTGCTGAATGTCTGCGACGTAGCTGCGGGCCACTTCGGCGTAGTCCACAATGCCGGTGACGGGAACATGTAACGCAGCGAGGCCACGCACGTGCGGCTCGATTTCGGCCAGTTCCGCGACGCCCAGCCAGCGCAACCCCTCGACGCCGTTTTCGCGGCCGCGGCGCTCGACCTCGCGCAGGCGCGGCAGCTCGGCGGCGCAGGTGGCCACGATCACCTTGCCGGGAATTTGCAGGGCGAGGCCACGCTCGCGGCAGTACGCCACCATGGCGCGGGCGCCGGTTACGCAGAGACGGGCTTTGAGCGAACCGGGGCGGTAATAGACGCCGGAGTGAATGACGCCGCTGTTGTGGCCGGTTTGATGTGCGGCAACGGAGGGCTCTTTTTCGAGCACGGCCAGCCGCAGACCGGGCGCGCGGCGCAACAGTTCACGCCCCAGCGCGAGGCCGACGATGCCGGCGCCTACGATGACGATTTCGAATTCTTCCAAGCTCCGACCACTTTACCAGCGAAATGGGTCACGGTGGTGCGCGGCAGCAGTCGTTCGAGGGCGCTGAGCGCCGCCGCTCGCGGCTGGCAAATCACCACAGCTTTGCGCTGGCGCAGGCCGCGCAGGGCCAGCGCGGCGACAGCTTCGGCGGATTGCAGGCCGGGGGGCAGGGGCGAGTGCGAGGCTGCAAAAAAATTGGTTCGCGTCGGGCCTGGGCACAGTGCCATGACGTGGATGCCCGAGCCGCGCAGCTCTTCGCGCAGCGCCAGGCTGAAATGCAGCAGGAAGACTTTGGTCGCCGCATAGGTCGCCATGTAGGGCACCGGCTGGAGCGCCGCGGTGGAGGCCACGTTCAGAATGGCGCCGCGACCGGCGCGCAGCATCTGCGGGAGCAAGCCGTGGGTGAGGGCAATGGTGGCTTCAAGATTCAAGCGCACCTGTTCGAGCTCGCGCTCCCCGGGCAGCAGGGTGAATTCGCCAAAGCTGCCCACGCCGGCGTTGTTGACCAGCAGCGTCAGCGGCAGATTCGCCGCGGCGGCGGTGACCTGCCCGGCGCCGCCCTGCGCCAGATCGGCGCAGACTATCCGCACTTCCCCGCCACTCTTCTGCAGGTGTTCGCGCTGACTCTCAAGGTCGGCGGCGCTGCGCGCCGTCAGCAGCAAGTCGTAGCCGGCGCGGGCCAGGGCGGCGGCCAGCGCGGCGCCAATGCCGCGGCTAGCGCCGGTCACCAGCGCGAAGCCCCGGTTCATGCGCGCAGGAGGGGCTGGGGTCACGAGGCCCCCAGCCCTGCTGAGCGCAAGCGGGTCGCCCCGCGGGGCCGCGCACCAGTCATCGACTGGGCATGTGGCAGGCTGCCATGCCGTTTTTCTCGAGATACTGCTGGTGGTATTCCTCGGCGCGATAAAAGGGCGCGGCGGGCGTGATCGTGGTCACGACGGGCCGATGCAGCGCGCCGCTTGTCTCCAGCGCTTGCTTCGAAGCGCGGGCGGCGGCCTCCTGCGCGGGGGTGAGATAGAAGATTGCGGAACGATACTGGCTGCCCACGTCCGGTCCCTGGCGATCGAGCGTGGTGGGATCATGGTTCTCCCAAAACACGTCCAGCAGTTTTTCGTAGCTGACCACACCGGGATCGAATTCCACTTCGACGGTTTCGGCGTGGCCGGTGCGATTGCTGCATACCTGCTTATAGGTCGGATCGACGGTGCTCCCGCCGGAATAACCCACCGTGGTGGCGGTCACGCCGGGCAGGTGGCGGAAGGCGGCCTCAGAACCCCAAAAACAGCCCATGGCAAAGCGTGCTTTATCCATAGGAAAAGTTTACCTCTGCCCCGGCTTAGTGGGTTCCATCTGCAGGACGTTGTTGAAGCGGTTGAAGTAGTTGAAGGTACCGATGACGGCAGCCAATTCAATGATGGAGCCTTCGTCGAAATGGCGCCGCAGGATGGCATAGAGTTCGTCGTCCACGGCGTTGGAGTCGCGGGTCATGCGTTCGGCGAAGCGCAAGGCGACGCGCGTGGGTTCGTCGATTTCGGCGAGCTGCTCGAAGCGCTCCAACCGGTCGAGAGTTTCCTGATTCCAGCCCTGCCGCCTTGCCAAGGCGGAATGTGAAGCCAGTCAATAATGGCAGTCGTTGATTTGCGAGACGCGAACCGCGAGCAGCTCCTTCAGCTTGACCGCAACCGAACCTTCGCCCATCACCACGCGGAAATGCGCCAGCAGGGTGCGCAGCAACTCCGGACGGTAGGCCACGGTGCGGAACATGTTGGGCACGTTGCCGCGCTGGGCGTATATTTCCTCCAGCAGAGGGCGCACCTCGGGCGCGGTGGCCTCGGTCTTCAGGGGATCAATGCGCATTCGAAGCCTCAGCAGACTCGCCGGGCGCAGCAAACGCCGCGATGGCACGCGCCTCGTCATCCTGGACGTCAAAGACGGTGAAGAGCTTGGTAATTTTCAGCAGATCGTGCACTTTGCGGGTCAAATGCAACAGCTTCAGATCGCCACCACTTTTGCGCACCAGACTGAAGCCGCTCACGAGTTCGCCCAGGCCGGAGCTATCAATGTAGCTGACCTCGGCCAGGTTCAGCAGAATCTGGGTTTCGCCCCTGGCGAGCAGATCGCGGAGGGTCTCGCGCAAGAGCGTGGCTCCATCCCCGAGCGTTATACGGCCAGCCAGGTCGACCACGGTTACCGAATCAATGCGGCGGCAGGTCACTTTCATCATGAACCATTGCGGCAGGCGGGGCGGCGCTGCGCGTCCTCCTCTTCGATTATGAACGACCCGCGTGAGGAGGTTGCAGCGGCGGCGCCTGCCGGTGCTTGATCAGGCGGACCGAGGTGCCATGGTGGTCGGGCTTGACGTCGACTTGATCCATAAACGCCCGAGCCAGGAAGATGCCGCGGCCGGACTGCCGCAGGAGGTTCTCGGGTGCGAGAGGATCGGCAATGCGGCCGAGATCAAAGCCCGCGCCCTGATCACGGATACTGACCACTAACTCGCCCGGTGAGATCTCAAACTCGATGGTGACTTTCTTGGCGCGATCGTAGGCGTTGCCATGCATGACGGCGTTGACAGTGATTTCGCGCACCGCCATGGCGATGCGGTGCCGCTCGCCTTCGTCGAAGCCGGCGCGGGCGGCGACGCGCTCGGCGGCGGCCTCGGCCTGATCGACGCTCTCGATCCTGCTCTCCAAAGTTATCGCTTGGTGTTGTGCCCCGCTCACCACATCAGCCTTCTCTCGGTTGGCCGATTCCTTTGCCGCGTCCTGTTTGCGCCGCAATCTTGCCCCCGTCATGGAACCGTCTCAACATGGCATGCCTGAGGCAAGCTGTCAAGCGAACGGTGCCGGAAAAGTCGTCCCGAGGGTGGGAAACTGGCGCTCGGCGAGCCAGGTGAGCACGGCGGACCACTCGCGACGCGTCCAATCCCGTTCAGCGGGACCACGGGATTGCAGGCCGAATCCCAACTCCCACAGCAACCGCCGCGCCAGGAACAGATACAGGGCATAGCGAGCGGTAGCGGCATCATAGCCGGCGCGCTGCGACCAGGCGAGGAGGTTCTGCTGCGCCCGGCCGGGCCGGAATAGCACGGCCGGCCAGGACTGCACGCGGGAGAGCGGGCGCTGGGTGCGGCCGGCGGGCATTTGCGTCATCCAGGTGAGCAGGTCATCGAGGGCGGAGCCGGCGCCGAAGCCACTCCAGTCGATGACGCCGACGGAATCGGAGCGGGCGTCCCACAGGACGTTGCCGGGCCAAAAATCGCCATGGATCGCTACCGCCCGGAGGGAGGGTCCGGGGGTGGCAAAAAACTGCGGCACCCAAGCCAGCAGCGGCGTCAGTTTGGGATCGGTTTGCAGGGCTTGGGTGGCGCAGGAGGCGGTGTCTGCGCCGACTTTCGCCAGAGTGGGAAGCGATAGCGGCAGCGAGCACGCACTCTCCTGAAACCGTTCGAGCCAGCGCTGTGCCAATTGCATGGGGCGCGGAAACGGGGCCTGGGGCGAGCCGTTCCAGCGGCAGTGGATGCGCTGCCCGCCAACCGCGGATTGCACCAGACACGCCGAGGCCGCATCGCCCGCGCCGGTGTGGCGGAAGGCGAGCAAGCTGGGCAGCGTGAGTTCCGCGGCCAGCGGCGCCAGCAGGCTGAGGGCGCGCGCTTCGGCCTCCAGCCGGCGGCAGGCCGCCGGGCCGTAGGCGGTTTTGGCGAGCCAGCGGAGGCGGCGATCACCGCTGGGGGCGAAGGCGGCGATCAGGGCTCCGCCATCCAAGGGAAACTGGGCGAGCACGGGAGGCACCGCTGCCGCCTGGAGGCGTTCACGAAGCAATTCATGCATGCGCGGGAATCCGTTCGGTTCCCTCTTCAGAATCCCGGGGCACAGCCGCAGTTGCGCGGAGGAGAAAGGCGAAATCGGAACCGAACCAGCGCCAGATCCAAACCTGCGCGGCGGTGGATTTGAGCCAGGCCCGCGGCCAGACGGCCTCACGGCGGCGGCTGGCAAAGCGGATTGCATCTCGATGGAGAGGAACCATGCGAGTGGGACAGTTGTAGCCGCCCGGACTCACCCAGGAGGCTTCGATTTGCAGCCCGGCTTCGGCAAACAAGCGCCCGAAGCCGCGGTGGGAATAGGTGTAGGTGCGATAGCCGGCATTGCCGGCAGCACGGTAGCCGCGGCCGCGCAGGCACAACTGGTGCGCCAGGAAACGCGGCATCACGCTGGTATAGCGCCGGCCGCTGTGATCGACGGCGCCGCGCAGGGCGGGCCAGCCGAAGCGATTCTCGATGCCGATATAGATGAACCCTCCTGGACGGAGCAACTCGCGCAAGCGGACGAGAAAGCGGAGCTGGACCGGGCGGGGAGGATCGTGCAGGTCCTCCAGCGCCGACCATTCCAGCACGCCGTTGGCGATGATCGCGTCAAACTGCCGGGGCGCGAGGCAGGCCTGCTGCATTTTGCCACGGATCACGGTGAGATGAGACAACTGATCCTGATACCGCCGCAAAGCGATGAAGCGGGCACGCTCGCTCACGCCCTCGAGCGCGACCACGTCGTAATGGCTGGCCAGCGGCGCAGCGAGACTGCCCCAGCCCGCACCTACGCTCAGCAGCCGCGCGCCCTCGTGCAAGGGCAGCAACTCGCGAAAGGCGGCGCGGGAGTTACCGGTGACATAATCTGCCAAGCGGGGCGGCAGCCGTTCGTGCACGGCGGCACGCCAGCCGCTGACTTCCGCCTGCTGCAGCAGCGCCTGCATCGCGGACTGCGGCAGCTCTCCCCAATAAGGCAGCTCGGCACCCAATTCCAGGACGCCCTCGCGTTCCGATCCCAACCGCCGGCCACAGGCGCCGCAAACGGCCGCGCCGTCGCGAAAGCTGACTTCACTGCCACAGCCGCACTGGAGTTGGAGCGCGACCGGGGGCGCGGGAGAGTCCAAGGGGACGGGATCGCCGGCCACGAACAGCGACAGCGGGATGGCGGCCGACTGCGAGTGCCAGCGCCAGTGGGGAGACCTGGCCGCGCGCGAGAGATGAAGCCAGCGGCCGCAGCGCAGACTCCATAGCCGGGCGCGCACGGAAAAACCCAGGCTGAGGTGGGCCATGCGCGAGCGCTGGTTGCCCAAGTCGTGTTGTCCCATCCAGTGGGACAGGTGCGGACCGGGCGGGTTCTGGCGCAAAAACTGGTAGAGGTGCGGCATCGCGCCCACGACGCCCGGGCTGGAGAACAAATCATAGAGCCAAGCGAGGGTAGCCGACAGGTCCCAGGCACAGCCAAAGGAAGCGGGCATGCGGGCCGGGCCGCGCAGTACCCAGAGGAACGCCACCAGGCGGGGCGCGCCGCTTCCCGGCAGGTAGGCGCCGATGCAGCGATGGCCGTTCTGAAAGCGCTCGTGGTAGGGCACGCCGACAGCGGGGCGCAGTTGCTGCAAGCCCGATTCATCAGCAGGCGTGAGCCAGCGCACCGACATTTCCCGCGGCAAACGCGCCGGCAGGCGCAACTGACCGGGCTGGAGAGCGACGATGGAGTGGATCCGGAACTCGCAACCCTCGGGGAGACGATGCAGCAGGCGCTGGAGTCCGCGATAGAGGACCGGAGCTGCAGGTTTGGGCATGAACGCGGTCCTCACGCTGACGGGGTGGCGGCGCGTTGCAGTTGCTGCCGGTCCACTTTACCGCTGGAGGTTTCGGGAAAACACTCGCAGATTTCGATGGCATCGGGCAGCATATAAGCGGGTAGCTGCCGGCCGAGAAGGGCGAGGAGTTCAGGGGTCCGCGGCGGCGCCGCCGGATGGGCAGGCATGACAAAGGCATGCAGGCCGGTGGCGCGCGCGGCATCGGGAGTGGGGATGACCACGGCGCGCTTGATCTGGGGCAACGCCTCCAGGGCATGCTCGATTTCAGGAAGCGACACGCGATAGCCGCGGCACTTGATGAGATGGTCGCGGCGGCCGAGAAAATAGAAATCGCCGGCGGCATCCTGGCGGACGACATCACCAGTGTTGTACCAGCGCTGGCGGACGCCTCCGGGTCCCTCGCGCTCGCAGGTCACCTGGGCGGTGCGTGCGGGATCACCCCAATAGCCCGTAAGGATGCCGGGGCCGCGGGCCCAGAGGAATCCGGCCTCTCCGACGGGCACCGGCAGCCCGGCGTCATCGCAGGCAGCAAGCTGAAAATTCGGGCTGGCACGGCCAATAGGCAGTGGATCCGGGACCGTGGCAGCCCCGGCGTCCGAGGCAGGAGGCAGCGCATAGTGGGTGCAGACGTTGGTTTCCGTCGGACCATACCAGTTGTGAAAGGCAGCTTGGGGGAGCGCGGCACGCCAGGCGCGCAAGGCGGGAGCGGGGAAGATTTCGCCGGCGAAGAGCACGGCGCGCAGGCTGGATCCGGCGACAGCTTGCGGCAGCAGGGGCGCCATTTGCACCAAGGCGGAGGGAACCGAGTACCAAACGGTAATGCGGCGCTCGGCAATCCAGTCGGCGACGGCACGCGGAAAGCGGGCGGTGACCGGGTCGAGCAGACAGACGGTGGCGCCGCGGCTCAAACTGGCCCAGAGATCGAAAATCGACAGATCGAAATGGAACGGGGCATGGCTGGCGACGCGATCGCCCGGCCCCAGACCCACTTGCTCGCCAGCCCAGTCGATGAAGTTGAGAGCATGGGCGTGACTGAGCATGACGCCCTTGGGAACGCCGGTCGAACCGGAGGTGTAAAGAATATAGGCAACCTCGTCGCTGGTGCCTGCGGGCGGGCGCCAGGGGCCGACGGCCTCCTCGTAAACGGCTTCGGCGGCAACATCCCAGCAGCATCCAGGAGGTGAGACCCACTGCCGGGCACCGGCGACACTTTCGGCACCAGCCAGCAGGACCGATAGACCACAGTCGGCGGCGAGGGCCTCGATGCGCGCAACCGGCGCCCAAGGATCCAGCGGCACGTAGACGCAACCGGCGCGCAGGATCGCCAGCAAGGCGACGACGGCATCCACCGACTTGGGCAGCCAAACACCGACGCGGGCGCCAGGGCGGCAACCGGACGCTTGCAGACGTCCCGCCCAAGCGCGGCTGCGGCGTTCGAAGGCAGCATAGGTGAGGGTATCGCCTTGGGAACCGATCAGGGCAAGCTGATTCGGCCAACGTGCGCAGGCGCGCTCGACGGCCTGCGGCAACAAATACGGCATCATGACTCCGCCTCCCGGCTCACTGACTGGCGCGGGGACTGGTGCGGCGCTGCCACGCCACCCGCTAGATGCCCGGCCGGGCTGGGCACCCGGAAAGCCCCAGCGCAGTCCTCGCGTTTGGCCACGGCGGCGGGCGTGGCTCGCGGCCGTAACAGACTCTCGGCGATCAGGTTGAGTTGCATTTCGGTAGTTCCGGAGTAGAGACTGCTGGCCATGGCGTCGCGCCAGGTGCGCTCGAACTCGAGCTCGCGCATGTAGCCGGCCGTGCCGTGCAAGTGCAGCGCCAACTCGCTGATGCGGCGCAGACTTTCGCTGACGTAAAGCTTGACCATGCTGGCTTCGACCGCGGCCGACGATTGTCGCCCCTTAAGCCAGGCGAAGTGATACATCATCAGGCGCGACAATTCCAGCCGCAGCCGCATCTCCGCCAGCAACTGCCCGACCGCTTCAAACTCGACGATGGGACGGCCGAACTGCTTGCGCGCACGGGTATAAACCGCGGTGTCTTCCAGCAAGCGGTCCATCGTGCCGAGCGCAGGCGCGAGCAGGCAGCCCCGCTCCCATTCCAGGGTGTGGGCCAGTACCGCCCCGCCGCCGCCCACTTCCCCGACCACGGCATCGGCAGGCACCCAGACGCCCTCGAAACGCACCTCCGCCATGGGGCTGGTTTCCAATCCCATTTTGCGGAGCGGCGGCCCCACCTCCAGGCCGCAGCGGCCGCGGTCGACCAGGAAGGCGGTCAAGCCGAAATAGCCCACTTTGGGATCGGTCGTTGCCAGGACCAAAAAGAGATCAGCCAGAGGCGCGTTCGTGATATAAATTTTGCTGCCCTCGAGGCGATAGCCACCGGTCTCTTTGGTGGCACGGGTGCGCAAGTGATAGGCGTCCGAACCACTCTCGGGTTCGGTTAAGGCAAAAGCGCCGACCGCTTCTCCGTGTGCCAAAGGAGGCAACCATTCGGATTTTTGCGGTTCGCTGCCAAAGGCCAGCAGGGGCGCATTCACGCTCCAGATTTGGGCCCCGAGCGACAGCAGCAGGCCATTGTCATCACAACCGCGCCCAAGCCCTTCGAGGACATGAACGGCGGTGCAGGAGTCCAGGCCCATGCCGCCGTAGACCGTGGGCAGGTTGAGACCCTGGATGCCAAAATGAGCGCACTGCCGCCAGCGGGTGCGCCATCCCTCAGCGCCGGCCAGGGGCTCGCGCGGCACGCACAATTCACGCTCGGCAAAGGTGCGGGCCTGCCGGTAGCTCTGGTGCTGTTCGTCGGTCCAGGAGAATTCCACCTCCCATTGGAGTACGCCGACGGCAGCGTTGTTGGACATCCAAAGGGAGAAAACGAGTGGCTCGCCGCTTTTTGCCCTGGTCGCTCCCGTTGGTCGCTTAGAGTGCGGGCTTCGATTCCCGGTAGGGTCCGCCCGCTGGCGCTCAGGTCTCCTCCTAGCTGTCGCCATGAGAGGTGAGCTGAAAGGCGAGAATGGCTGCTCCGGTTCGCGCCAGGGCATCCAGGCGGATATCGGGTTCTGTCCTAGTTACCGAACGCCCGCGAGAAAGCGATGACCCATTCAGCCGACCCTCTCACCGCAGTGCAAGAACAAGTGCAGTCGATCATTCTGACGGAGGCAAGCGCGAAGCCTACACGCCTGGAATTAGACACACCATTGTTTGAAACCCTGCTCGATTCGACCAGCGTCCTCACGCTTACGAGCGCACTGGAACAACACTTCGGAGTTGCCATCGAGGACCGAGAGCTCGTGCCCGCGAACTTCAGTACCCTGCGCCATGTGGCGGCCTTCATCGAACGGAAGCTGGTAAAAGCAGTGGTGGGTGGAGGGTGGTGAGTGGGGTGAGATTAGTGGCGAAAGTGGCGCATGGCGGTGAAGACCATGCTGAGGCCGAGGCGGTCGCAGGCGGCGATGCAATCGGTATCGTGGATGGAGCCACCGGGCTGAATGAAGGAGGTTGCGCCGTGAGTGGCGGCGGCTTCGATGCCATCCGGAAACGGGAAGAAGGCATCGCTGGCGACGGCGGTGCCAGCGAGCGGTAGTTGGGCCTTCATGGCCGCCAGTTTGACCGAATCCACACGACTCATTTGGCCGGCGCCCACGGCCAGGGTCTGGCCGCCAGCGGCGGTGGCGCGGGCGAAAACGATGGCGTTGCTCTTGACGTGTTTCGCCACGGCCCAGCCGAAGCGCAGGGCGCGCTCCTGCTCGGCAGTGGGCACGAGGCGGGTCACGACGCGCCAGCCGTTTTCAGCCGGGAATTGGACGCTGTCTGCGGTTTGGGCAAGCCAGCCGCCGGAGATGCTGCGGACGGAGAGCGGCGACGGCGTTGGAGCGATCTGGACCAAGCGCAGGTTTTTCTTCTTTTGCAGCCGTTCCAAGGCCTCTGGGCTGAAGCCGGGTGCGGCAATGCATTCTAAAAACAAGCCGGCCATGGCTTCGGCGGTGGGGCCGTCGAGGGGCTGGTTCAGGCCGACGACGCCGCCATAGGCGGAGACTGGATCGCAGGCCAGGGCCTGCTCGTAGGCTTCCTTCTGTGTGGCTGCGGTGGCACAGCCGGCAGGGTTGGTGTGCTTGATGATGGCCACGGCCGGAAGCTCAAATTCGGCGGCCAGATCCCAGGCAGCCTGCAAATCGACCAGGTTGTTATAGGAGAGTTCCTTGCCGTGCAGGAGTTGGGCGTGGGCGAGACCTCCGGGTTGGGCAGCATCGCTGTAGACCGCTGCCTGCTGGTGGGGATTTTCACCGTAACGGAGCACCTGCAAGCGGGGAGCGGAGATCAGCAGGCGTTGGGGGAGATCCGCGGCAGCGAGGCGGACGTGCTGATTCAGCTCGCCGGGGGGCAGGCTTCCGAGGGTGGCGGCTATGGCGGCATCATAGGCGGCGGTGCGCTGAAACGCCTTTTGGGCGAGGCGCCAGCGCGTGGCCAGGCTGACGCTGCCCTGCTGTTCCAACTCGCCCGCCACGCTGGTGTAATCAGCGGGATCGGTGATGACGGCGACCGACTCGTAATTCTTGGCGCCCGAACGCACCATGGCGGGGCCCCCGATGTCGATATTTTCAATCAACTCACCGCGTTCGACCCCGTCGGCGCCCGCCCGTGCGGCCACGCGCTCGAAGGGGTAAAGATTGACGACCAGGACGGCAATTGGGGCGATGCCGTGGGCCTGCATGGCGGCCTGATGCTCGGGTAGCTCCCAGCGGCCGAGCAGGCCGCCGTGGATGCGGGGATGCAGGGTTTTAACGCGGCCGTCGAGCATTTCCGGAAACTGGGTGAGATCGGCGACATCGCGTACGTTCAAGCCCGCCTCGCGCAGGCTGCGGGCCGTGCCCCCGGTCGAAATCAGGTCAAACCCACATTGCGATAAGCGGCGGGCGAAGTCGGCGAGGCCTGTCTTATCGCTCACCGAGAGCAGCGCGAGACGTTCCATCTTTCCACTATAGCGGTGGCTCGCCACTTTTTGCCCCGGTCGCTCCCGTTGGTCGCTTGGAGTGCGGGCTTCGATTCCCGGCATGGTCTGCCTGCTGGCGCTCAGGGCTCCTCCAAGTTGCCGCCAGACTGACGCTGCGCGTCCAGATAAGACTGGAGCAGAACGACGGCCGAGAGGCGGTCGATCGCGCGCTGGCGCGTGGACAGGCTGGCCCCGGCTTCAGTAAGAACACGCTGGGCCTCGACTGTAGTCAGGCGCTCATCCCAGAATTGGACGGGCACGCCGGTGTGGCGCGTGAGGGCAGCGCCAAAACGACGGGCAGCCTGGGCCTGGCGGCCTTCCTCACCGCTCATATGACGGGGCAAACCTATGAGCCAAAGCTTGACTTGATGCTGTTGCGCCAGAGCGGCGAGCGCGGCCATATCTTCTCCGAAGCGCTGGCGTTGGAGGGTGGGAAGGCCCTGCGCGCTAATGCCGAGTGGATCGCTGAGGGCGAGGCCAATGCGGCGCTGACCCAAATCGAGCGCGAGAACACGGCCAGGGGAGAGTTCCATGTTGAATCTTACTGATTATGCCTTGCGCCCTGATGGCGGGCGGGCTCATCCAACGATAGCGCATGGAACTACATCCAAAGGCGTGCATGGGTGAAGTGCTGAACATCAAACAGCGGCGCCGTGGTTTCGACAAACGGCGGCGGCAACGGGATGACTTTGTGCGCGGCCAGCAGGTGCTGGCCAACGCCATCTTTCACTGGAAAAACGACCCTTCGGCGGATGCGCGCGCGGCGGTGAAATTTCTGCTGAACCATCTCGCCACCGCCTTCCGTGCGGATGACACCCCCTTACAGCCCAAGCCTGTGGGCTCAGCGGCCGCCGAACCCTTGCCTGCCGCCGAGGAACCAGAGTCTTAGCCCAACCGTGCGACCCCTGCGAACCGGCTCACAACACGGTAAGCTGTAAGCTGCAAGCTGTAAGCTTATAAAGCCGTGTACGACCTGCTTTTCATTCGGATTGCCCTGGTGCTGACGCTGGCCGGCGCCGCCGCGTACCTCAAGCCGTTCGAATTGCAGCCCGCTTGGGGCGCGGTGGTGGGCGCCTGTATAGCAGGGGTCATCATCCTGTTTGAAATCCGGTTGAACCGGTCGAGCTTCAAGCGTCTGCTGGGAGCGGCGATTGGTTCGCTGCTCGGCATTGTGGGCGCGTTTTTAGTGTCGTGGGTGGTTTCCGCTGCGGGGTTTGAGCAACACACCGCCTCGTATGCAAACGTAGTTATCTTGCTGGTGATGGGGTATATCGGATTGATTGTGGGAGCCGAGAAGGGCGAGCTACTGAATCTGACGGCGCTGGGCGGATTGTTCAGCGGCGCCAACCCGCGCCGCAGCGCCAAGTTGCTAGACACTAGCGTCATTATTGACGGCCGGATCGCCGACATTGCCGCGACCGGTTTTCTGGACGGATCGCTGCTGGTGCCGCAGTTCGTGTTGCATGAGCTGCAGTTGGTGGCCGATTCGGCGGACCCGAGCAAGCGCAATCGCGGCCGGCGGGGTCTCGAAGTGTTGCAGCGGATGCAGAAGCTGACGTCGGTAGAGGTGCGCATAATCGAGGACGATGTTCCGCACGTGCGCGAGGTCGACCTCAAGCTGATCGAACTGGCCCGGCGCTTCGAATGCAAGCTGATCACCAACGACGGCAATCTCGGCAAGATGGCGCAACTGCAGCGGGTACAAGTACTAAATATTCACGAGCTGGCAAACACGCTCAAGCCGGTGGTGCTGGCGGGGGAGGGGTTGCGGGTGTTCATCGTGAAAGAAGGCAAGGAACCCGATCAGGGGGTTGCCTACCTCGACGACGGCACCATGGTGGTGGTGGATCACGCGCGCCGGCTGATTTCCCATAACATCGAAATCACCGTGACCTCGGTGCTGCAGACCACGGCCGGCAAGATGATTTTCGGCCGCCCCGCAGCGGCAGAAGTAGGGCAGGTTTCCTAGCACCATGGCTGCCGCCTACGCCATCATTCCCGCGGCCGGACTGAGCACCCGGATGGGCTCGACCACCCATGGACAGGCGCGCAAGCAGATGGCGGAGATCGCGGGTGCCCCCATCCTGATCCATACCCTGCGGTGCTTTGACGCCAGCCATGCGTTTGCCGGCATCCTGGTGCCGGTGCGTCCAGAGGACCGCGAGTTGGTGGAAGCGCGGGTGCAGGCGGAAAAGCTCGCTACGCCGGTGCGCGTGCTGGAAGGCGGGCGGGCACGGCAGGATTCGGTCTGGAATGCGGTCGAGCGATTGACCCAGGATCTCGGCGCCAGCGGTGATGAAGTCCTGGTCGCGGTCCATGACGCCGTGCGGCCCTTCCTGCCGCCGCCTGTCCTGCTCGCCGCTCTCGCCGCGGCCGAGCAGCATGCGGCGGTGATTGTGGGCGTGGCGGCGGTGGACACGGTCAAACAAGTCGAGCGGGTGGGCGCCGAAGATATTCAGGTAGCGGCGACGCTGCCGCGCGAGCGCATCGTACTCGCCCAGACGCCGCAGATTTTCCGGCTGGGGCTGCTGCGGCGGGGCTTCGACAAGGCGCACGCCGACGGCTTCTACGCGACCGACGAAGCCTCGCTGATCGAACATCTGGGCGAAACCGTGTATGTGGTGGCGGGCTCGGCACGCAACTGGAAGATCACTACGCCGGCGGATCTGGAGTTGGCCGAGCTCTTGCTGGCGTCCCAGGCTGCAGCGCAGCGCTAAGCGGCGGCTCAGCTTGTCGTCCGAGCGCGGCACCCGCAGAGGCACCGATGGCGCCGGCTGACCCGCTGGATCGCTGAACCGCTGGCCGATGTGGCGGTTTTAGGCCGTGAGTGGCTGTTCGGCCATGAGAGCCAGCAGGTTGGCCTCGGAATCGCGGAAGAAAGCCATCCAGACCTCATGGTGTTCGAGGCGAGCGATGAGCTTGGGAGGTTCGAGGAAGCGGACGCCACGCTCGACCAGCGCCTGGTAGCCGGCGCGAATGTCGGGCACGCGGAAGTAGAGAATAGAGCTGGGGTGGTCCAATTCGGCCTGCTCAGCGACGTCCAGCATGAGGCGCACGCCGCCGGCATCAAAGAAGGCCAGATTGCCTGCGGCGAACAGAAACGGCAGGCGAAGAATATCGCGATAGAAGGTGGTGGCTCGCGGCAGGTTGCGCGCATTGACGGCAATTTGGCCGAGTGCACCGAGCGCAAATTCGCCGCCCAAGGGAAGGTTGACGGAGGCCATGGCTGGCATTGTAGCGTGACCGGGATTTTTTTAATCGGACGGCCGGATCTGTGTTAGTTTTGAAATTCCCGAGAGTTTGCATCCGCATCCATGATCGCCAAGAAGATCTTCCTCACCAAAGGCGTGGGCAAGCACCGCGAGCGCTTGACCAGCTTCGAGCTGGCGTTGCGCGATGCCGGCATCGCCGCCTTTAACCTGGTGCGTGTGTCCAGCATTTTTCCGCCGCGCTGCAAGCTGACGCCGCGCGCGACGGGACTGAAAGAGCTGAGCCCGGGCGAAGTGGTGTTTGCGGTGCTGAGCGAAAACTCGACCCGCGAGCCGCACCGGTTGATTGCCGCCTCGATCGGACTGGCGCTGCCCGGGGATCGCAATGCGTACGGCTACTTGTCGGAGCACCATTCCTTCGGCGAGACCGAACAACAGGCCGGCGAATACGCGGAAGAACTGGCGGCCGAAATGCTCGCCACCACGCTCGACGTGGAGTTTGACCCGGACCGCTCCTGGGACGAGAAGAAGGAGATCTACCGCATCTCCAACAAGATCGTGCGCACCATTAACATCAGCCAGTCGGCCGTCGGCGACAAGCGCGGCCTGTGGACGACGGTGCTGTCGGCGGCGATTCTGATCGGCGAGTAGTGACGACGGCGCAGGAGATCGTGCAGTTGCTGGCGGCGCATAGCGGCGAGCCCGTGGACTACGTTGCCATCGTCACCCTGCTGAATACGGTGGCCGGCGGCCATTACGAGGAACGGCACTCGGAGGCTGCCATCGGTGCCGCCTTGCTGGGGCTGCTGGAGTCCGGGCAAATCCTGGCTGTGGCCCCGGAAGCCGCGGCCCCGGCGCCCCCGGAACAGGCGGCCTGCGGCCGGGCGGTCTGTGTCTTTCGGCTCGGATGACTGGCGCGGGGCCTGGCGTGGCTGCGCCACGCCACCCGCTTGACCCTCGGCCGGGCTGGGGGCCCCGTGAGCCCCAGCCCGGCAGGGTCCGGCATTGCAGCCTAAAACCCGCGCGGTCATCTAAGCAGTAGTCCATGCCTAACCAGCTCAGCAATACTGCGCGTGAATTTCAGGTTCTCGTAGTCGATGACGACGCCAGCAATCGCCTGCTGACCCAGGAAATGCTGGCGCAGCGCCACTACGCGGTGACCACGGCGGCGAACGCCGCGGAAGCCAGGCAGCAGATCAGCGCGGAGCCGCCCGACATCATTTTGTTGGATGTGATCATGCCGGGCGTGAGCGGGATTGAACTGTGCCGCGAACTCAAGGAAAATCCTGCCACCCGGCTGATTCCGGTCATTCTCATTACCGGGTTGGCGGACCGGGATTCCAAGCTGAGGGGCATCGAAGCGGGAGCCGATGATTTTCTGAATAAACCGGTGGATCCGCCCGAGCTGTTTGCGCGCGTGAAGAGCCTGCTGAAACTCAAGCAGTTCACGGATGAACTGGAAAACGCGGAGACGGTGCTGTTCTCGCTGGCGCTGGGAGTGGAAGCACGCGATCCCTATACGGAAGGCCATTGCCACCGGCTGTCGAATTACGCCGCCAATTTAGGGCAGGCGCTGGGACTGGGCGGCGAGGACATCGTGGCGCTGCGGCGGGCGGGAGTGCTGCACGACATCGGCAAGATCGCCGTACCGGATGCGATCTTGCGCAAACCCGGCCCGCTCGATGCCGAGGAAATGGGGATCATGCGGCGGCATCCGGAGACGGGCGAGCAGATTTGCCGGCCGCTGCATAGCTTCAGCCGTGTGCTGCCGATCATCCGCCATCATCATGAGCACTGGAACGGAGGGGGCTATCCGGATCACCTTGCGGGCGAACAGATCCCGCTGCTGGCGCGGGTGCTGCAGGTGGTGGACGCGTACGACGCCCTCACGACCGCGCGGCCGTATAAGTCGGCTTGGCCGCACGAGCAAGCCAAGGCCACGTTGCTGGAGGAAGCGAGCCGGCACTGGTGGGACAAAGATATTCTGGACGTTTTTTTGCGCCAGGTGGGCAATGGCGCAGGGCCGCGGGCGTAGCGTAAGCTGGATGCTTGCCTGAGTCGCTCAGCATTGTCATTCCCGCCTTCAATGAGGCGCTGCGGTTGCCGGCCACGCTGGCGGCGCTAGCCGCATATTTCGGCGAACAGCCCGCACGCCACGTAGAAATTATCGTGGTCGACGACGGCTCGAGCGATGCCACCGGTTCCCTGCCCTGGCCGGTAAGCCGGTCGATCACCTGGCGACGGTTGCGCAACGAGAGCAACCAGGGCAAAGGCTACAGCGTGCGCCGGGGCATGGGTGCGGCCATGGGCGAGCGGCGGCTGTTTACCGACGCCGATCTGTCGGCGCCCATCAGCGAGTTGGGCAAACTGGAGGCAGCGCTCGACGCGGGCGCGGACCTCGCCATGGGCAGCCGGCGGCAGCGGGATTTGATCCGCTCGCACCAGTCGGTTTTCCGGGAGAATGCGGGCCGCGCCTTCAATAAGATCGTGCGCTGGGGGCTGGGACTACCCTACGTCGATACGCAGTGCGGCTTCAAACTCTTTACCCGCGCCAGCGCCGAAGCCATTTTCCCGTTGCAAAAGATCGAAGGCTGGGGCTTTGACCCGGAACTCCTATTCCTGGCACGGCGGATGGGCTTCCGGATCGAGGAAGTGCCGGTGGTGTGGTCGCATGCGCCCGGCGCCAAGATTCACCTGTTCAGCGACAGCCTGCGGATGTTTCAGGACGTGGCCCGCATCCGCCGTCTCCACCCCCGACCATCTGCACCACCTCGATAGCGTCGCCGGCGCGCACGGGCGTTTGCTCCCAGAGGCGGCGAGGAACCAGTTCGCGGTTGCGCTCGACGGCGACACGAACCGCCGGGATGGCCATTTCCCGGAGCAGCTCCGCAACGGTCGCCGCCTGCACGGTAACCGGTCGACCGTTGAAGGCAATGTCCACAGGACGAACCTACTTTTTCTTAAAGGAGTTCTTGAACTTTGCCAAGGGGTCGTAGAAGCGGCTGACCACGCGCTCCTTGAGGGGGATGATGGCGTTATCGGTGATTTGGATCCCCTCCGGGCAGACCTTGGTGCAGCATTTGTTGATGTTGCAGTAGCCGATGTTGTAGTCATCCTTTAGCTCTTTGAGACGATCGCCCTCATCGAGCGGGTTGAACTCCAACTGCGCGACGTGGATCAGGAAGCGGGGGCCGATGTATTCCGGGAAGAGCTTGTGCTCGCGCAGGACGTGGCAGACGTCCTGACAGAGGAAGCACTCGATGCACTTGCGGAACTCCTGCGGGCGGTCCACATCCCTCTGCATTTCACGCCAGGTGCCATCCTTCTCCGGGGGCTTGAGCTGGAAGGGCTGGATCTGCTCCTTCACGCGGTAGTTCCAGGAAACGTCGGTGACCAGGTCCTTGACGTGGGGGAAGGTCCGCATGGGCTCGATGGTGACCGGCTGGGTGAGGTCAAGGGAATTGAGCCGGGTCATGCACATGAGTTTGAGATGGCCGTTGATTTCCGCCGAGCAGGAGCCGCATTTGCCCGCCTTGCAGTTCCAGCGGACGGCGAGATCGGGAGCCTGAGTTGCCTGAATGTGATGCACCACGTCCAGGACCACCATGCCCTCCTCCACCTCGGTGGTGAAGTTGACGTACTCGCCCTGGTTGTCATGGCCCCGCCAGATGCGGAACGTCGCCGTTTTGGGCTCGGCTACGCCGGTGGAGTTTGCATTTCCGTTCGTCTGCGGAGGCATGGATTGGGTTGCCGAGGCCATCTCTACTTATTCTCCTCGATTGCTTTTTGTAAGTCTTCCGGCATGGGGGGAACCGTGAGCTTGCGCAATTGCGGCTCACCACCAGGTCCACGCCGGAACTCCAGGTTGATGCCGTCCCAGGCCTTCTCTTTGGAGGGGTAATCCTCGCGGAAGTGGCCGCCCCGGCTTTCGGTGCGCTCCAGCCCGGCCCGCGTCACCAGTTCGGCCACGGTCAGCAGATTGCTGAGATCGAGCGCCGTGTGCCAGCCGTTGTTGTATTCCTTGTTGCCGGGCACGCCTACGTTTTCGGCACGCTGACGCAGCTCGGCAATCTTATCGAGCGCCTGTTCCATTTCCACGGCGGTGCGCACGATGCCCACCCACTTCTGCATGGTTTCCTTCAGCTCCTGCTGTAAAGCGTAGGGATTCTCGCCAGTTACGCCGCGCTCAAAGGGAGCTTCAGCGCCAGCGATGGCGGCGTCAATCTGATCTTTCACGGCGGCCTCGCCGGAGCCAGCATGGTCCTTGGCAAAGGCAGCCGCGTGCTCGCCGGCCCGCTTGCCGAATACGAGCAAATCCGAAAGCGAGTTGCCGCCCAGCCGGTTGGCACCGTGCAAACCAGCGGCACACTCGCCGGCGGCGTACAGACCGTCCACGCTGGTCATTTGGGTGTCGCCATCGACCTGAATGCCGCCCATGAAGTAGTGCGTGGTGGGGCCGACCTCCATCGGTTGTTGCGTGATGTCCAAATCTGCCAGTTGCTTGAACTGGTGATACATGCTGGGCAGCTTGCGCTTGATGTGCTCGACGGAGTTGGGCAATTTTTCCTTGATCCAGGAGATGTCAAGGAACACGCCGCCATGGGGACTGCCGCGGCCGGCAAGCACTTCGCGACGGATGCAGCGGGCGACGTGGTCGCGGGTGAGCAGCTCGGGCGGCCGGCGGGAGTTTTTGTCGCCGATGACATAGCGCCAGCCTTCTTCGGGGTTGTCGGCGGTGGAGCTCCGGTAGTTCGCGGGAATGTCGTCGAACAGAAAGCGCTTGCCTTCGCTGTTGCGCAGCACGCCGCCTTCGCCGCGCACGCCTTCGGTGACCAGGATGCCGCGCACGCTGGGCGGCCAGACCATTCCGGTGGGGTGAAACTGCACAAACTCGACGTCGCGCATGGCGGCGCCGGCGCGCCAGGCCAGCGCCTGACCGTCGCCGGTGTACTCCCAACTGTTGGTGGTGACCAGATAGGCGCGGCCGATGCCGCCGGTAGCCAGCACGACGGCCTTCGCCAAAAACAGCATGTAGCGGCCACGCTCGCGCTCATAGCCAAAGCCGCCCACGCAGCGGTTGCCGTCCATGAGCAGCGTCAGCAGCGTGGTTTCCATGTGGAAGTCGATGCCCTGATGAATGCCGTGGTCCTGCAGGGTGCGGATCATTTCCAGGCCGGTGCGGTCGCCCACGTGCGCCAGGCGGGGATAACGATGGCCCCCGAAGTTGCGCTGCATGATCAGGCCGGCTTTGGTGCGGTCGAAAATCGCGCCCCACTGTTCCAGCTCTCTCACCCGCGCGGGCGCTTCCTTGGCGTGGAGTTCGGCCATGCGCCAATTGTTGAGGTAGTAGCCGCCGCGCTCGGTGTCGGCAAAATGCACGCGCCAGTTGTCGCGGTCATCGACATTGCCCAGCGAGGCGGCCATACCGCCTTCGGCCATGACGGTGTGAGCCTTGCCCAGTAGCGACTTGGTGACGACGCCGACTTTGGCGCCTGCCGCCGAGGCTTCAATGGCGGCACGCAGGCCGGCGCCGCCAGCGCCAACCACAAGGACGTCGTATTCGTGAGTTGTATAGCCTGGCATGTTGGTTAGTGTCCCGGTCTCCAGATGACGATGTCGTGCCAGATGCCCATGGCACAGAGGCGAATGTAGATATCGGTAAAGGCCACGAAGACCAGACTGGCCCAAGCCCAGCGCATATGCACGCCGGTGAGGCAGGAAACGCAGTCATAGACCTTGTGGCGCGCCGCGCTCTTCACGTCTTTGCTGCCACCGACCAGGTGGCGCAGGGCGTGGCAACCAAAGGTGTAACCGGCCAGCAGGATGGGATCGATGATCATCACCAGCGTGCCGACGCGCAACTGGAACTCGACGTGGCCATTTACCGTCCACCAGAGCGCGTTCCAGGCGTCGTGCGCGAGGATGACCAGGAAGAGCAGCGCAATGTACATGAAGTAGCGGTGGACGTTTTGCAGGATCAGAGGGAACCGGCGCTCGCCCCAGTAGGACTTGCGCGGTTCGCCCACGGCACAGGAGGGCGGATCCGCCCAGAAAGCCTTGTAGTAGGCGCCGCGGTAGTAGTAGCAGGTGACCCGAAACAAGCCCGGCGCCCAAAGGATCACGAGTGAGGCGGAAAAGGGAACCCAGAAGGGCCACCAGTCCGGCCGCGTCTCGAGTAGCACCGGCGAGTACATGGGGGACAAGTAGGGGCCAAAGCGGAAGAAATCACCCTGGAACGCCGCCCAAGTGGAGTACACCACAAATGCGCCCAAGCCCAGGAAGACCACCAGCGGGGTGACCCACCAGTTGTCCGTGCGTCCCGTTTCCCCGAAGCCGCGCTGGTTCACGCGCTCCAACGGCACATCAATTGTCGTCACGCAGTTGTCTCCTTGCAGATGCGAAAGGCGAAATCTCAGGATACGCTTTGCACTGAGCCGATGACAACCCTGCGGTGCGCCGGTTTACTCCTGCGAGTCGTGCCCCGAATTTTCGCAAGAGCCTGCGGAAGCCACGGCTATGCTGAGGGCATGAAGCGTTTGAGCCTGCTCCCCACCGCCGTCGCGCTCGCCAGTCTCCTGACGCTGGCCGCGGCGGCGCAATCCGCGGCGCCCGTACCCAAGGTCAGCGACATCCCGCTCGCCGGCAGCACGGCAGCGCGGCAGATGAACACGCCGCCGCCCACCGCGGCCAGGCAGGAGGTAAGCCCAACGCCAAATGCCGTACCAGCCTTCGTCGCACCCCCACCGGATAAGCCTGGGGACGAATCCGGGAGTTTCGCCGCCGCCGCTCCAGTGCCCACGCTGGCGCCCAAGCTGGCGGCCCGGCCAGCGCCGGCAATTCCGGTGAGCGCGGCAAGCACGGCGGCCCTGGTTGTGCCGCAGGGCACGCCGATTGCATTGCAACTGGAAACTCAACTCAACACCCAGTACACCACCGTGGGTGACGGATTTGCGGCGCGCGTGATGACGCCGGTTTACTACCGTGGCCAGGAGGTGATTCCCTCGGGGGCGATTCTCGAAGGTCACGTGATGCATGTGCAGGATGCGCGGCCGGCGGTGAGCCAATCGGAACTACTACTCAAGCCGGACATGCTGGTGTTGCCCAGTGGTCAGCGCTATACGATCAGTGCCGAAGTGATCCAGGATGATGCTCATTCGGCGGCGCGCGTGGATACCGAAGGCATGCTGCGCGAACCGCGCGGAATGCTCGCCTCCGACGTTCATCACACCGAAATCGGCGGCGTGGGCGGATTCATCGGCGGTGCCGTACTGGCTGGCGGGCAAGGCGCGATGGTAGGGGCCGGCTTGGGCGCGGCGGTGGCCGTGGGCATCTGGCTGGTGCGGCGGCGGCACCTGGTGCTCAATCCCGGCAGCCATCTCACCGTACGGCTGCAGCGACCGATTCAACTGCGGCTGGTTGCCTCGCACTGACTTGCCGCGGTGGCTGGTTGGACGAGTTCGGTGTCGGCGCCCATCAGGCGGAGGAAGGTGGGCGAGAGGCGGCAGGCATCGACGATGTCTACTCGAAATGGGAGCGTGGAATCTTCAAAGGCTTCCTGGAGAAGGCGCAGAGTGTCCGCGCTCAGAGGCTCCAGACCATAGACGGCGAGGTCGAGATCGGAGTAGGGGCGCGACTGCCCGCGAACACGGGACCCAAAGGCGCGCACTTCCCGGCCCCCAAGGAACTGGGCAACCAAGGCACGGACGGTGGCCAACTGTTCCGACGTCAGGTCAATCATTGCGCTGCTCCAATGCCCGCAGGAGTGCGGCGGCATTAGCGGCGAAAGCGGGGATGAGCTCGTACACCTGTGCCGCAACTTCGGGAATATAGGTATGTGCCACCAGATTGCGCCCAGCGTGATAACGCATCCAAGGCTCGATCTCGGTGATGAGATGGTTTTCCGCAGCGAGGCGGAAGAGTTGGCGGCGGGATATGCCATCGACCGCGGAGGGAGAAAGGTTCGATCCCAGCCAGCGCTTCATAAATTTCCAGCATAGCTCGTAGGTAAATTCGAAGTGCTGAATGACACCGGCGCGCACCGCATTGCGCGCAGTGGCGTCCAGGGTGCGCATGAAAGTGGAATCTTCACTTTTGGCCAGCACTGCATCGAGGGCGCTAACGGCTTTAGCCAGACTGCCAAGATCGAGCATGAGTGGAGTATAGACCCGGGAAGCACCGCCGCTCGATCGCGGTTGTGGGGAGGCACCGGGGCCCGAATTGCCGCGCGGCGCCGTAGACGGAATTTCCAGCGATGGCGGCCCGCCGTAGCGCGAAGATGTGGCCCAAGCCCTGCCCTTGCGGAGGTGTTCCGACTGGCGCGCGTCGATCCCAGCGACACTACCTCGTAACGGCGGGCGCTGGTCGCCGCCCGCGGAATCTTGTTATCATCAGGGCAATGACGCGCGACGAATTCGAGGCGAGTGCGCTGCTGCGTTTGCAGCATTTGTATCCGCAAGCCCGATTCCTCAAAGCAGGGCAACTGGAGATCGCCATTTTGCGGTCGCCTTCGGGGCGGCCGACGGCACACCGGCTGCGGCTGAGCCGCGCCTGGGCGGCGTTTTGCCAGAACGGCGAGCGCTTCGACATGGACACTTACCTGACGCGTGTGGTGGGGACGATCGAACACCGCGTTCCCGCAGACTGGGAAACGGCGCGGCCGCTGCTGTTCCCCAAGCTGCTTACTTCCGGCCTGGTGAAGCGGCAACAGAAGCCGCTGTTTTACCCGTTGGCTGGTGAAGTGGGCTATGTGCTGACGTGCAGCGATTTCGATATCTGGATCACGCCCGAGCATTTGCAGACCTGGCAGATTCCGGAAGAATGCGTGCTTGCGGCGGCCATGGAAAACCTGGAGCGGCTTTGGAACGAAGCCACGGTTGTCGCCTGGACGATTCAGGACACCATTCGCGCCTTCCACGTCGAGATGGCGCATGGCCACAAGGCCGCCTTCGTGCTGGCGCCGCAGTTCCAGGAGCGGGCGGCGGAGCTGCTGCATACGGATGAACTTCTGGTTGCGATTCCCAATCGCAACTTCCTCGTGACCTTCGGCGCCGATGACGATGAGTTCATGCAGATTTTACAGCCGGTGGTGCGCAAAGAGGTGGCTGCCGGGTATCCGCTCAGCCGGCTGCTCATCCGCGTCTCGCCGGAAGGCTTCAGTCTCGATACCATGCCTACGGAGTGAGTAGAGGATCTATAATCGGGGCGAATTCCTAAGGAGACCCCCGATGCGTACCTCTCGCAGTTCCCTGCCCCGCACGGTTGTCACGTTATTCGCAGCGCTTGCGTGCGCGCTCACACTCAGCGCACAACACCGTTCTGCGGCCAGGAAAGCCGCGGCGCCGGTCCGGCTCAGGCCGGGCACGTACGCGGTGTTTTTGACCAGCAAGGGTTCGTTTACCGCACAGCTCTACCCCAAGCAGGCGCCCAAGGCGGTCGCCAACTTTGTCGCGCTGGCGGAGGGTAAGCAACCGTACAAGAATCCGCTGACCGGCATGCTCTCGTCGGCGCCGTTCTACCGCAATCTACTGTTTTTCCGGACGATACCGGGCTACATGATCCAAACCGGCGATCTGCTGAATGACGGCACCGGCACGACCGGCTACCAGCTTCCCCTCGAGAAAAACAATCTCACCTTCCAGCAGGCGGGGCGCATGGCGCTGGCGCAGATTCCCGGCGAAACCACCTCGCGCGGCGCCGAGATCTTTTTTACCCTGGAGCCGGTGCCGCAGCTTGACAAGGAGGGGTTCCTCATCATCGGGCAGATCGTGGCAGGCATGGATGTGGCCAAGGCGCTCTCCACCGGGCCGCGCAAGGCCGGATACAAGGACCGGCCGCAGTATCCACCCATCCTGCACAATGTGAGGATCGAGGTAAAAAACTAGCGGATCAGCGATTCAGCGGCTCAGCCGCGCGGACAGCCATAGGGTGCGCCGCGAAACCGCTGATACGCTGACCCGCTGAGCCGCTAGTTCAGCAGCGACTTCGCTACCGCGAGAGCGGCGTCGTACTGGGGGTGCTCGCCGATTTCGGGAACGTATTCGGCGTAGCGGATGGTGCCACCGCCGTCGACCACGAAGACGGCGCGCGATTCCAGGTGCAGCTCCTTGATGAAGGTGCCCATGGCCTGGCCGAACGAGCCGGTCTGGTAGTCCGACAGGGTCTGCACGTTGGTCGCATTGGCGGCGCCGCACCAGCGCTTCTGCGCAAAGGGCAGGTCGGCGCTGACGGTGTAGACCTTGACCTTGTCGCCGAATTTGCCCGCCTCTTCGTTGAAGCGCTTGGTCTGTAGGTCGCAGACCGGGGTATCGAGCGAGGGCACAACGCTGAAGATGCGCACCTTGCCGGCGGTATCGGCCGCGGTCACCGGCTTGAGGGAATTGTCCACCAGGGTGAAGTCCGGCAGCTTATCGCCGGCTTTGCGCACCGGGCCCACGAGGGTGAGCGGGTTGCCTTTCATGGTGGTGGCTTTGGGGCGTTCGACTGGGTTCATGGTTAGACTCCGATCACAGCAACCAGTTCGCGGACAGAATCCGCAGATTTTTGAAGCGCGGCTTGCTCGTCCACGCTCAGCTTGACTTCGATGACCTTTTCAATGCCGCGCGCGCCCAGCTTGCAGGGCACGCCGACAAACAGACCCTTGATGCCATATTCGCCTTCGAGGTAGGCCGCACAGGGCAGGATGCGCTTCTTATCTTTCAGGATGGCCTCGGCCATCTGCACGGCTGCGGCCGAGGGCGCATAGAAGGCGCTGCCGGTCTTGAGCAGGGCGACGATTTCGCCGCCACCTTTGCGCGTGCGCTGCACCAGCTTCTCGATGGTGGCCGCATCCATCAGCTCGGTGATGGGGATGCCGGCCACGGTGGTATAGCGCGGCAGCGGCACCATCGTGTCGCCGTGGCCGCCGAGCACGAAAGCGTTGACGTCTTCGACGGAAACATCCAGCTCCATGGCAATGAAGGTGGCGAAGCGGGCGGAATCGAGCACGCCCGCCATGCCGATGACGCGATTGCGGCTGAACTTGCTCACCTTGTAGGCAGTTTGCGCCATGGCATCGAGCGGGTTGGTCACCAGAATCAGGATGCTGTTGGGCGACTGCGCCACGGCGTTTTCGACGCAGCTCTTGATGACGTCAAAATTTTTCTTGAGCAGATCGTCGCGGCTCATGCCCGGCTTGCGAGCCAGGCCGGCGGTGATGATGACGATGTCGGAGTTGGCGGTGGCGGCGTAGTCGTTGGCGCCGGTGATGGCCACATCCTTGCCGATGATGGGCGTGGCTTCGCGCAGGTCAAGCGCTTTGCCCTGGGGCATGCCTTCGGCGATATCGACCAGCACCACGTCCGCCATCTCGCGGATGGCCAGCCAATGAGCGGTCGTGGCACCGACGTTGCCGGCCCCGACCACGGTAATCTTCTTACGCATTCTCTAGACTCCTCCCTTTTCCCTCTTCCCTTTTCCCTTGTTCCTTTAGCTTCTCCGCATGTTGGCCACAATGGCGGCAGCGAATTCGCTCGTCTTCAGCTTGGTTGCGCCCTGCATCTGGCGCGCCAGATCGTAGGTCACCCGCTTCTGCTGGATGGCTTCGGCCAGGCCGTTTTCCACCAGCCGCGCGGCTTCGTGCCAGCCCATGGTGTCGAGCATCATCACACCGCTCAGAATCAGCGAACTGGGGTTGATCACGTCCTGGTTGGCGTATTTGGGCGCGGTGCCGTGGGTGGCCTCAAAAAAGGCGTACTCTTCGCTGACGTTGGCGCCCGGCGCCAGCCCCAGGCCGCCGACCTGCGCCGCGCAGGCATCGGACAGATAGTCGCCGTTCAGGTTGGTGGTGCAGATGACCTGGTAGTCGCGCGGCCGCAACAGGATTTGCTGGAACATGGAATCGGCGATGCGGTCATTGACCAGAATTTTGCCCGCCGGCAACTTGCCGTTATAGGGCGCCTGGCCCAGCTCGGCTTCCGTGACGCAGTGTTCGCGGAACTCCTGAGTGGCGACTTCGTAGCCCCAGTCGCGGAAGGCGCCTTCGGTGAATTTCTGAATATTGCCCTTGTGAACCAGTGTCACGACGCTGTGTTTTTGCTCGAGGGCATGGCGGATCGCCTGGCGCACGAGGCGCTTGGAGCCGGTCACCGATATGGGCTTAATGCCGACGCCGGAGTCGGCTCGGACATCCTTGCCGAATTTTTCGTGCAAGAACTGAATCAGTGCGGCGGCTTCGGGGGTGCCCTGCTTGAACTCGATGCCGGCGTACACGTCTTCGGTGTTTTCGCGGTAGATGATGACATTGACGGCGTCGGGATCTTTAACCGGTGAGGGCACGCCGGGGTAGTACTTTACGGGGCGGACGCAGGCGTACAGATCCATCTTCTGGCGGATGGTGACGTTCAGACTGCGAATGCCGCCGCCCACCGGCGTGGTCAGGGGACCTTTGATGGCGATGCGGAAATCACGCGCCGCCTGGACGGTATCTTCCGGCAGCCATTCGCCAAAGCGCTGAAAGGCCTTCTCGCCTGCGAACACCTCAAACCAGGCGATCTGGCGATTGCCGCCGTAGCTTAACTCGACGGCGTTATCCAGAACCGGCTGGGTAGCCCGCCAGATGTCAGGGCCGATGCCATCACCCTCGATATATGGGATGACGGGATGGTCCGGCACGAGGAAGTGGCCTTTGTCTGCCTGCACGGCTTCGCCGCGCGGCACCTCAGATCCGTTGTAGCTGCGCATGAATCTCCTCTTACGGTCAACGGCCACGGCCGCCTGAGCTCTGCCCTTCACGCCGGAGGTGATGCTGCAACGTCTGCCCTACGCGAGCGCCAAGCAGCAGCAGCACACCAATCACGGCCAGACCCAGGCCCCAACTCAGTGAGCCCACCCAGATGCGCATAGCAACTCCGATTAGCGCCAGAATGAGCCCAACCCAATATAGTAGCGGAAAAAGAAATTTCACCCTAGAACACCCTGATAGATTTTACGCATGCGGCGGCGCACCGCGGCGATGCGTTCCGGCACGGTCGCCGCGCTGCGCGCGGCCGTGGGCAAGTCCGGATGCATACGCTCCAACCAGGCCCAGGCGCGTTCGATGGAAGCGCCGGAAGCTGGAACGGCAGCGCCGGCTTTGCCGGTAGCGACGCGTAGGGCGTGGTCAGCCGCACGCAAATACGATACCAGTCCGGCGACTTCGGCTTCGTCCAGTGCCTGCGCCCAGCCGGCGAGGCCGTCAGCGGCCGGGGTTGAACGGCCGGAGGACAACAATTTCCGGGAGAGAACAAAATCAGCATCATAGTAGCCACCGGGAACGGTTTTGAGGCCCCAATTGCCGGGATGGCCTTCCTGTTCGATGCGTTGGCGCAACACCTTGATTTCAGCCACGGATACCTCCTCCGGAAAGCGCCGCCGCAGAGCCTCCTGGATTCCAGCCAGGGTAGTGTTGCCGGTCGCTTTGTCGCCGGCCACCTGCCGCGCCTTGAGATAGCTCAGGGCTTCCCACACGCTCGCTTTTTGCTCAAAGTAGCGCGCGAGGCTGGCGGGGGTCTGGACCAGCTCGCCTTCCCGGCCACCGGGACGCAAGCGCACATCGACTGGGTAGAGGGCACCAGCCTGGGTATAGGCGGTCATGACCTCAATCCAGCGGACCGCGAGTACCGCGGCGGCTTCGCGCTCCTCGGAGGCAGCGACGAAAACAACATCGACATCGGATAGAAGGTCGAGTTCCCCGAGTCCCAGGCGCCCTAGGCCGAGAATCGCCAGACTGGGCGCGGGCGGGAGCGTGGTGGCGGCCATGGCGAGACCGGCGCGCAAGGCTGCTTCCGCCAGGCGTGTCTGCGCAGCCAGGCTGGCGCTGATATCCGACTTTTCGCTCCACTCCCGTGCGAGCAGGCGCAGCAACTCGGCTTGTTGCCAATAGCGCAGCGCAATCATGCTCTGGTTCAGGGTGGAAGCCGGCAGCGGCGCGGGGGCCGATGCCTGACCGAACGCCTGCGCCAGCATGGGCCGCCGGATCAGAACTTCCGCCGCCCAGTCGCTGGTCTCCAAAAGCAGCGCCGCTTGCTGGAGGGCAACGGCGGGCAATTGCGCCCAGTCGCGGATGCCGTCGGGCCAGGTGGCCAAGCTCCGCTCCAGACGGCGCACCTGGCGCTCGCCATGCGAACTGAAGCGCACGCCGGCGGGCCAGGGCTGAGACGCGGCCACGGGGTCTGAGGGCACGGCCGGCGCCACCGCGCGATCCAGGTAGTGAGCGTAGAGGGCCCGGACGGAACCCATTTGCGCTGCCACAGCTAGCCCTGCATTGGGAACATGGAGACTTCGGGAAAGGGCCCTCAACCGCTCGGCACGTGTGGGCAAGGTGTGGGTTTGCTGGCCCAGCCACAATTGCAGCCGGTGTTCTGTATGCCGCAACAAAGTGTAGGCCGCAGCCAGGACTTGCCATTCCGTTCCGCTGATGCGACCGGCGTCGTGCAGGCGTTGCAGCGCCTGTAAGGTATGGCCGTTACGCACCCACGTGTCCTGGCCACCATGCAGCCGCTGCCAGTATTGCGTCAGGAACTCGATATCGCGAATGCCCCCGGCATCGAGCTTCACGTCCACTTCGTTACGCCGCCGGCCGATAGCGCGGGAGTGGCGCAAATGCGCACTGATGGCCTGACGCGAGGCGCGCACACCCTCGGCGATGCGTGCTTGCTCGGGAGGTGAGGGATAGATCGTGCTCGAAGCCGCCGCAAGCATCTGGTCGGCGAGCTCGCGCGACCCGGCGGCGCCGCGTGCCCGCACCAGCATCTGCAGCTCCCACTCGCGCGCCTCGGTGTGGTAATAGCGCTGCAGTTGGGGCAGCGACTGGACCAGCTCGCCTTCCCGCCCACCGGGACGCAAGCGCAGGTCGACGCGATAGGCCGCGCCCTCCAGCGTGGATTGTGAGAGGTAGCGCACCAGGATTTGCGCGAGGCGGGTGAAAAACTCGGCGTTCGTGAGACTTGCGGGGCCACCCGCAGTTCGCCCCTCTCCCGCATAGGCAAACATGAGGTCAATATCGGAGCTGTAGTTCAACTCGGCACCGCCCAGTTTTCCCAGCGCCAGCACCGCCATATCGGCACCTGCACCGGTACTGGTGCGGGGGGTACCCCATTGCCCTACCAGCTCGTTCCAGGACCAGACGTAGGCCTGCTGCAACACGGCATCGGCGAGATCGCTCAGCTCGCGCGTGGTTTCCGCTAGGCCCGCGAGGCCCTGCAAATCACGCAGCGCAATGCGCAGGTACTCGCGGCGTTTAAAGCGCACGAGGCCGCGGGAGCGTTCCGCAACCGGAAGCGGGGCCGTAAACGTGGCCAACGAAGCGGCCCACTCGTCAGCGGCGCGCCCGGGACGGTCGCGTTCGGCCGCCAGCCAGAGCAACCATTCCGGGTAGCGCAGCAGCGCCTCGGTCAGGTACTCACTGCCGGCGAGAAGGGTCACCAGCGCCTGCGCCAGGCCGCGATCCTGATGGAGCGCCTCGCGGACCTCGCCTGGCGCAATCGCCAAAAGGCGCTCCAGGCCGGAGGCCGCGGCGGCCGGGTCGGCGGTGAGGTCGACGCGCACAGCCAGGCTGGTGGGCATGAATAAAGGGTACAGGGATCAGGGGCCAGGGGCCAGGGGCGGTGGAGGGCTCTGCCGATTCATCGCGGGCGCCCAGCCGGGCTTCGCCCGCAAACGACGCACAGCGTCGTTTGCCCCGCTCTCTTTGGCCATTAGTCCGCTCCGCTGGGGTCTCCTGTGCCCCAGCTCCGCTGCTTCGCTACAATTTAAAACGGAAGCGCATGTGGCCGGGTGGCTGCCCTGGTCTTCAAAACCAGTGCGGCGTCCATTGGGCGTTGGATCGGTTCGACTCCGATGCGCTTCCGCCAATGCTTGGACACGGGACCAAATCCCCGTTGGTGGCGTCTAAGGGAGTGATGCGGCATACCCGGTACTGGCTGTGGCTGGCGGTGAAGCTTGCGATTGCGGCGCTGATCGTGGTGGGGGTGTGGACGGTGGCGGGCTGGGTGATGCCACCCGCGCCGGGCGGTCTGCTGGCCGGATACCCGCGCCTGGGCAGCGATTTGGGATACACGCTTGCGGTCTTTGTGGTGGGATTCATTGCTTTTTTGCTGGGCTGGTGGAGTGCGGTAGATCAGGTCTATCGCTGCCGGGTCTGCGTACGCAAGCTGCGGATGCCGGTGGCGGAAGGCAATTACGGCCGGGTGATGCGCGACGGCGTACCACACACCGAGTACATCTGCACTTATGGCCACGGGCGGCTCAATGTGCCAGACGTACACGTTTCCGGCAGCCGCGCGCCCCTATTCCACTGGATTTCCCACCGCAGCCTGTGGGAAGACCTGCTCGATGCGGAACGGCGTCCGGAGGCCTGATCCCCTCAGACCGGCTTGGGACGCCATTCGACCAGCACCATGGCCGCGACAATCAGCGCCGCGCCGGCCAACTGGATGGACTGCAGCGGTTCATGCCAGCCGAGCGTGCTGGCGAGCCAGGCAAAGACGGGTTCGGCTGCAAATATAACCGCCGCATGAGTCGCAGGTGTGAACTGCTGTGCCCAGGTCTGGACCGTGAAGGCGACCGCGGTGGCCAGCACCGCGGTGATGGCAATGGTAACCCAGAGGTAGAGGGTGTTGTGCCACTGCCAGGAATTGCCCATGGGCAACGCGGCCCAGCTAAAGAGTGCCGCAAACACGATTTGCAGCACGACAAAATCGCGGAAGTTCGCCCGTGGCGACCACTCGCCAACCCAGATAATCTGAAGCGCAAAGGCGACCGCAGAGGCGGCCACCAGGGCATCGCCGCGCCAGGCGCCGGCGCGCGCGGCAGCCGTGATCGCACCCGTGGGCACCGCCACCAACAGATACAGACCTGCCAAAGCCAGCAACGCGCCCGCCCACGCGGTTGGACGCAAGCCACGGCGCCAGAACACCGCGAGTAAAATCGGCACCAGCACGACCATCGTGCCGGTGATGAAGGCGGCAGCGGAGGGTGAGGTGAGGGCCAAACCGGCCGTCTGCAGCGTGTAGCCGCTCGCGAGAAAGAAACCCACAATCGCCCCGGCGGTCCAGGTGTGTGCGGGAATGAGACGCCAGCGGGGCCGGTAGAACAGCACCAGCAGCGCGGCGGCAAGACTAAGGCGCACCGCGACAAAGCTAACCGCGTTGGTGGCCGGCAGGGCAGCTTTGACGAGCGGGAAGGTCACGCCCCAGATGAAGGTGATCGCCAACAGGGCGGCATCGGCCACAGCCTGCCGCCGCTTGTGGCTTACTTGCATGGTGGCCACGGCGCTCATGATTCAGCCGGCAGGCAAGCAGGGCTGCGCGCTGCGCAGAGCAAATTCTGCCCCGGCCAGTTCTGCCAGAATCCAGAGCAGGCGCCGCAGCGCCAGCGCGCGGCCGGCAGGATCGTACCACTCCTCGAGGGTGTGGATTCCGCCCGCTGTGCCACCGGTCCCGAGCCGCAACGCCTGGCGGCCCTGAGCGATCGGGATGTTGGCATCGGTCGAGGCGCACTGAATCTGGGAAACGATACCCAGCGCGGCGTCGACTTCGCGCACCAGGCCCAGGAGCGGAGCATCGGGCGCAAGCTCGCCGCCGGGACGCGCACCGATGCGCTCGATCCGTGCCTGCACACGGCCGGCACGAGCGGCGGCGTTTTCCTGCTCCACGCCGGCCGCGAAGGCGCGGCGGACAGCCTGATCGAGTTGGCGCAGACGGGTGGCATCGCGCGCGCGCAAGTCGATTTTGCACTCCGCCTGAGCGGCAATGGCGTTGACCGCGCTGCCGCCGCGCAGACAGCCGAGATTACAAGCAAGCTCGCCCGGTTCAGATTGCACCTGCGCCAGCAGCGCTGCCCCGGCGCGCACGGCGGCATGGAGCGCGCTGGCGCGCCCCGCGTCCGACCAGCTATGGCCACCCGGCCCCTCCAGCACCGCGCGGAGGCGCAGGCTGGGCAAGGCTGCTGCGGTGATTTGGGCTGTGCCGGGTCCGTCGAGCACCAGGGTCCAGGCGATGCGGCTGGCCCAGCGGGTGCCGGGCCGGAACAGATGCCGCATGCCGCGCAAATCGCCCTCGCCCTCTTCTCCCACGGTGGCGACAAACAAGAGGGAGGCGTGGTCATGCGTAACCATCTCCTGCCAACAGCGGGCCAGAGCCAGCAGCGCCGCCAGGCCAGCGCCGTTGTCACAAATCCCGGGGCCCCAAAGCCGGCCGTCGCGGCGTTCCGGCCGCACCGCCGTACCCGGGGGGAAGGCGGTATCCAGATGAGCGCTCACGGCGACGACCGGCCGGCCGGAATCAGCGCCGGCGCGCTGGGCAAGCACGTTGCCCACCGCGTCAATGCTCACGGCCAGGCCAAGACCCGCAAATTGTGCCCGCATCCACTCTGCGCGCGCTGCCTCGAAGCCGGTGGGCGCGGCGATCGCGGTGACCTCCAACTGGCGTTTCTGAATCCACTGCTCCCAGGATTGCAGCCTCCGGCAGGCCAACGCCAAATCTGCGTCGCTGCGGAGGCGTACGGCCGCGGCGCCGGCCGACTGGGGCAATGTCACACGCGGGGCGCGGAGATCGTTATGAAATTGTGGGTGCATTATCCCTTCTCTCCATAATCCACCCGCACCAGGTAGAGCCCCTGCGCCGGGGCGGTGGGCCCGGCTGCAGCCCGCGAGCACGCCGCCAAAACTGCGCCTATTTCGTCGCCACGGCGGGCGCCGCGGCCAATCTCCAGCAGAAAGCCCACAATATTGCGCACCATGTGATGCAGGAAACCCTGACCTTCAATTTCGTAGACCAACTCCGCGCCCTCGCGGACGAGCGCGGAGCGGCGGATGGTGCGCACGGTGGAGGCCGGCGCGGCTGCGCCCTTTTCGGGCGTGGCGGCGAAGGAACGGAAATCGTGCCGCCCCTGCCAGGCCGGCGCGGCTGCGATCATTGCGGTCTCATCGAGCGGATACGGATGATGGTAGACATAGCGGGCCAGAAACGGTGGACAAACCTCCTCGCGGTAGATGCGATAGCGATACAGCTTGTTCGATGCGGCATGACGGGCATGGAAGTCCAACGCCGCCTCGCTCACTTCCAGCACACGCACGCTCGCGGGCAGCCGCGCATTCAATGCGCGTTGCAGATTCTCCACAGGCAAGCGGCAGCGCAGACGCAGGTGGGCCACCTGACCGAGCGCGTGAACGCCGGCGTCAGTTCGTCCCGAGCCGTGGACAATGACCTGCTCGCCGGTCACGGTGCAAACCGCATCACTCAGGGCTTGCTGCACGGTGAGCAAGCCCGGCTGGACCTGCCAGCCATGAAAGCCGCTGCCATCGTAAGCCAGGCGCAGGCGAATCGTCCGCAGTTCGGGCGGGTCAGACATTGCTGCTATATTCTAATTTCCCCTGCATGAAACACACAGGGCGAGCATTTCGTATCGGTTACGGGACACTCATGACGATCCGCAAGCTTCTCTTCCCCTCGCTCGGCCTTCTCCTGGTGGGGACACTCCCGGCACTCGGCCAGGCTCACAAAATTGATGTCAACCCGGAAGGCATCAACTTCGCGGTGGGCCGCCCCTGGACCCAAACCCTGTTTGGCCAAAAACCGATTGCGGTAGCGCCGCTGCAGTTGACCAACAGCCCGCGCGTACTGTCACTGGTGCACGATGGCAAGCTGTATCTGTCGCTGGATGACGCTATTGCGCTGGCGCTGGAGAATAACCTCGACATCGCCATCCAACGCTACAACCTGCCCATTGCGGATACAGACATCCTGCGCGCCAAAGCGGGCTCGGCGCCGCGCGGTGTCTCCACCGGCGTAGTCAGCGGCACACCCGGCGGGCCGGGCGCGACCACGGGCGTGGCCGGCGCGGGCGGTGCCGGCGCCGGCGGCACCAGCGTGGGCGCGGGCGGCGCCGGGGCGGGCGCGGGCGGCATTGTGACCTCGACGCTGGGCGGTGGCCCGGCGGTGCCGCAACTCGATCCCGTGCTGGATGCCAATTTTAACGTGGTGGATCAAGTCACGCCGTCCAACTCCAAATTCATCACCAGCCTGACCGGGTTACCGTCGATTCAAAGTCACTCGGGCCTGGCGAATTTCACCTACGACCAGGGCTTCCTGACCGGAGCCGCGTTGAGCGTTGGTTATACCAACACCCGCAGCAGCAGTGAGAGCTCCTTCAGTAACTTATTCAACCCACAGTACAGTTCCGGCCTGACGTTCTCCTTCAGCCAACCCCTGCTGCAGGGATTTGGCATAGAGCTCAACAGCCGGAATCTGACACAAGCCAAGGATGACCGCGAAATTGCCGACATTGCCTTTTCGCAGCAAGTGATGGCGACGGTGGCGCAGGTTGAGGATATTTACTGGAACGTAGTGACCGCGAACGAGTCGGTCAAAAACGCCCAGGAGGCGGTGGCGCTGGCGCAAAAGACGCTCGGTGACACCCAACGCCAAGTCGAAATCGGAACCATGGCGCCCTTGCAGGTCACGCAAGCCAAGGCGAACCTGGCGACTAACCAGGGGAACCTGATCGCGGCCCAGACCAACCTGGAATTCAACGGGCTGCTGCTGAAGAACGCAATCACCAAGAACCTGGCAAATCCGGCGCTGGCCGGCGCCGATGTGGTCACGATCAATCGCATCTCGCTCCCGGCGAATCAGCCCATCCAACCGGTGCAAGATCTGGTGAAGCTGGCGCTCCAGTATCGTCCGGAGCTGGCGGCAACCCGCATTAACCTGAGCATTTCGGAGATGAGCCTGAAAGCCACCGAGAATGAACTCAAACCGATCCTGAATCTCAATTTGGGCTACAACTCCAACGCCCTGCAGAGCAGTTATGGCGGCACGTTTGGGGATATTTTCCGCGGCCGCTTTCCCACCTACCAGGCAGGCTTCAGCCTGCAGATTCCCCTGCGCAATCACGCCGCCCAGGCCGACGTGGCGCGTGCCCAGTTGCAACTGCAGCAGTCCTATTTACAGCAGCAGCAGCAGATCAACAACATCGTCATCAGCGTCGAGCAGGCGCAATTCGCGCTGCAATCCAGCCGCGCCCAGATCCTGGCAGCCCAGGATGCGGTGACCCTGAACCGGGAAACGCTGGAGGCCGATCAGAAAAAACTGAACCTGGGCGCGACCACGGTGACGCAGGTGTTGACCGATCAAAGCAATCTTACCGATGCCGAAAGCAAGCTGGTGAGCGCGCAGAGCGCCTATATCCAGAACAAGGTCAACCTCGAGCGGCTGACCGGCCGCACACTGGTGGCGAACCGGATTTCGATTCTGGATGCGGAAAATGGGAAAGTAACGCAGATGCCGCACGCGCGGCAATAGCGGTAGTCGTCAGTTCTCAGTCTTCAGTTTTCAGTCACTGCAGGCTCGCCTGCGGGCTTCACTGAGCGGCACGAACAGAACGGAGAACTGGTGACTGAAAACTAAAACCTATTCGTGGCGCAAGGTGATGGCGGGGTCGATGCGGGCGGCGCGCTGCGCGGGGATGAGAGTCGCCAGCAGGCCGACGATCATGACCAGCACCGGCACGGCGATCCAAGGCCAGCCGCCAGAGCGGGAACCGGCCAGCAACGGCTGAACGCTGCTGCTCAGCCACCAGGAGATCAGCAAGCCTACGACCGCGCCGATTCCAATCAGGCGCAGGGACTCAGCCAGGATGGCGTGCCGCACCCTGCGCGGGTCGGCGCCGAGAGCCATTCTTATCCCAATGTCGTGTTGTCGCTGCATCACGCCGTGCGCCAGGACGCCATACAGGCCTGCCGCGGCAAGACAGAGGGCCAGAATAGCCAAAAGGCCGAGTAAATTAGTGCGATAGGTTACCGGCGCCATGATCCGTGATAGACGCTGAGACATGGTCGCGGCTTCAAACAACGCGACTTGCGGATTAATCTGCGCCGAGGCACGGCGGATAGCCGGCAAGAGCTGATTGGGGTTGCCCCGTGCCAGCACCGCGGTCGACATGATGGTCACCGCAAGGCGCGGCAGCGGCAAATAGACGGTCGGCGCCACGCCGTCGCCCGGCAGGTGAGACGGAACGTCGCCAGCCACGCCAATCACCCGCGCCGTGGACCCAAAGCCGGCACGCTTCAGCACCACCGGACGGCCGATCGGATCCTGCTGCCCAAACACGCTGTGCGCAATGCTGGCGCTGAGGATGGCGACCAGTGGCTGAGATTTCGCGTTGTCGGACGGCACAAAATCGCGTCCGCGCAAGGGAATGCCCATGGCCTGGAAGTAGCCGGGCAAGGCTGCCAGTTCGCCCGCGCCCGGCAACACGTCGGGCTGCTGCGATGCCGCCGTCGTGCCCGCCTCGGCGACGTTTACGAAAGCGATGGGGGTGGTCATGGGCAGATTGGAAACCATGCCCACCGCAGCGACGCCGGGCATCTGGCGAACCTGCTGATTCAGGCGCGTGAAGTAGGGCAGACGTGCCATTTTTTGCTGCGGGTTGTTGGCGAGAATGGCGGCCCGAAAGGTTAGGACATGCGCCGGCTGGAAACCGGGATTGGCATGGCGCAGCCGCTGCAGGCTCTGCCAGAAGAGGCCGGCGCCCACCAGCAGGATGACGGTGACGGCGACTTCGGCGACGACCAGAATCGCAGGTAACGGAGAACGGCGCGGAGCCGGGCTGGAATCGCGCAGCAGACTTTGCCCGAGGTGCAGGCGCAGCAACTCGATGGCGGGCGCCAGCGCAAACCAGAGGGCCATGAGAAGTGTAATGACGCCCGCGAAGACGACCACCACTCCATTGAGAGCAATGGCCGGGCCTTGTGGCAGACCGGCCCCTTGCCAGTACCGTATGAGCGGTAAGATTCCCCAGGCGATGACCCAACCGAGGGCACTGGCCAGCAGCGCCAACGTCAGTCCCTCCGCAAAAAGCTGTCCAAAGAGCCGGCGCCGGCGCGCGCCCAGACTCACCTGCAAAGCGATTTGCGGCCAACGGTTCACGGCCGCGCCGAGCATCAGATTGCCCACGTTGGCGCAGGCCAGCCCTAACACCAGCAGCGCGCCGATCATCATCAGGTCCAGCTCGGACGCCACCGGACCAGACACATGACTCGCCAGAGAAGTCACTTGTAGCCCTACGTCACCGTCATACTTGGGGTACTTGGCGGCGAGGCTGGCGGCGACGGCGCTCAGGTCCTGCCGGCCTTGTGCCAGCGTCACGCCCGGCTTCAGCCGCCCAAACAGGGATAAGTGCCGCCAGCCGCGATAGTTGGCCGGAATCCCGATGGTGACTTCGCTAAACCACAACTGACTGCCGTGAGGATAATCAAAGCCGGGCGGCATGACGCCCACGACGCTATACCAAAGGCCATCGACATCGATTTTTTTGCCCAGTACTTGCGGATCGCCGCCAAAGTCCATCTGCCATACGTGATGGCTGATGACGGTCACCGTGGGAAAACTGACCGCGCCGTCGCTCGGCTGCAGCCAGCGGCCCAACGCCGGAGCCACCCCCAGGGCGCGGAAAAAGTCGCCTTCGATGCCGGTATAAAGTATGTGTTGCGGTGCGCCGCTGCCGAGCAGGGTGCAGGTGTCCTCCTCAAATCCCGCCACGGCAGACAGCGCACGCGTCCGCCGCTGGTAGGAGAGGATATCCAGAATCGAGGCGCCGGCGGGGTTGATTTGGCGGGTGGAGCGGCTGTCCGTTTGCAGCCAGACCAGTTGGCGCGCTTCGGGCAAGGGCAGCGGATGCTCTACCAGGCCGTAAAACACGCTGAACATGGCGGTGCTAGCGCCCATGGCCAGACCCAGGGTCGCAATCGCCAGCACGGTGACGGTCCAGCGGCGCCACAGCCGCCGCCAAGCCAGGCCGAACTCTTTCCCCGCAACTTCCAATCCGACCCGCATAAATGCTTCGGCCAGCAGTCTACTCCAGTTTCCCCTGTCTGCAGCAACTTTTTAGAGTAAGCGCCGCCTTAGTGCTTGTTAACACTGTGGCGTGGCCCGCCGGGTTCTTGCTCGACTTTTCGAGTTGGAGGGTTTCCGCCTTCATACGCCCTAGTGAATTAGCCCCAGATCCGCTGGCGGCCAGTAGGCAAAGACAGCGCGGCCGAAGATGTCTTTGGAGGGCAGGCAGCCCCAGAAACGGCTGTCGTTCGAGCTGTTGCGGTGATCACCGAGCACGTAATACTCGCGCGGCGGGACGGTGACCTCGGAGAAATCGGCATAGTCCTGAAACTTCTTTTTCACGTAAGGCTCAATGAGCTTGTTGCCGTTGATGTAGACCGTCCCATCCCAGATCACCAGATGATCGCCGGGCAGGCCGATGATGCGCTTAATGAAGATCTGAGAGGGATCGAGCGGGTAATGAAATACGACCACATCACCGCGCTGGAGCGGCTGGACGCCAAAGGAGACCTTGTCAATGAGAAGCCGCTCGCGGTTCTGCAAATGCGGCATCATGCTGTAGCCTTCGACCTGCACGGGCTGAAACGCGAACAGCACGACTACGAAGGCGATCAGGATGGCGAGGGTGAGGTTGAGCAGCCAGCCACCAAAGCCTAAGCCCAGAAGTTTCCTCTCGCCCAACATCACTAGCGACAGGTTATCAGTTTTCAGTTTTCAGTTCTCAGTCCAGCGATCTTCAGCCGGCGATTTGCTCCAACGTGCGGTTGCAGCGAGCGAGGACGGATTGGACTTTCTCCAGCGTATCGGAAAGGCGCTGGCCAGAGCGCTCGAGGTTGTCGATCCAGTCGCCGAAATTGTCGCTGATCTTGTCTTGCAGTTCCCTGCCCTGGCGGGTCATCAGGAATACGACCACGCCCACGGCTAAGGTTGGCAAAATCCACTTCTTCATAAGAACCCCTGTACTGAGGATGCACTCACGGCCTGTGATGTTGCGGCCAGCTCGAGCGCGGCGTCACGCAGCCGCCAGTACGGCTTCTCGGATGCGCGGAAACGGCGGACCTGGCCGATGCGACGCAGAGCTTGCCCATAACCTAGATGGTAGGCCCAATTGCCCTTAAGCAGCATCTGCAATAGCAGCAGGTGCGCCCAGGCGAGGTGCCGCAGCAGGCGGGAGCGGTCGAGGTTGCGCCAGTGGAACAGAAGCCGGTTGCGTTCGATGATCGCCTGGCGGCGGAAACGGTTCTGATGGCGGTTCACGCTGGAGCTGCGCTGATGGTAGAGGACGGAGGCAGGCTCGTAGGCGAGCTGCCAGCCGCGCTTGCGGGCGCGGTAGGACAGGTCGAGGTCTTCGCTGTAATAGGGGGCAAAGACAGGGTCGAAGCCGCCGAGTTCCAGAAACGCGCTGCGGCGGAAGGCACAGAAGCCGCCGGCCAGCATGAAGCTCGCGCCTGCAGGCTGCTCGTAGTTGCGCCAGGACTCCCAAAAGCCGCGGCGGAAACGGCCGAGCTTGCCGCCGGTGGAAAAGACTTTTTCGGGCAGATCGAAGGCGCGGAGCGTGATGCCGAAGAGTTCGGAGCGGTCGAAGCCGAGGGCAATGGGATCGAGGCAGCCGGGCGTTAGCTCGACATCGCTGTTGAGCAGGACAACTATCTCCGCCCGCGCGGTTTCGATGCCGGCGTTGGCGGCAGGACCGAAGCCGCGGTTGCGCTCGGAACGCAGGACGCGCGCCGCCGGGTAATGCTCGGCCAGCCAGGCGGCAGTGCCGTCGGTGGAACCGTCGTCCGAGATCACCAGCTCACGCTCAGGCGTGAGCTCGGCGGCGACGGAGGGCAGGAAGCGGGCGAGGAGATCACGGCCGTTCCAGGTCGGAATGACAATGCTGAGGGCGGGAGGCGTCAATGGCCGAGGTTGAAGACGGCGGTGATGTTGGCGGTGACGGTAATTTCCTGAGGGGTGAACTGCTCCGTCGGGGCGGGAACGGCCTCGGCGGCCATGGCGGTAAAGCGCGGCATCGGCCGGACGAAGCCACCCGAGGTATCCACCGTTACCGATTGCAGGCCGGCCAGCGCCACACCGGCGGCGCGCGCCAAAGCGGCGGCTTCACCGCGGGCTTTGGCAAAGCCATCCGCAATCGCTGCGGCTTTGGCTTTTTCCGGATGCGCAAGCTCGAAGCTGACGTTGCGAAGCGCGTTCAGACCCTTGCCGGTGGCAGCGTTCAGGAGCGAACCGATACGGGCGAAGTCGGTCAGCTTAAGTTCGAGATCATTGCGAACGGTGTAACTGGTGACCTGATGGGTTTTATAGTCTACGTTCGGCTGCACCTGAAAGCCGCTCCAGTGCGCCTCGTCGGGCCGGAAGCCTTGCTGGCGCAGGAGCATACGCACTTCGGCGGCCTGGCTTTGCGCCTGGGCATAGGCAGTCTTCAGGTCAGCGCTTTGGCCGGTCACTTCCATCGAGACGACGGCCGTATCGGGCGCGGTCTTGAAGCTGCCCTGGGCCGTGACCGTTACGGTGGGTGCGTTGGGCGCTTTGGCCTGCGCCAGCGCCAAAGCGGGCGTCAGCAGGAGCGCGGCGACACAAACGGTTTTGCGCATAGTGCTCAGTTTACGCCGGAGAGTGTTCTCGCAGGCTATGCTAATCCCTCATGGAGGTGATGATCATTGCGGGCGAGGCTTCCGGCGACGCGCACGCGGCGGAACTGATTACGGAGTTGCGGCGGCGCTTCCCGGCCCTGCATTTTTTTGGCTGCGGAGGAGAGCGCATGGCTGCGGCGGGATGCGAGCTGCTGGTCCATGACCGCGAGCTGGCGGTGATGGGGTTGGTGGAAGTCGTGCGCCATCTGCCGCGTCTGCGGCGGCTGCTGGCCAAGCTGAAAGCCGCGCTGCGGGAACGGCGGCCGCAGGGCGTCATTCTGGTGGATTTTCCGGATTTCAACCTGCGGCTGGCGGCCGCGGCGCATGAGCTGAAAATTCCGGTGGCTTATTTCATCAGCCCCCAACTTTGGGCCTGGCGCAGTGGGCGGGTGAAGCAGATTCAGCGATACGTGAAGCGGATGATCTGCATTTTCCCGTTTGAGGAGGAGTTTTACGAGCGCCATGGCGTGCAGGTCGCCGCGGTAGGCCATCCGCTGGTAGAGCGCGTGGCGCGATGGCGGGCGGAACACCCGGTTGCGAGGGATGACCGCACCGTCGCGGTCCTGCCGGGCAGCCGGCAGCGCGAAGTCGAGATGCATCTGCCGGTGCTGACCGAGGCCATGCAGCGCTTGCAGGCCACACACGGATGCAAGTTTGTACTGCCGGTGGCGCCGCATGTTTCTGTCGAAAGCATACGCGCCATGGTCCCCGAAGGCGTGCAATTGCTGCCCGGCAATGAGATGTACACGGCCTTGGCGCAGGCGCGGATGGCGCTGGTCGCCAGCGGCACGGCAACGGTGGAAACCGCGCTGCTAGGCGTGCCGATGGTGGTGTTCTACAAGCTCGCGCCGCTCAGCTTTCAGCTTGGACGGCGGCTGGTGCATACCGAGCATGTGGCCATGGTGAACCTCATTGCCGAACGTGGTGTGGTCCCCGAGCTCATCCAGGGCGCGTTTTCGGCTGCGGCGATCACGGATTGGGCCACGCGGTTGCTGGGCGACGGCCCCGAACGGCAGGTGCAGCTTGACGGCCTAGCGGAGGTGCGGGCAAGGCTGGGTCCGCCGGGCGCCATCAGTCGTGCCGCGGATGCCGTGGCCGGGGCTTTGGGCCTTTGCGGGCACGTGGGACTGGCGAGTACCTAACCGGACCCGCAACAGCGTCTATACTGAAGGCAACTATATGAAACGCCGGAATATCAAGGGCGTCCTTCTGGCCATTGCGGTGGCATTGGCTTTGGTAGCAATTTCGGATGCGCAGGGAACGCAGGCCATCCCTCCGCCGCCGGTGATCAAGCATCAAGCACCGCCCAAAACGCTGAAAGAGCAAGCGCCGGCGCCGCTGCCGACGGCGCCGCCGCCACCGTTTGTGGTCGGTCATTACGACCTGAACCTGAACTTTAATTTTCCTGCGCATACGCTGGAAACCACGGCCAAGTTGACCATTAATCCTGCCAGCCAACTGACCAGCGCCAGCTTGCAGTTGAATCAGGCCATGCAGATCCGGAGCATCACCGACGCCGCCGGCAATGCGCTGGCCCACATGCGGCAGCAGGACAAGGTGATCGTAACGTTTTCGCCGCCGCTCGCCGCCAACACGCCCAGCGTCATTACCGTGCAGTATGCCGGCGCGCTGCCCGACGCCGCCACGAGCCCGATCAGCGGCATCCGCACGGCCTATGTGGGGACCGACGGTGCGTTCTTACTGTACCCGGGCGAGTGGTTTCCGATGGCGGGCTACGATACCTCGCGCTTCACCGCTGACATTACGGCTACATTGCCGGCGGGCATGACCATGGTAGCGAGCGGAACCGGAACCACGACGGCGGCGGCCAATGGGGGTACGACCTACCACTTCCAACAGGCCCACGCCAGCTTCCCAGGCACCGTGATTGTCACACCGCTCAAGGCGCAGAGCTTTAACCAGAACGGGGTGGCCTCGAACTTCTACTTCAGCTCGGACGTTCCCGCAGCGCTGGCCGCCGGCTATGCCAAGACTGCGGCGGATATATACACGTTCCTGACCGACACGTTCGGCACGCCGCCCTATGCGACGGCCACGCAGCCGCTGCAGTTTGTCGAGCTGCCTTCGGATGCGCTGCCTTCGTTCGCCTCGCCGGGACTGGTGGTGCTGTCGCGCACCTCGATTGGCTCCAGCGTGAGCCTGAACCTGATGGTGGACGAGATCGCGCAGCAATGGTTTGGGGTGATGGTCAGCCCCGCATCGCTCGACGATGCCTGGCTGCAGTATGGCGCGGCGCGCTACGCCGAGGCGCTCTACATCGACCACACCCAGGGTAAAGCCGCCTGGCAAGCGCTGGTACAGCAGCTTGCGGTCGGGGCGTTGAGCTATCCGCAAACGGCGCTCAGCAATTCCAGCTCGCTCTACGTGTTCTCTCCGCAGTTCCAGGACATGAACTACGACAAAGGCGCGATGCTGTTCCATATGCTGAGCTGGCAGCTTGGCGCGCAGCCCTTCAACAATGCCCTGCGCGACATCGTGAATCACTATGCCTGGAAGCCGATCACCACCAATGATTTCATGCAGGCGCTGCAAAAGAGCACCGACGCTGACCTGCGCAGCTTTTTCAGCCAGTGGTATCAGGGCACGGCGATTCCGACGTTTTCCGATCAGTACACCATTTATCGCCTGGGCACGGGCGGGTTCCGTGTGACCGGGACCGTGCAGCAGAATCTGGATTTATTCAACATGCCGGTCGAAGTTGCGGTTGAGACCGACGGGGCCACGGCGACGCGGACCGTTCCGGTGTCCGGCAGCACGAGCAGTTTCAGTCTGGACATGCAGGACCGGCCGCTGAAGGTGTCGGTCGACCCCAACGGCTGGATTCTCAAAGCCAGCCCGGCACTGGACCTAAAGGTCGCACTCTCGCGCGGCGACAACGATGTGGCAGCCGGCAACTTCCCGGCGGCGGTGGCGCAATACGAAAGCGCGCTGAAAATCAACCCTATCAGCTCGCTCTCGTACTACCGGCTGGCCGAGGCGTATTACCAGGAAGAAAACTGGCAGAACGCCGCCGACGCCTACCGGCAGGCGATCAATGGGGATTTGAATCCGGAGTGGGTTGCGGTCTGGAGCCACATTCAGCTTGGCAAGATCTTTGACATGACCGGCCAGCGCAACCGGGCGCTGAACGAGTACCAGCTCGCCATCGCCACCCACGACGACACCAACAACGCCCAGGAAATCGCCCGCCAATATATGCAATCACCGTACAAGACCAGCAATGGGCCCGCGGCGAGCGGCGGCGAGTAATCATGGCGGCGGAAGATTGCCTATTTTGCCGCATCATTGCGGGCGAAATTCCCTCGAAGAAGGTCTACGAGGATGAGCACGTCTATGCGTTTGAGGATATTCAGCCGGGCGCGCCGACGCACATTCTGCTGGTGCCGAAGCGGCATCTGGGCGGCCTGGCCGAGGCCGGGGAAGGCGATGCGCGGTTGCTCGGCGAGCTGCAACTGCACGCGGCGCGGCTGGCGGGTGAACGTAAGCTGACGGGCGGATACCGGACAGTGTTGAATGTTGGACCCGATGCCGGCCAAAGCGTGTTTCACCTGCACCTGCACCTGCTGGGCGGCCGCGCCATGCATTGGCCGCCGGGCTAGACTAAGGCACGAGATCCAGGGGGCGGTCCAAATGCGGCCCCACGCGCAAGGCTCCAAAATCGCGACGGTCCGTGGTCAACACGCGAAACGTTTTTCGCCGTTCCGCGACGGCCGCTACACAGCCATCAACCAGACCAAGCTGCAACTCGGCAAAACGAGCGTCCAGGTAAAGGGCGCGCGCGATATCATCCGGCAGCGCAGGTTCGAACTCGTAACGGCTGGCCGGATCAAAGATGTCCGCCACGAGCGCCCGCATAGCGGCCCGCTCGGCGCGCAAGAAATAATCCACCTCAGCCAGTACAAGTCCTGGCACCACCACGCGCACCGCTTCCCGCAACTCGGAAGTGAAGTCGGGGAAGCTCGGGAGTCCATCCGGCCGGCGCGCCAAGGCGCGGAGCAGGCCGCCGGTGTCGGCAATCAACGCCGGTTTCATTACTCGCAATCACGAAACAGGTGAGCCTCATCGCCCAGCTTCAGCGAGGTCGAAACAAAAAGGCCGGTGCGGGGCGCCCGCCGGCCAGGGTAAAACTCCGCCGCCGCCGCCCGCAGACCCTGGCGGATCAGTGCCGATGCGTTGTGTCCGGCCGCACGCGCCCGCTTGAGCGCTTGCAGATCCTCCGCCGCCAAACGTACCGTGGTGGTCTTATACTTCGCCATACAAACACCATACCACGGGACGCGATGGGGCTAGTTTTCACGCAGGGCGGCGAGGGGCGCGATGCGGCTGGCGCGGCGGGCGGGGATGTAGGCGGCGGCCAGAGCGACCAGCAATAGGACCGCGGCGACCGCAAGCCAAGTGAACGGGTCCAGGGTAGCAGTGCGGTAGAGCAAATCCCCGAGGCTGGCATGCAGTATGCCGGACAGCAGCCAGGCGCAGAGGGCGCCGATGAGGAGGCCCGCCAGCGCCAGGCGGCCGCCGATGCCGATGACCATTCGTACGACGGAGCCAGGCGCAGCGCCCAGCGCCATACGGACCGCCAGCTCGCGCTTGCGGCCGGCAACGGCGAAAGACAGCACGCCGTAAAGACCGATGCCTGCCAGCAACAGAGCCGCCAGGCCAAACACAGCGAGCAATAGCGTGTTGAATCGGCGCGGTGTGATCGAGGCATCGAGCACGGCTTGCAAGGGACGCACGTTGGTGACTGGTATTTCCGGATCCACACCCGCCACAAACCGCGGCAGCGACAGCAGCGCGCGGTCGCGCCCCTGCACACTCAAGTAGAGGTTGCGGCAGGCGTCGTCAGATCTAGCGGTTGCGCACATCTGTCCGTAAGGGACGTAGGTTTGCAACCCTGCAGGCTGGTCGAGGCCGGACTCCTTGACATCGCCGGCAATCCCAACAATCGTTAGCCAGGGGGCGTGGCCGCCCGACGTCCCCCACGCAATGCGCTGCCCGATGGCGCTGCCGTGCCGCCAGTAGCGGCGGGCTATGCTGGCGCTGACAATGACCACATGGCGCCCGCCCTGAACTTCCTGGGGCGTAAAGTCGCGACCCTCAACCATGGGAATTCCGAGGGTGCGGAAAAAGCCGCGCGTCACCAAGGTGTGCTTCGACACCGGAAGCGGGGTGCCAGCCGGCGCTGGCTTATCCTCAACCGTAAAAATGCGGCCCCAATTCGGTTCAGTCGGAAGCGCGGTGGAAACCGCACTCACCCTAACGCCCGGCTGCGCCTCGAGGCGCCCTTGCAGTTCTCTCACGAACGTGACTGCCCGGCCGGCGGCGGCGTACTGAGTCTGGGGAAGAAGCAACTCGGCGGTGGTAACGCCCTGAGGGTGGGTACCGGAGCTGCCTGCTTCTGCCTGAACGAAGCTGTGTACCAGTAGCCCGGCACCACAGACGAGGACGAAGGCGATGGCTACCTGCGCTACCACGAGCGTCTGGCGCGCACGTGCTCCACTGCCACCACCGGCAAGCGAGGGCGCATCGGCGCGCAGGTTCTGCTCCAGATCCGAACGGGCGGCCGCGTGCGCCGGCAGCAGGCCACACAGCGGTCCAGCCACTAACGCCACGGCGGCGGCGAAGAGCAGGGACCAACCGTTCAAGCCGATCTCCCGCACCTGAGGAAGGCTGGCCGGGGCGGATGCGGTGAGCGCGGCGAGTGCGCCCCAGGCCAGCATCAGCCCGCCCGCGGCAGCAACCAGGCTGAGTAACGTGGACTCGGTTAGCGCCTGGCGGATTAGACGCCCGCCGCTGGCGCCCAGTGCTGCCCGCAACGACCACTCGCGGCGGCGCGTGGTGGCGCGAACCAGAAATAAATTGGCCACGTTCGCACAACTGAGCAGCAACAGCAGCGCCGCGGCGCCCAGCAGCAGATCCATGAGGACGCGCGTTGGACCAATGACCAGATCACGCAGCGGATCGACCGTGATGACGAGTGAAAGGCCAGGGATTTTACCCAGCTTGGCTGCCCAGATCTGCAGGATTCGGCTGGAGGCCGCCTCCATTTGTACGCGCGCCTCGGCCGGCGTGGCGCCAGGCCGTAAGCGGGCCAGCACGCCAAAGTCAAAACCGTCGGCTAAGTCGGTGAGCTCGGTGGTCGTGAACGCCATGGGCACGAATAGCGCTGCGGGACGGTTGTCCGGCAGACCACGAGGCGGGAACTCGAAGCCGGGCGGCATGACCCCCACCACGGTGTAGAGCACACCATCGAGATGCAGCGTCCGGCCTAGAACGTGTGGATCCCCGCCCAATTCCTGCTTCCACAACGCATTACTGAGAATGGCCACATGCTGGCCGGGCTGGTCCTGGCGCGCGGTAAAATTGCGCCCGAGCACCGGGCTGATGCCGAGCAGCGGCAATAAATTGGCTGAAATGCGCGTGGTTCGGACGCGCGCCGCAGCAGCAGCGCCCACCACCAGGTCGCGCTGATTCTCCTCAAAGCTCGCCACCCCGGTGAATTCCGCTCCCGCCCTCTGCACCTGAGCAATATCGGGCGCGGAGAAGGCGACAGGAGTTTTCAACAGCAGCGGCATGCTCTCGTGCAGCTCCATCAGGCGATTGGCGCCGGGATAGGCCAGCGGTTGCACGAGGACCGCATCGGCGACGGAAAAGATGGCGATGGCAGCTCCCAGGCCCAAGGCAAGAGTCATCAGCGCGGGGATAGTAAAGCCAGGCGTGTGCCAGAGACCGCGGGCGGCATAGCGCAGGTCGCGCAGGGTGTTCTCCAGGAAGCTAACGCCGCGGGCATCGCGGCAGGCTTCCGCCGTGGCTTCGAGCTCGACGGTCTGGCGCGCGGTAGCAGCGTGGAACGACATTTCGTCCCGGAGATCACACTCCATGTGCGAACGGCGGAACAAGGCGCGCAGGCGAAAGAAGCTCATGCGGACTCCAGAATGTCGTTGACCGCGACGGTCAACTGACGCCAGGCAGCGGACTCCTGTTCGAGCTGTTTGCGGCCGCGCACGGTCAGTTCATAGAACTTGGCACGGCGGTTGTTTTCGGACGCTCCCCAACGCGGGCGCAGCAGGCCGCGGCGCTCCAGCCGGTGCAATGCCGGATAGAGCGAGCCGGGGCGGACCGCTACGGCGCCACGCGAGATCTGGGCGATGCGCTCGGCGATGGCGCAGCCATGGCGCGGCTCGAGCGCGACCGCTTTCAAGATCAGAAGATCGAGAGTACCCTGTGGGAGGTCGAGGCCGGACATACTGCTCTCTCCTTGTACTTCGATAGAAGCCTAGCACGGCTTCTCATCGAAGCGCAAGGGGAGCGAGACGCTCCCGCACCAGCGCTGCCAAAGCCGCTCGTGGATCCCTGGCGTCCGCCCATGCTCCTGGCTCGATGGGGGGATAAACCCTCAGGGTCACGACCCCGGGGCGGATACGGGCGGAGCCTTTGGCCATGAGCGCGCCACTGCCCTCAATGCGAACGGGAACGACCGGCGCCTGGATTAGTTCGGCGAGGTAGAACGGGCCTTTCTTGAATTCGAGGAGCGAACCGTCACGCGAGCGGGTGCCTTCAGGAAAAATGATAAACGGACGGCCGGCGCGGATGGCGGCGGCGGCGCGCGCCTCGATGGCACGGGCCGCGTTGGGGTTGCCTGCACGTGCTACGGGAATGAGGCCACCAACCTTAAGGACGGTGCCGAGGATGGGAACGGAAAACAATTGCTTCTTGGCGAGAAAGGCGAGGTTGCCGGGTAAGGCGACGACGAGGATGGGAGGATCGAGGTTGCTCTGGTGATTCGCCATATAGAGGGGAGTCGTACCGGCCGGCAGCACCGGCAGAGCGCCCTTGACCTCGATCCGGACGCCGGCGAGCTTGAAGAGCAAACGCAGACCGAGGCGCGCGGCTCTGTAGGTGAAACCCAACCGGCCGGTAAGCCAGATGATGGGCAAACTCACCAGGCCCGCCGCGACCATGTAACCCCAAGTCAGAGCCCACGTGAGGACGGACCGGATCATGGATAGAGGAAGACTCCTTCGGCCACAATCGAAGCCGGGCCAAGGAGCTTGATGGAGGATGAGCCGCCACCCCAGATGACCTTCTGGCTGCCACCGGGCGTGACGACTTCGACGGGCGAGTTCGCCAAACCCTGGGCGATAGCCGCGACGGCCGAAGCCGAACTGCCGGTGCCGCTCGAAGCCGTGGGGCCAACGCCGCGCTCGAAAATGCGGATTTCGATGCGATGACGGTCCAGCACCCGCATGAATTCGACATTGGTGCGCTCCGGGAAGCGTGGATGCGCTTCGAGCGCGGCACCTCGTGCCTCCCAGTCTCCGGGGAAATCGGCCACAGTGACAACGCACTGGGGATTGCCCACCGACAGGACGAAAGCTCCGAGGGCGGCATCCCGGCCCTCGATCCGCGGCGCACCCAGCTCAACTTCAATCGTCCAAAAGGCGCCGGCGCCGTCGAGTACGGTCACGCGGCGGGGGCCGGCGCCGGTTAGCAATTCGCCGCTGCGGAAGCCGTGACGAGCGTAAAACGCGGCCACGCAGCGCGTGCCATTGCCGCTGATTTCGGCTTCGCTGCCGTCGGCATTGTACAGCGTGAGCTCAAAG